>CAXTHY010000032.1:0-18048 GCA_964244175.1 uncultured Jatrophihabitans sp. | reverse complement strand
CGGAGCTGATCGCGGGGCCGAACTCGCCGCGGTGCACAGCACAGCGATGCTGCGGGCCGACAACTCGATGCGGGCCATGAACCACGGAGTCAGCCAGATCTTGGTCAGGAAGTCGACGAGCTCGCGGAGCTGGTCGCGGGCGGTGCTGGCGTCGCCGGTCTGCTCGTGCAACTCGAGCAGCGAGAACGTCGCGTTCAAACCGACCCGGCCCTCGCGCTCCCAGAAAGGCCGTACGCGCGGCGCGTCGCGCAGGACGCCCCGATCGCCGCGCGCGGACCGGATCATCATGTCCATCGCGCTGAGCAGGGCCTCGGCCAGATCGGGTGGGCGCTGCCCGACGGTGTCGAGCACGTGCCGGGCACCGTCCCAGTCGCCGCGCGTGTAGCGCAGCAGCCCGCTCATGGATCGCGAGTGCAGACCGAATGATTCCCACGGCCGGCCGGTGCGCGCCGCCAGTGCCACGATCTCGTCGAAGTCGGTCTGCGCGCCGGCCAGGTCGCCGATCTCGTGATGCAGGCTGGCCAGGCTGAAGCGGCTGCGCAGCTCGGTGGCGACGTCGCCGACCCGATTGGCGCGGGCGATCACCCGCTTGAGCAGTCGCACCGCGGAGTCCGGGTCGCCGCGGCGCCGCTCGATACCGGCCAAGGTGGCCTGCGCATCGTTGGCCGTCGGCTGGTCGCCGACGGCCTCCGCCAGCTGGAGGGCCTGGGTGGCCGAACGCTCGCCGTCGACCTCCAGACCCATGATCGCGGCGACGCGGGCGTACTGCGCCAGCAGGCGGGCCCGCAGCGGTGTCGGCGGATCCTCGGGCACGAGCCGCAGTGCGGTGGACGTCGCGGACAGGGCCTGCTCGTCGACCTCGCCGCCCAGCGTCGCCCGGACCATTGCGTACAGCAGCTTGGCTCGTGACACGTCCGGCGTGCCGTCCGGCAGCTCGGCCAGCGTGTCGCGGGCCAGGTCGGCGCCGCGCTGCCAGCGGCCGGCGGCCTCGGCCGCATCGACGAAGGCCAGCACGAGATCGGCGCGGTCGGCCGGGGCGGTGCTGGCTCGGGGGGCGACGTCGAGGGCCATCTCGTAGTGGGCCAGCGCGTCCTGCGGGGCGGCGACGGCCATGGCCTGATCGCCGGCCTGGACGCTGGCCAGGTACGCGGTGTCGAGATCGTGGGAGGCCAGGGCGTGGCGGGCGAGTTCGGCCCGGCTGCGATCGGGTTCGCGGGCCAGGGCGGCCGCGTAGGCCGCGTGCAGCCGCACCCGCTCACCGGGCAGCAGATCGTCGTAGACGGCCTCGGCGACGAGCGCGTGCCGGAATACGTAGCCGCGCCCGCTGGAGGTGAGCTCGAGGACGTGCGCGTCGATGGCGTCGCGCAGCGCGGCGTCGAGCCGTTGCGGCGGCAGGTCGGCGACGTCGGCGAGCATGCCGTGCGACACGCGGCGGCCGCCGACCGCGGCGACGTGCACGACCGCCCGGGCGTCGTCGGACAGGCCATCGAGCCGCACCAGCAGCAGGTCGGCCAGCTGCCACGGCAGCTGCTGGGCGTTGTTGCACTGCTCAGTAGCGGCCACCAGCTCCTCGGCGAAGAACGCATTGCCGTCGGCCCGGCTGACGATGCTCGCGAGGTCGACCTCGGCCAACGGCTCGGGGTGGATGGCGCGGACCAGCCGGCGCACCTCGGCCGCCGCGAGCGGATCGAGCTGGACGCGGGTGACGGCCGTGAGCCGTCCCCATTCGGCCAGCACCGGACGCAGCGGATGGCGGCGGTGCAGGTCGTCGCTGCGAAAGCTGGCGATCAGCGCGATCCGCTCGGTGCGGATGCGGGTGAACAGGAAGCCGAGCAGGTCACGGGTGGCCTGATCGGCCCAGTGCAGATCTTCGATGAACACGGCGACGGGGGAGATCTCGGCCAGTGCGGCCAGCGAACCCAGGACCGACTCGAACAGCTCGCCGCGCTCGACGCGGGCGTCGACGACGGCGCCCGAGCGTCCGGGCAGCAGCCGGGCCAGGGCCGGGTGCTCGGCCAGCAGGGCCTCGACGACGTCGGGATCCTCGGCGGCGAGACGGGCGAACGCCTCGCTGAAGGGCAGGTAGGGCGGCGGGGCCTCGCCCAGGTCGACGCAGTGCCCGATCATCGTGCGGAAGCCGCGTTCCTGTGCGGCCGTGGTCACCTCGAGCAGCAGCCGGGTCTTGCCCATGCCGGCGTCGCCGCCGAGCACGGCCGCCCCCGCGATCCCGCGTTCGGCGGTGTCGAGGGTGCGCAGCAATTCGGTCAGCTCGGCGTCACGGGCGACGAGCGGAGCGAGCGGTCGGGGCACGGCCCTATTGTGGCCGCCCCGTCTGACTGTGTGCATCCGCACGCGCCGCTATCGGTCAGCTCGGGGCCCGCGAGCGCGACGGGTACGGGTGCACACCGGCAACGGCGGCCGGGCTCCGGGTCGGCCGATCGCCACGGCCGCGAGTCGGACGGCCGCCGCCATGCTCGGTGCCACCTCGTCGGCCGTGGCCAGAAAGCCGGCGGCGAACGCGTCCCCGGCGCCGGTCGAGTCGATCACCGGTGCCGGCTCGGCCGCTACCGACAGCACGCTCGTCCCGTCCGACCACACGGCACCGGCCGCGCCGCGCTTGACGATCGCGTATCCGCAGCGCACCGCGAGCGCCTGCGCCGCTGCGGCGTCGGCGTCGAGACCGGTCAGCACGCGCGCCTCGGCCGCGTTCGCGAACAACAGCACGTCGGGGCCGACCCAGCCCAGGAAGGCCTCGGGCCCGACCGCAGCCAACGGCGCGGCCGAGGCGACGTCGACGGCCACCGACCAGCCGCGGGCGCGGGCGTGCTCGAGGGCGGCCAGCGCGAACGGCCGGCTGCCGGCGCCGAGCAGCGCATACCCCGACACGTAGAGCCAGTCGGCCTCGAGCGGCAGCGTCGCCGAGTCGCTCGCGGCCGCGTTGGCGCCGGCCGAGGGGATCATCGTGCGTTCGCCGTCCGGGTCGACGAGCACGATGCACGTGCCGGTCGGGAGTTCCGGGTCGACAGTCACCGCCGCCTCGACACCGGCCGCGTGCAGATCGTCGCGCGCGCGGCGGCCGAGCGCGTCGTCGCCGACCCGCCCCACGAAGGTGGCGTCGGCGCCAGCCGCGACCAGCCACGCGGCGACGTTCGCCGCCGCCCCTCCGCCGTGGAACTCGACCGCGGCCGGCGTGTCCGACCCCGGGGCGAGCGGGCCGGGTAGGCGCGCGAGGACGTCGACCATCAGGTCACCGACGCAGACGACGCGGATCATTCGCCGCCCGCGTAGGCTGCCGCCACCCGCGCCGCCAACCGCGCGTTCGACCGCACCAGCGCGACGTTCGCGGTCAGCGACGCGCCGTGCGTCTCGCGGTGGAAGAAGTCGAGCAGGAACGGTGTGACGTCCTTGCCGTGCACGCCGGCGGCGGCCGCGGCGGCGAGGCCGGCCGTCAATGTGCGGTCGTGCAGCTCGCGGTCGAGTTCGTCGTCGCGGTCGATCGCATTGGCCAGCACCAGCCCGTAGCCGGCCGTGCGCAGCCCGTCCTGCGCGCGCATCACCGCGGCCACCTCGGCAGCATCCGACACCGTCCAGTACACCGCGTGCCCGGAGTCGCGCAGGTAGAAGCCGGGGAAGCGGTCGGTGCGGTAGCCCAGCACGCCGACGTTGAGCGTCTCCAGCCGCTCCAGTGTCGCGGCGACGTCGAGGATCGACTTCACCCCGGCGCACACGACCAGGACGTGCGTGCGCGACAGCGTGGTCAGGTCGGCCGATTCGTCCCAGCTGTCGCGCGCACCGCGGTGGACACCGCCGAGACCGCCGGTCGCGAAGACCCGGATGCCGGCGGCTGCCGCCAAGTGCGCCGTCGACGCGACGGTTGTCGCGCCGACGCCACCGCGCGCGGCGACCGCGGCGACATCGCGCACGCTCACCTTGGTCACGTCCGGGTCGCCGGCCACCCGCTCGAGCGCGTCGTCGTCGAGTCCGATCCGAGCCTGCCCGTCGACCACGGCGATCGTGGCTGGTACCGCGCCGCCGGCGCGCACCGCGGCCTCGATCTCGCGGGCGATGCGCAGGTTGTCCGGACGCGGCAGCCCGTGGCTGATGATCGTGCTCTCCAGCGCCACGACCGGACCCCCGGTGTGCAGCGCCTCGGCGACCTCGGGGTGCACGACCAGCGGGTCGGTCACGGGCGCTTCCCCTTCGCGCGGGTCACCAGCCCGACCGGCACGGTAACGGCCGCGGCCACCGCGAACGAGATCAGGGACGCGCTCATCCACGACGTCGGGGTGAAGTGCAGCCACCGGTCGAGGTGGGCCCACTGGCGGGACCACCAGCCGAGGTACCCCGGATTGATCAATTGGTAGGCGACGAAGCCGGCCAGCCACGGCACGACCATCGACCAGCGCGCGGGTGCCGTCTCGCTCAGATTCCACGTGCGGCGTGAGATGAGGAAGTAGTCGACGGCGAACACGCCGAGCAGCGGCACGAACAGCGAGCCGATCAGCAGCAGGAAGTCCTGGTAGTTGCCGATGTCGAGGACGAGCGCGAGCACGGTCGACAGCGCGCCGAGCACCACCGCGATCACCCGGCGGTCCCACCGCGGGCGCATGTTCTGCACCGAGACCGCCGCCGAGTACGTGTCGACGAAGGACTGGTCGAGCTCGCGGATCGCGAGCACCGCGAACGCCAACGTGCCCACCGGGATCGCCATGAACGCGTTGAAGATTTGCCCGTCGTCGCCCTTGGCCACCGTCACGAGCGCGATCAAGCCGATGGCGTAGCAGGCGATCTGGCTGATCGAGTAGCCGACGAACGAGCCGACGACGGTGTCGCGCACCGACTTCGAGTGGCGCGTGTAGTCGGCGGCGACCGGCACCCACGACACCGCAACGCCGATGACGGAATCGACGGCGATCCAGAAGCCATTGAAGGTGCCGGCACCCAGCGCCGGCAACGGATTGCGCAGCAGCTGGATCGCGAGATAGGCCAAGGCGATCACCACCGCGACGGTGACGTAGCGACGCAGCAGCCGGATCCACCCGAGCGGCCGCAGGGCCAGCGCGGTGGTGACCGTACCGCCGACGACCACGTACACCCAGCGCGGCACCCCGCCGGTGATCTGGTGCAGCGCGGTGCTGATGGTGACGATCTCGAACGTCGTCCAGCCGAGCAGTTGCACGATGTTGAGCACGGTCGGGAACCACGACAGCCGCGCGCCGAACAGCCCGCGCAGCAGCACCATCGCCGGTGCGCCCGTCTCGGTCCCGGGAACCGCCGAGATCGAGACGGCTGCAGTGCCCAGCAACGTGCCCAGGACCAGCGCGAGCAGGGCGGCCCCGAGCGAGAGCGGCTTGTCGCCGATCGGGTAGAGCACGTAGATCGCGCCGGTGAAGCCGAGCAGGCTGACGCCGAGGTTGCCCCACATACCCAACTGGTCGATCAACCGTAGTGCCCGCGGCGCTGGCTGGTCCAGCGTCAGCGGCGCCTCGGCCCGCTCCGTCGTCTCCTCGACCGCGGTCACAGCAGGGCCATTCCTTCGGTCGGGGACGAGGCGTGGGCGTGGAACCGCTTGGGGATGCGCCCGGCCCGGCGCGCGAGCCGGCCGGCCCGGACGGCGCCGGCCATGGCCTCGGCCATCGCGGCCGGGTCCTGCGCCCGCGTGACGGCGGAGGCCAGCAGGACACCGTCGCAGCCGAGCTCCATCGCGAGCACGGCGTCGGAGGCGGTGCCGATGCCGGCGTCCAGGATCACCGGCACGCTGGCCTCGGCGACGATCATCTCGATGTTGTGCGGGTTGCTGATGCCCAGCCCGGTGCCGATCGGTGAGCCCAACGGCATGACGGCGACACAGCCGGCCTGTTGCAGACGACGGGCGAGCACCGGGTCGTCGTTCGTGTACGGAAGCACCTGGAAGCCTTGTGCCACCAGGCTTTGCGCGGCGTCGAGCAACTCGATCGGGTCGGGCAGCAGCGTCCGTTCGTCGGCGACGACCTCGAGCTTCACCCAGTCCGTCTCCAACGCTTCCCGGGCGACCTGCGCGGTGCGCACGGCCTCGCGCGCGGTACGGCAACCGGCGGTGTTGGGCAGCACCCGCACGCCGTGCCGGTCGATCACGTCGAGCACCGTCCCGCCGTTCGACGCGTCCATCCGGCGCATCGCGACCGTGCACATTGCCGCGCCCGATGCGCGCAGCGTCTCGTCGATGACGTGCAGGCTCGGCGCGCCGCCGGTGCCGAGGATCAGCCGCGAGCTCAGCGTCACCCCGGCGATCGTGAAGTCGTCCACGGTCATCCTCCTTGCACTGCGGTGATGAGTTCGACCCGCTGACCGTTGCGCAGCCGGTGCGTGGCCCACGTGCTGCGAGGGACGACCTCGCCGTCGACGACCGCGGCGCTACCCCGGGCCGACCCGGTGGTGGTCATGATCAATTCGGCCACGGTGGTGGTATCCGGCAGTTCGTGCGCCTGGCCGTTGAGCTCGATGTTCATGACCGGCTCCCGGCGAAACGCTCGACGCCCGAGGCGGCCAGCGCGTCGGGCAACTTGCCGTCGGTGATCAGCGCGGCGATCCCGTCCGCGGTCAGCGGGCTGAGCAGGATCCCGTTGCGGTAGTGCCCGGTGGCGTACAGCAAGCCGGGCACACCGCTCGAGCCGATGATCGGGGCGTTGTCGGGCGAGCCCGGCCGCAGCCCGGTGCACACGTCCTCGAAGACGGCTTCGCTCAGCTCGGGCACGACCGACTGGGCGTCGCGCAGCAGCTCGTACACCGCACCGGCACGAGGGAGCTGGTCGAAGCCGGCCTCCTCGACGCTGGCGCCGACGACGAGCCGGCCGTCGCTGCGTGGCACGACGTACACGGCCGAGCCCCGGACCGAGGCGCGCAGGATGTGCCGCAGCTGCAGGTCGGGCGGGGGGATGAGGCGCAGTGTCTGGCCCTGCACCGGACGTATCGGCGCGCGGACGTCGCGGGGCAGCCCGTCGACCTGCGCGGACCAACTGCCGGCGGCCAGCACCACCGTGCCCGCCGCGATGTGGGTGCCGTCGCTCAGTCGGACACCCACGGCCTGATCGCCGGCGAGCTCGACCGCAGCCGTCGCCACGACGAAGGTGACACCCCGGGCGATGCTGGCCGCCGTGAGCGCCGCGTGCAGCAGCCGCGGGTCGACCTGGTGGTCGCCCGGCGCATAGAGGCCGCCGGGCAGCCCAGGGGCCAGCGCCGGCTCGAGCTCGCGCAGCTGGGTTGCGGTGAGCAGCTGCGCGTCGACCTCGAGCCCGGTCGCGAACACCTGCAGATCGCGCAGCGCGGCGAGATCGGCCGCGTCCCAGGCGACGGCGATTGCGCCACTGCGCCGGTAACCGACCTCGAGGCCGGTCTCGTCTTCGAGTTCGGCCACGAAGGCGGGGTAGCGGGCCAGCGAGTCGAGGTTGAGCTGCAGCAGCGGCGTCTCGGTGTAGTGCAGTTCGGTCGTCGGCGCGAGCATCCCGGCGGCGGTGCGCCAGGCTCCGCGCGCCGGATCGGGGTCGATCACGGTGACGTCGAGGCCGCGCTGCGCGCAGCGCCAAGCGATCGCGGTGCCGATGGCTCCGGCGCCTACGATGACGACGTCACGTCCTGACATGTGCTTCCCTCACGCCGGCATTACCCGGATCAGGTTCGACGGTCGGCTGCTGCCCTCTCAGCCCGCCCCGCGGCGAGCTCCCGTGCTGGCGACCACCCTACGCTCGACGGCATGGGGCTTGGCCGATGACCGACCTGAGTGCTGCCCGGCTCTACCTCTGCGTCGATTCCCGCTCCCGGCAGGCGGATCTCGAGGACTTCCTCGACGCCGTGCTGGGCAACGGCGTCGACGTCGTGCAGCTGCGCGAGAAGGGCCTCGAGGCCCGTGCTGAGATGACGTTGCTCGAGGTGTTCGCGGCCGCGGCCGAGCGGCACGGCGCCTCGTGGGCGGTCAACGACCGCGCCGACATCGCCCGCGCCGTCGGGGCCCCGATCCTGCACCTCGGGCAGGACGACCTGCCGGTCGACGTCGCGCGCTCGATCGTGGGGGAGGGCGTGGTCCTCGGCCGCTCGACCCACTCGCCGGCGCAGTGCGACGCCGGGCGCAACGAGCCGGGTGTGGGCTATTACTGCTGCGGCCCGACGTGGACGACGCCGACCAAGCCGGGGCGGCCGGCCGCCGGGACGGAGCTGATCGAGCATGCCGCCGCGCACGAGGACGAGCGCCCCTGGTTCGCGATCGGTGGCATCGAGACGCTGGAGCGCCTCGACGAGGTGATCGCCCGGGGCGCCCGGCGGGCCGTGGTCGTCCGGGCCATCACCGAGGCCGACGACCCGGGCGCCGCGGCGGCCGTGTTCGCGGCCCGGCTCCGTACGGCGTCACCTGATCGTTAGGGGCCAGTCCCGGATGCGCCAGAAATGCCCGACCGGACCGATCCCGCCGCCGAGCGGAAACGAACCGGCGACAGCGGCGGCGATGAACGCCTTGCCCTCGCGCACGGCGTCGGGCATCGCCAGCCCGCGAGCCAGCCCGGCGGTGATCGAGGAAGCGAGCGTGTCACCGGAACCGTGCGTGTGGGCGGTCGACTGCCGCGCCCCGCGGAACTCGGTGAAATCGGTGCCGTCGTAGAGCAGATCCACGGCATCCCCGCCCGGCAGGTGTCCGCCCTTGACCAGCACCCAGCGCGGTCCGAGGTCATGCAGCGCGCGGGCGGCGTCGGGCATCTCGTCGGGAGTCGTCACCTCGATGCCGGTGAGCAACCGCACCTCGCCGAGATTCGGGGTGATCAGATCGGCCAGCGGGACGATCGTGGTACGCAAGGCCGCGAGCGCATCGGGTCGCAGCAGCGCGTCGCCGTGTTGCGAGGCCGCGACGGGATCGACCACGAACGGTCCGATCGCGAGCCGCCGCACGACCGCGGCGACCGCGTCCATGATCTCGGCCGACGCCAGCATGCCGGTCTTGGCCGCGCCGACGCCGATGTCGCCGGCGACCGACTCGATCTGGGCGGCGACGATCGCTGGCGGGATCTCGTGGAACTCGCTGACGCCCCGCGAGTTCTGCACGGTGACAGCGGTGATTGCCGACATGCCGTGCACCCGGCAGGCGAGGAAGGTCTTCAGATCGGCCTGTACCCCCGCACCGCCGCCGGAGTCGGACCCTGCGATCGTGAGTGCGGTCGGTGGCGGGCTGGGCTGCGCGGTCACCGCGCCAGTATCACGAATGAGGGAGCAGCGTGATCGAGCACGTCACGGTTACTGCGTCGGATTTCGCCGCGAGCGTCGCGTTCTACGACGCTGCCCTGGCGGCGCTGGGCCTGGTGCGCCTCGCCGAGCTCGTCGACGAGGAAGAGGACGACCCGTCGGTCGAAGCCGTGGGTTGGGGACCGGACGAGGGCGACGCCGTCATCTGGGTCGTCGCCCGTGCCGCGCCCACTACTGGACTCCATCTCCGCCTACGGGCTGATTCTCGACGGCAGGTTGAGGCATTTCACGAGGCAGCTGTCCGAGCGGGGGGTCAGGGTCATGCCGCTCCGCGCCGCTGGACGCCGTACCGCCGGGGCGAGTTCGGGGCAATGGTCCGCGACCCGGACGGCAACCTGATCGAGGTCGTCGCCCCCGAATAACCAGCGCCCCCGCCCCGCCCGATCTCCCGCGCCCGCCCCGTCCTCTTGTCGGGTGCTGAGCTGACCACTCTTGCGGCCGCAGAGTGGTCATCTCGGCACCCGACAAGGGCGGCCACCGACACGCGCGCGCCGAGGGAGTGGATTCACACGTGTTACACCTGGCACACTGGTCACATGTCCTGGGGCCGCGTGCTGTCGTCGTGCCTCGCGTCCCTGGCGGTCGGCGGCTGCGCCGTCGTCGCGATCGGCATGAGTCAAGCCGCGAGCCAGCCGGCGGCATCCCCGCGCAGCACGACGGTAGCCTCGCCCACCGCCCGCCCGGCCGTCCGCTCGCCGGTCACGGCCGCGACGCTAAGTCTCGCGGTGTCACCGGCGCCGGCGTCCGTCGCTCGCACGACGAGCGCGCCGGTGCATCCGAAAGCCAGCACCGCCGTCGTCGCCCCGACCACGAGTCGTCCGGTGGTCAGCCAGTCGGCCGCGCGTCGGGCCGCCGCCCCGGCCAGCTCTCATCCGGCTACGTCCCGCGTGGCTCCGAGGCCGGCCGCGAAGCCGGCGACGAAGTCCAGCACCCACGCCCCCGCCTCGGCCGCCCGCGGCAGCAAGCTGCCGTTGCGCTACACGACTGGCAGCGCCACCCGCGTCATCACCGTCGTCGCGCGTTCGCCCGGCAGTACCACCGCGAAGCTCCAGGCGTGGTCGAAGGTCGCCGCCGGCGGCTGGCGCAAGTACGGCAGCGCCGTCACCGCCCACGTGGGGTCGCAGGGCCTGACCACCCGCACCAGCGAATCGAAGTCGGCCACCCCGATCGGCAGCTTCACGCTCACCCAGGCCTTCGGCCGCCGCACCGACCCTGGTACGGCACTGCCGTACTTCAAGACCCGCCCGAGCGACTGGTGGATCAGTCAGTCCGGCCGGCTCTACAACACCCACCAGCGTTGCGCGTCCAATTGCGGGTTCAACCGAGGATCGCCGAACGAGCACCTCTACTACGAAACGCCCTACTACAACTACGCGGTCGTCATCGACGCGAACACCCGCAACGCGCCCGGCGGCGTACACCAGGGCAAGGGCAGCGCGTTCTTCCTGCACGTTACCGACGGCAACCCAACTGCCGGCTGCGTAGCGATCTCGCAGGCCAAGCTGGTCAACCTGATGCGCTGGCTGCGGCCCTCGGCCCACCCCCGGATTCTCATCGGCGTGACATGACACCCTGGGGCTCGTGGGTGTAGTCCGGGTCGGCGCTGCGCTGGTTGTCACTGCAGCGGTGGCGAGCAGCTGCTCGACCGACGCCCCCGCACGCCGGCACAGCTCCACGCCGGCCCGCGCGGCGTCAGTTGCGACCTCGTTGACGTCGAGCACGCCGGCCGGCCCCGTGTCGTCGTCTACGCCTTCGCCCACCCAGAGGAAGGCGACGGCCAGCATTTCGTCGACACGCTCCACCCCGACGTCGACGCTCTCCACCTCAACGTCGACACCCAGCCGCAGCCCGGCGGCCATCCGCCTGCCGTTGTCCTTCACGACCGGCAGCGCTACGCAGGTGATCACCGTGACCGCCGCCTCGAGCGGCCGGACAACTGGCACCTTGCAGGCCTGGAATCGGGTCTACGGGGGCTGGCGGCACGTGGGCCCGGCCGTGCCCGCCTACGTCGGCCGCGGCGGGTTGAGCCGGCACCCGAGCGAGTCGACGTCGGCCACCCCGATCGGCAGCTTCACCCTCACCCAGGCGTTCGGCCACGATTCCAACCCGGGCACGGCGCTGCCGTACACCCGCACCACGCCGGCCGACTGGTGGATCAGCCAGCCCGGCCCGCTCTACAACACCCGGCAGCGCTGCTCGTCAGGCTGCTCGTTCACGCGGGGTGACCCGAACGAGCATCTCTACTACGAGACGCCCTACTACAACCATGCCGTGGTGATCGACTACAACACCCGCAACGCACCGGGCGGTGTCCATCAGGGCCGGGGGAGCGCGTTCTTCCTGCACGTCACGGTCGGAGAGCCGACGGCCGGTTGCGTCTCGATCGCCAGCGATCAGCTGACGCGGCTGATGCGATGGCTGAATCCGAGCCACCATCCGCGCATCCTGATCGGCGTCGCCTGACCCGAACGGACCGTCGCCGTTCGCAACGCCTGTTGCCGCGCTGAATCACGGTGCTGGGGATATGCGCTTCGTGGCTGGTGGTTGTGGTTCGATTCGTCCTGTCACACCCGCCGGGGGCGGCCAACCGGAGGTCACCGAGTGCACGAGCGGCTGCGCGGATTGCTTGATCTGCTGCCTGCTGCGGACGTCGAACCGTCGCTGCCGGCGGCGTTGCAGGTGGCAGTCGACGCCGCCCGGGGCGTGCTCGGTTGCCGTAACGGGGCGGCGAGCGTCTTCGGTGCGTACGGGACAGTGACGCACTTCGTGCTCGCCACCGGCGGCGGCCCCAACGGCAGCGGGACGTCGCGCCCGTCGCCGCGCGCGATTGATCCCCGTAGCGTCGGGTTGCCGGCGCGACATCCACCGATCCGCGCCTTGCTCGGCGTGCCCATCCAGGTCGGGGACGAGGTCCTCGGCGGCCTGTTCTTGAGCGATCCCACTGACGGTCATGAGTTCACGCCGGATGACGAGGATCTCGCCCGGGTTGCCGCGGCGTCGCTCGCGGCGCTCGTCGACCGGGCCCGGGTCACCGCGTATTTCCTGCAGCGGCAACGCTGGTACGCCGAATCGGCCGATCTCACCCGCAGCGTGCTGTCCGGGGTGCACCCCGACCCGCTGCAGTTGCTGGCCGACCGCGTGCTCGAACTAGCCGACGCCGACGTCGCGCTCGTCGCGCACGCCGGGGAGCAGCCGGAGACCCTGGACGTCGTCGTCGGCGCGGGGCGTCGAGCGCGGGGGCTGCGTGGGCTCACCGTGCCGGGATCGGCCGCCATCAGTCAGGAAGCTCTGGCGACCGGGCGTGCGGTGGTCGTCGAGCGCCCGGCCGATCCGGATGAACCGCTCTCGTTCAGCAGCCTGCTCGGGGCCGACACCGGCCTGGTAGTTCCGCTCGGCGGCCAGCGCGGCCAGCGCGGCCAGCGCAACGTGCTCGGGCTCGGCCGACGCCCGGGCCGTCCGATGTTCACACCCGACGAGATCGAGATCGCGTCGACGTTCGCCGGGCAGATGGCGCTGGCGCTCGACCTTGCCGAGAGCCGCGCCCACCGCGAGCACGCCGCGTTGCTCGACGAGCGCGAGCGGATCGCGCGCGACCTGCACGACCACGTCATCCAGCAGCTGTTCGCCATCGGCATGACGGTGCAGAGCACCAGCTCGGGCCTGTCCGACGAGGCTGCCGCCCGTCTGCTCGAGACCGCTACCGATCTCGACAGCGCGATCACGCAGATCCGGGCCACGATCCACCGGCTGTCCGGACCCATCACCGCATCCCGATCGTTCGTCCGCGTCCAGGCCGAGCGGCTCGTCGCCGAGCTCACACCCGTGCTCGGCTTCGCCCCGGCGCTGCAGTTGCGGGGGCCGGTGGACTTCGGGTTGGACGAGGACGTCACCGACGACTGCGTGGCGGTGCTGCGTGAGGCGCTGTCGAACGTCGCGCGGCACGCCCACGCGACCCGCACGACGATCATCATCTCGGTCGCCGACGGCACGCTCACCCTGGAAGTACTAGACGACGGGTGCGGGTTCGGCGACGTCGCGCGACGCAGCGGCCTGGCCAACCTCCGCACCCGGGCCGAGCGGCGCGGGGGCACGCTGACCGTCACGTCCGAGCCCGGCACCGGGACCGACCTCATCTGGGCCATCCCCCTCGACGGGCGCTGAGTTCGGCTGGTCGCGCAGGTCAACGGGATGTCGCCGCAGCAGGAGCCCGAGCGCAACCGTGAGCGCGAGCAGCAACGTCCCGGCCACCGCGAACACCACGCGGACGCCGGCCATCGCCGCCAGCGCTCCGCCGGCGAGCGCGCCCAGCGGTATCGCGCCCCAGACCAGCGTGCGGTACGCGCCCTGCACCCGCCCGAACAGCTCGCCCGGGACGATCGCCTGACGTAGCGACATCGCCAGCACGTTCCACACCATCACTCCGGCCGCCGAGGTCGCGAGCAACACCGTGCCGAGCACGCCGTCGTCAGTGGCGGCCATCAGTGCGGTGCTGGCGCCCGACAGCGCTGCGCCGGCGGTGAGCATGACGGCGCGGCCGAGCCGGCGGGTGAGCGGGGGAGTAGTGAGCCCGCCGAGCAGTCCGCCGGCCCCGACGACGAGCAGCACGAGGCCGTAGTCACCCGTCGGCAGGTGAGCGACGTCGAGGAAGTAGAGCACCAAGACGCCGTTGCCCATGTTCAGCGCGAAGGCGGTGCCGGCCGAGACCAGGGTGAGGCCGCGCAGCAGGCGGTGAGCACCTAACCAGCGCACCCCGTCGGCGACGTCGGAGCGGACCGTTGCGCGCCGCGTTCGGTGCGCACGGAAGTTGCCGCGCAATGTCAGGATGAGCAGCGCGGCCACGACGAAACCGGCGCTGTCGAGGACGAACGGCAGCGCGAGCGCGACCGCGAACAACATCGAGCCGAGCGGCGCACCGAAGAAGGTCTGTCCGAGGGTCTCCTCGACGGTCAGCAGGCTGTTCGCGCGGTCCAGGCGATGGGACGCGACGACCTGGGGCAGCAGCGCGCGGACGGCACTGTCGTAGACCGTCTCGGCTACGCCGAGCACGAACGACACTGCGTAGAGCGCCGCGACTCCGCCGGTGTCACACAGGACGAGCGCGGCCAGCGCCACCATCGCCAGTGCCCGCACACCGTTCGCGACTGCCATCGCGCGGCGCCGGTCGACCCGGTCTATGAGCGCGCCGCTGGGCAACGCGAACAACAGCCACGGCAGGAACGCGAAGGTGACCAGGCCCGAGATCGCGAGCGGATCGCGGGTGTAGCTCGCGGCCGTCAACGGCAGCGCGACCCGACCGATCCCGTCGGCCAGGTTGGCGGTCGCGCTGGCCGCGTACATCCGCCAGAACGGCGCGCCCAGCCGGCCCCCGTCGAGCCGGCCCCCGTCCGGCCTACCCCCGTCCGGCCGGTCCACGCGCGGCGCACTCATGGCCGGTCGCCGATGTCGGCGGGGAACACCGCGTACTGCACGTCGACGGTGCGCGCCCCCCGGCCGGGTTCGAGCGCGTTGTAACGCGCGATAACGGCGGCGAGCTCGTCGGCGAGCGCGCGCAGCTGCGTGGGGTTGAGTTCGAGATGACCGTCCATGTCGCTCGAGGCGCGCTGCCACCGCTTCGGCCATTGCGGAGCTGTCGCGTGCCAGTTTGCCAGCCGACGGCCCCGATCGGCTTGGTACTCGCGCAGCAGAAAGCCGGCGGCCTCCCGGGTCTGATCGTCGGCCAGCATGTCGAAGCCGGACATGTGGATCTCGTCCACGGCCATCCGCCACCACCGCTGGCGCCGCCCGGCGCGGGCCGCCCCCTCTGGCTCGACGTCGAACTGTTCGACAAACCCGTGCCGCGCCAGCTGTCGCAGGTGATAGCTCGTCGCGCCGGTCGTCTCGCCGAGGTGCGTGGCCAGACTCGTCACGCTTGCCCGCTTGTGCAGCTGCAGGATGCGCAGGATCTGCACCCGCATCGGGTGGGCCAGCGCCTTCAGTGACTGCTCGTCCATCTCCAGACGTCTGCGGTCGGCCATGAAGCAAAGGTAAGTTGGCAAAGAATAATTTGCAAATTAAATCTTCACCACGCACGCCTCGGTAGTGGCGTAGTGGATAAGGAACCGATCAGGTATCGGGAAGCACGGGGTGACGGGCCGGCAGCTAGCGTGACGTCATGGCCACCACTGTCGCTGACCCCTCCGCCCCGCAGTCGCCTGCGCGCCACGACGCCGACAGTCACGACCTGATCCGCGTGCACGGCGCGCGGGTGAACAACCTCAAGGACGTCAGCATCGAGATCCCCAAGCGGCGGCTGACGGTGTTCACCGGGGTCTCGGGGTCGGGCAAAAGCTCACTGGTGTTCGGCACGATCGCCGCGGAGTCGCAGCGGCTGATCAACGAGACCTACAGCTCGTTCGTGCAGGGCTTCATGCCGGCGCTGGCGCGGCCCGAGGTCGACGTGCTCGACGGGCTGACGACCGCGATCATCGTCGGCCAGGAGCGGATGGGCGGCGACGCCCGCTCGACGGTCGGCACCGCCACCGACGCCAACGCGATGTTGCGCATCCTGTTCAGCCGGCTGGGCCAGCCCCACATCGGCTCGCCCCAAGCGTTCTCCTTCAACGTCGCCTCGATCAGCGGGGCCGGCGCGGTGACGGTGGAGCGCGGCGGCCGCACGACGAAGGCGCGGCGCAGCTTCAGCATTCTCGGCGGCATGTGCCCGCGTTGCGAGGGGCGAGGCTCGGTCAACGACATCGACCTGACCCAGCTCTACGACGACAGCCTGTCACTCAACGACGGCGCCCTCACGATCCCCGGCTACAGCATGGACGGCTGGTACGGCCGGATCTTCCGCGGCTGCGGCTCCTTCGCGCCGGACAAGCCGATCAAGAAGTTCACCAAGAAGGAGCTCGACGCCCTGCTCTACAAGGAGCCGACGAGGATCAAGGTCGAGGGCGTCAACCTGACCTACGAGGGTCTGATCCCGAAGCTCCAGAAGTCGATGCTGGCCAAGGACGTCGAATCGCTGCAGCCGCACATCCGCGCGTTCGTGCAGCGCGCGGTCACTTTCACCAGTTGCCCCGAGTGCGAGGGCACCCGGCTGAGCAAGGAGGCCCGGTCGTCGAAGATCAAGCGCATCACCATCGCCGACGCCTGCGCGATGCAGATCAGCGATCTGGCCGAATGGGTCCACGGTCTGGACGAGCCGTCGGTGGCGCCGCTGGTCCATGCGCTGGGGGAGACCCTCGACTCGTTCGTACAGATCGGGCTCGGCTACCTCAGCCTCAACCGGTCCTCGGGCACGCTCTCGGGCGGCGAGGCGCAGCGCACCAAGATGATCCGCCACCTCGGGTCGTCGCTCACCGACGTCACCTACGTCTTCGACGAGCCCACGATCGGGCTGCACCCGCACGACATCGAGCGAATGAACGATCTGTTGCTGCAGTTGCGGGACAAGGGCAACACCGTGCTGGTCGTGGAGCACAAGCCGGAGACGATCGCGATCGCCGACCATGCCGTTGACCTCGGCCCCGGTGCCGGTACGGCCGGGGGCTCGATCTGCTTCGAGGGCACCGTCGACGGGCTGCGGGCCAGCGACACCATCACCGGCAGGCACCTCGACGACCGCACCCGGCTCAAGGCCGAGACACGGACGCCCGACGGCGCCCTGGAGATCCGCGGCGCGAGCCGACACAACCTGCAGGACGTCGATGTCGACATCCCGCTGGGCGCGCTGGTGGTCGTCACCGGTGTGGCGGGTTCGGGCAAGAGCTCGCTGATCAGCGGCTCGGTGTCGGGGCGAGACGGCGTCGTCTCCGTCGACCAGGCCGCGATCAAGGGCTCACGGCGCAGCAACCCGGCGACCTACACCGGCCTGCTCGACCCGATCCGCAAGGCGTTCGCGAAACAGAACGGCGTGCCGGCCGCGCTGTTCAGCGCCAACTCCGAGGGCGCCTGCCCGAACTGCAATGGGGCCGGCGTCATCTACACCGACCTGGCGATGATGGCCGGCGTCGCCACGACCTGCGAGGTCTGCGAGGGCAAGCGTTTCCAGGCTGAGGTGCTCGAGTACAAGATCGGTGGCAAGAACATCAGCGACGTGCTCACGATGTCGGTGGCGCAGGCCCAGGAGTTCTTCGGCGACGGCGAGGCGAAGACGCCGGCGGCGTACAAGATCCTCACCCATCTGGCCGATGTCGGGCTCGGCTACCTGAGCCTCGGCCAGCCGCTGACGACGCTGTCGGGCGGCGAGCGGCAACGGCTCAAGTTGGCGACCCATCTCGGCGCGAAGGGCGGCGTCTTCGTCCTCGACGAGCCGACCACCGGCCTGCATCTCGCCGACGTCGAACAGCTGCTCGGACTGCTCGACCGGCTCGTCGACTCCGGCAAGTCGGTGATCGTCATCGAGCACCACCAGGCCGTCATGGCGCACGCCGACTGGATCATCGACCTCGGCCCCGGCGCCGGCCACGACGGCGGCCGGATCGTCTTCGAGGGCACACCCGCCGATCTCGCCGCCGCCCGCTCCACCCTGACCGGCGAACACCTCGCGGCCTACATCGGCACCTGACCGCGCGGCGCACACGGCTGAGCCGGTCGGCCGACACCGGCGAACGCTCAAGCCGATGTTTCCGATCGGTGTGGTAGACATTACCGGTGACGATGACGGAAGACGCGTCCGCACCGCACGACCGTCCCCGCCACGCCGTGCGGCGCCACCGAGAGGACGCCCGATGACCCTGACGTTCCACTGGTTCCTGCCGACCGCCGGTGACGGCCGGTCGGTCGTGGAGTACTCGAAGGTCAATC
>CAXTHY010000031.1:23343-37744 GCA_964244175.1 uncultured Jatrophihabitans sp. | reverse complement strand
GCCGGCCGGGCCGGCCGCACCGGCTTCGACACGGCCGGCACTGTCGTCGTGCAGGCGCCCGAGCACGAGGTCGAGAACACCCGGCTGCTCAACAGGGCCGGCGACGACGAGAAGAAGCGGCGCCGCATCGTGCGCAAGAAGCCGCCCGAGGGTTTCGTGTCGTGGGGCCGCAACACCCACGAGCGGCTGCAGACCGCGGCGCCCGAACAGCTGAGCTCGCACTTTCGGGTCACGCCGGCGATGGTGCTCAACCTGATCGCGCGGCCCGGCAACGCGTTCGCGGCGATGCGCGAGCTCGTCTACGGCGCGACGGCCGACCCGGCGGCGCGGCGGACGCACATCCGGGCGGCGATCCGCGCGTACCGGGCGCTGCTCGCGGCCGGGGTGGTCGAGCGCGTCGATCCCCCGGGCCAGGACGGTCGCGTGGTCCGGCTCGTCGCCGACCTGCCGGCCAACTTCGCGCTCAACCAGCCGTTGTCGACGTTCGCGCTCGCGGCCCTGGACCTGCTCGATCCGGAGTCGGACTCCTACGCCCTCGACGTCGTGTCGGTGCTCGAAGCGACGCTCGAGGATCCGCGCCAGGTGCTGGCGGCCCAGCAGAACAAGGCCCGGGGTGAGGCCGTCGCGGCGATGAAGGCCGAGGGCATCGAGTACGAGGAGCGGATGGAGCAGCTGAGCGAGGTCACCTACCCGAAGCCGCTCGACGACCTGCTCTGCGGCGCCTTCGCCATCTACCGGCAGAGCCACCCGTGGCTGAGTGAGGATCAGCTGTCGCCGAAGTCGATCGTGCGCGACATGTGGGAACGCGCGATGACCTTCACCGAGTACGTCGCGTTCTACGGGCTCACTCGCAGCGAGGGTCTGGTGCTGCGCTATCTCACCGACGCCTATCGCGCCCTGCGCTCGGGGGTGCGCGACGCCGCCCGGACCGAGGCGCTCACCGACATCGTCGATTGGTTGGGCACGCTCGTGCGCCAGGTCGACTCGAGTTTGCTCGACGAATGGGAGCAGCTCACGACGGCCACCGGGTCGGACGACCTGGTGGAGACGCGCCCGGGGATCGCGCCGACCCTGTCCGGTGATGTCCGCGGCTTCACGATCCTGATCCGCAACGCGCTGTTCCGGCGGGTCGAGCTGGCCGCGCTGCGCCGCGTAGACGAACTCGGCACGCTCGACGCCGATGCCGGGTGGGACGCCGAGCGGTGGCGCGCCGCGCTCGACGACTACTTCACCGAGTACGACCGGATCGGCACCGGCGGCGACGCCCGCAGTGCGCAGCTGGTGCACGTCGAACCCGGCTCGCGCACCTGGTCGGTGCGGCAGGTGTTCGACGACCCGGCCGGCGATCGCGACTGGGGTATCAGCGCCACGGTTGATCTCGATGCGAGCGACGACGCCGGTGAGGCGGTCCTCACCGTCGTCGACGTCGGCCCGTTCCGCTGAGCTATCAGCCGGTTAGTTTCGGGCCAGTTTTCCGGAACTCGGTGTCGACCTGTCGGTGGGCCCTTGTGGTGTGTTGCCGAGCGGTCAGTGAGCCGAGTCGTAGGCGTCGGTCACGCTGGCCGGGATACGCCCGCGGTCACTCACGTCGTAACCGTTGGACTTGGCCCAGGCCCGAATGTCACCGAGGTCGGAGCGGGACTTCCCGCGACCGGATGACGTTGCGGCGGTGCGGGTCCGCGTAGCGCGCACCTTGCGCGCGCCTTCGAGATAGGGCTTGAGTGCCTTGTTCAAAGCGCTGGCGTTCTTCTTCGATAAATCGATTTCGTAGTTGCTGCCGTTGAGCGCGAACGAGACGGTCTGGTCGGCCTTGCCGCCGTCGAGATCGTCGGTCAGTTCGATGAGCTGAGTAACCTTGCGTGCCATGGGGGATTGTCCTTTCGTTGAAACATTGGCCTTTGCACGGTAGCGCATCGGCATAGGAAGCCTGGCCAATGACACTGACCCGTATCGCTACATCTTGAGTCGTCACGGCTCTTTCGGTTTGCGATCCCCGCTCGCTCTGCGCCCCGCAAGAAAGACCAGCCGTCGCGGTGGGTTCTCTGCGTGTCAGCCAGGTGGCCCGGGCCCTATGGCGATCCGCATTCGCGCACCCAGCCGTCATAAGCGGGTGGGATCGGCTCCCCTATTCCCTCGTCGACCCGCAGACTCGGAAAACAGCAATGAAGTAGAAGGCTCTTTCGAAGCCACGGGTTCACCGTCATACATCCAGAACTCATGGACCTGAGCGGTCAAGCCTTCACGTAGCGCAACGCGCGTGTTGTTGCCGGGTTCGGAATTCGACTTCACCCAGCACCGGGCTGCGCTAAGGGCGCCACGTTGCGGCCGACGCCTCGTTCGATTCCGGCCATTGCCGGGAGCGCCCGAAATCCCGGCTGGATCGGCGACGATCACCGCTCGGCCGGACCATTGGCGGTTACCTCGTGGTGATCGGCACGTTGCTGCACGCCGATGAGGTGTTCGTCACGATCATGACCCTGCTACGCGGTGCATTCGAATATGGCGCACGATGGCCTGGTTGCTGGATCCGACGGTCAGACACCGTGTCCCCTGCACGCGTGCGGTGCTGACGGAGGTCGTGAGCATCGAAGTGTCAAGGCGCGCGGCGCGGCGAATGCCAAAGTCGCCGGCGCGCACCGCCGCGCCGGCTGCAGGCAGGTCGAGGTGTCAAGCACTGGCGCACGACGGCAGGATGACTCGAACAACTGGCTTTCCCCCAGCTCATGAGGCGACGGCGCACCGCTGCCCGAGTCCCCGGCGCCGTAGGCGTTCCGCACAGCCGTTCTGCGATCGGGCTATGCCGCGTCGATCAGTGCTGCCGGGCTCAGCAATAGCAGTGCCGACTCGTCCTCGCCGTCAAGGCGATCTAGCTCGACACGCACCTGATTGGGGGCAGCTGGATCACCCCATACCTCGACGACAGTCGCCGATCGCGGCTCGTCGAGTCCCCCAAGGACGCGAACGCGGGTCCCGGGGCGCAGCCTGGCTGCGATGCTCATGCCCAGGGCTCCTTTCCGGTCGCTCTCACTAAATGGTCCTACACAAGCTTGTCCAACGCTCGTACGTAACGGTTGAGCAATGGCAGGCGAGCCCGCGCCCAGGAGACCGTGTCCTTGACCGCTCCGCCGGCCAGAAGCGCGCGCAGCTCTGACTCGTTGCCGTGGCGGAGCGCGTTGCGCAGACGCACCAGCAGGTCGAACTCCACCGAGTCGCCCTTTGACCAGCGGCCATTGTGCAGTGCCAGGTTGAGCGGGCTCAGTTCGATGCGCGCGAAGTCCGACTTCATCGTCGGGGTGGTCGCATTCCCGCGGTCGATGCCACGCCCCGCGGTCATGCCGTCGATGAGGATGGGAGCGAACGTGGGCCCGGCGCCAGAGGCGGACACTACCCGCTCCACTGCCAGGTCGTGAAGATCGCGTACGAACCCTTGGAACTCGCTGAACATGCCGATGATGTACGCGTGGGCCAGCGGCTTACTTGCATCCTTCGGCCGACCGGGACCAATCACACGCCCACGGACGCGTGACCCGTGGCGAGGACATCGATGCGGGACCACCGGTCGCTTGCCCATCGCCGCCGCGGCTCGGAGGGCTTGTAGACCACCGCGGCAGCCTATCCAGCGGATTTCGCATGGGTGTCCGGTCGACCACGCTGCCGGCGATGGTTCCGGCACTGGCGCCGCCCAGGGCGTGGTCTCACACCCGTGGACGCGCAATCCGCGTGCCAAGGACCGGTACGCCCCCGTCGCATTGGCCGCAGCCGCGGTCCCCGACTGGTCATGCGGGCCACTCGCATTTGCCAGGTCGGCGCGTCCGGCCGCGAGGGTGTCGTCGCTGGGTGCACGGCTGAGCCAGGCGTCGAGGTCTGGGGCGTCGACTTGGGTGAGGTGGCCGTACGCGCTTCGGGTCCAGCGGGGGTTGATGGGTCGCCGTGGTTCGGTGAGGAAGATGCGGCCGTCGGCGTCGACGAGGCCGTGTTGTTCCAGCGCGCGCGCCACATTGGTGTTGTGCGCGGCCGGCCGGATCGTGCGGCGGGTGTGGGTGGCTGCCGCGCTGTCGTAGATGCTCGGGGCTCGGCACACGATGGCTGTCCGCGTTGACGGTTCGAGGAGGCGAAACAGCGGTTCGATCACGGCCCACTCGGCGCGCCAATCGAAAGTGTCGAGCGCTGTGGTTCCCGACATCAGGGATAGAAATCCGTCCGGGAGCCAGTTCGCGATGGCACGCACCCGGTCACCGACAGCGGTGACCAAACGCGTTTGGCGGTACTTGCGGTAGTCGCGCAGGTTTGTACGGCAGTCGCCAGTGGCTCACGCAGAGTCGACGATAACGACGACCCGGGTACGCGGGTGGTCACCGAGTTGACTGCTCGGCCGGACCACTGGCGCTGCTGAACTTTGTAAACACGTGTCTACAGTTTCGGATACGTACCCCGGTCCGGGGGGTTTGCCGGTTGGAACCAGCGCTAGCGCTGCACCTCGTCTGCCCCAGGAATCACGGGAGTCACAGCGTCCCCGTCTTGTCCACAGGTTTTCGATCCCGGGTCGTGTTCACCACATTTGTCCCCTAGGCTCCGATGACTGACGAGTGTGCGACGGGGTGTGAGTGGTGGGGGCGTCCGCGCAGGCGATTCTCGAGACCGAGGTGCGCGAACTTGTGCGCCGCCGCGGGATCGATCCGATAGCCGCGCCTGACATCGTCGCGCGGCTGGTGGACGAGGTCGTCAGCGAGTACCGCGATCGCTCGATCACCTCATCGCTGCCGCCGATGGGCGACGTCGTTGCCGCCTCCCGTTCGGTGCTCGACGCGGTCGCGGGGTTCGGTCCGCTGCAGCCGTTGCTCGACGACCCGAGTGTCGAAGAGATCTGGATCAACGAGCCGGGTCGGGTGTTCATCGCCCGGCACGGGCGCTCCGAGCTGACCACGTTGATCCTGACCGGGGAGCAGGTGGCCGAACTCGTCGAACGCATGCTCCGCCCGACCGGGCGCCGGATCGACCTGAGCACTCCGTTCGTCGACGCGATGCTGCCTGACGGCTCGCGCCTGCACGTCGTCATTCCGAACATCACCCGTCGACACATGGCGGTCAACATCCGCAAGTTCGCGGTGGGGTTGCGCTCGCTCGAGCAGCTGGTCGCGGTGGGCTCGCTGACCGAGCAGGCGGCCCGCTTTCTCGAGGCGAGTGTCGTGGCCGGTCTCAACGTCCTCGTCGCCGGTGGCACGCAGGCCGGGAAGACAACCCTGCTCAATGCCCTGTGCGGCGCGATTCCGGCGCGCGAGCGCGTCGTCACGGTCGAAGAAGTCTTCGAGCTGAGCCTGCGAGCTCCCGACGTGGTGGCGATGCAGACGCGGCAGGCCAACCTCGAAGGCACCGGCGAGATCCCGTTGCGCCGGCTGGTGAAAGAAGCACTGCGGATGCGCCCGACGCGGCTGATCGTCGGCGAGGTCCGGCAAGAGGAATGCCTCGACCTGCTCATTGCGCTCAACAGCGGACTCCCGGGCATGTGCACGCTGCACGCCAATTCCGCGCGCGAAGCGTTGATCAAGATGTGCACGCTGCCGCTGCTCGCCGGCGAGAACGTGTCGGCCGCGTTCGTGGTGCCGACGGTGGCGGCCAGCGTCGATCTGGTCGTGCACCTCGGTCTCGACGGTTCCGGTCAGCGTCGGGTGCGCGAGATCGTCGGTGTCGCCGGCCGGGTCGAGGGCGACGTCATCGAGACGAGCGAGATCTTCAGCCAGCGGCGGGGGCGGCTGGAGCGGGCCGAGGGGTACCCGCCGCATCCGGAGCGCTACGAGGCGGCGGGCATCGACCTCGTCCACGCGCTCGGCCACCGCGCCGACCTGATGCCCGTCGCGGGCGAGCGCTGACATGGGCGCGCTGCTCGGATTGACCTTCGGGTTGGGATTGCTGCTGATCTGGCGCAGCGGCCCGCGGGCGCCGGTCCGCTCGGCGTCGGCCGTCGACGGCTGGTGGGTGCGCCGCCGCGACATGGTGCGGCAGGCCGGCATCGACGGCGTCGGGCCGGCCCAACTGCTCGGCGCCCAGGTGCTGTGCGCGGCCGTGGCGTTGGTACTGGTCGTGGCGATCACCAAGACGGTCGCGGTCGCGGTGTGCTTCGGCGCGTTCGGGTTCTTCCTGCCGGTTGTCGTGGTGCGGCGGTTGCGTCGGCGCCGGCAGGTCGCGTTACGCGAGATCTGGCCCGAGGCGATCGACAACCTCGCCTCGGCCGTGCGGGCCGGGCTGTCGCTGCCCGAGGGCCTGTCGGCGCTCGCGTTGCGCGGGCCGAGTGAGCTGCGCCCACCGTTCGCCCGCTTCGCCGCGGCGTACCGGGCCTCGGGACGATTCGCGCCGTGCCTCAACGCGCTCAAGGACGATCTCGCCGATCCGGTGGGTGATCGCGTCTGCGAGACGATGCGGGTCGCGCGCGAGGTCGGCGGCAGCGATCTCGCCACGGTGCTGCGCACGCTGTCCGAGCTGCTGCGGGCCGACGCGCGGACCCGCGCCGAGCTCGAGACCCGTCAAGGCTGGGTCGTCAATGCCGCGCGACTGGCGGTGGCTGCCCCCTGGGCCGTGCTGCTCCTGCTCGGGACGCAGTCGCAGACCCTGACCGCGTACGACTCACCGGGCGGCACGCTGCTGCTAGGCATCGGCGCGGCGATCTGCCTCGTCGCGTACCGGATCATGCTCCGGATAGGCCGCCTGCCCGAAGAACAGCGGGTATTACGGTGAGCGGGGGGTGGTTGGTCGGGGCGGGCCTCGGCCTGGTCGCGGCCGGCGGCGTGATCATCGCGGTCCGGGCCACGCCGCCGATGCGCCCGGTGCGCCTCGCCGACCGGATCGCGCCGTACCTGGGCGACACCCCGCCGCCGTCGCGCCTGCTGGCCCGCCCGTCCGCGACCTCGGCCCCATTCACCGTGGCCCGTCGGCTGTTCGGCCCCACCCTCACGGAGCTGGTCACGATCCTTGACCGTCTAGTCGGTGGATCATCTTCGGTGCGGCGACGGCTGAACGGCCTTGGCTCGCGGATGACGCTCGAGGAGTTCCGGGTCGAGCAGGTCCTGTGGTCGGTGGCGGCGGCGATCGGGGCGGCCGCTCTGGTGCTGGTCGAGGGAGTCCTGCGCGGCGGGGCCGACCCGGTCCTGGTGCTGCTCGCCGCGGCCGGCGGGCTGGTCGCCGGCGTGCTCGGACGCGACTGGTGGCTCACCCACCAGCTGGAAGTCCGCGAACAGGCGATGCTCTCGGAGTTCCCCGTGGTCGCCGATCTGCTCGCGCTGTCGGTCGTCGCGGGGGAGTCGCCGGTAGACGCCCTCGAAAGGGTCTGCCGGCTGACCGGCGGCGAGCTGGCGCGTGACCTGGGCCGGGCCCTGGGCCAGGCCCGGTCCGGATCGCCGGTGACCACGGCGCTCGGCGAGCTGGCCGAGCAGACGACGCTGGAGGCGTTCGCGCGCTTCCTCCAAGGCCTGGTCGTGGCCATCGAGCGCGGGACGCCGCTCGCCGACGTGCTGCGCGCGCAAGCCGTCGACGTCCGCGAGGTCGGCAAGCGCGCGTTGCTGGAGGCCGGCGGTCGCAAAGAGATCTCGATGATGGTGCCGGTGGTGTTCTTGATCCTCCCGGTCACCGTGCTCTTCGCATTGTTCCCCGGCTTGCTGACTCTGACCTCGTTGGCCCGGTGACAGGAGACAGGATGAAAGCATTGACGTTCGTGACAGCCTGGCTGCTAACCGTCCGCAACAGATTGCGCGACGACCGTGGCGACGTGCCCGGTTGGGTCATGGTGACAGTTATGACGGCCATTTTGGTGGTCGCTATCCTGGCGATCTTCGAGCCGCAGATCAAGGACGCGCTGTCGGGGATCATCGACTCGGTCAGCGGCAAGAAGTAACCGTGCCCGCGCGGGAGCCGCAGCACCGCCGCGCGCAGACCGGCGGCGACGATGCCGGTGCCGCGGTCGTCGACTTCGTGATGATGTCGGTCCTGCTGCTCATGTTGCTGTTCGGCGTGCTCCAGGTCGCCGTGTACTTCTACGCCCGCAACGTCGCGGCGGCCTCGGCCACCGACGCGGCGCGCTACGCCGCCGCCGAGGGCATCGATCCGGCCCAGGGCGGCACCCGGGCGCGGTCGCTGATCCACGCCGGGCTCGACGAGGCCGACGCATCGGCCATCAGCTGTACCGGTCGCCCCGGCCGCGACCCGAAGTCCGGACTGGCCGTCACGACGGTGCATTGCACCGGCCGGATCCGGTTACTGTTCTCGCCCCTGAAACTGCCGTTGACGATCGACGTGACCTCATCGGTCCTGCGCGAAGGTGTCCGGTGATCCGCGCCGCCCTCGCCGCTGCCCGCGCGCGGCGCCCAGGCGACGACGGCAGCGCGATCATCGAGTTCGTGTTCGTCGCGGTCATCGTGATGGTGCCGCTGGTCTACCTCATCGCGGCCGTGGCCGCCGTGCAGCGCAACCAGCTCGCGGTCACGCAGGCCGCTCGTGATGCCGGCCGCGCGTACGCGACCAGTGACACGTCGGCCGCGGCCACCGCCCGGGTGCGCGCGGCGGTACGTCTCGCGTTGACCGATCAGGGCCTGCCCGACGACGCCGCCGTCCGCTTCGTGGCGGTCGGCCGATCCTGTACCGCGACAGCCATCGAGCCCCACTTGGCGGCGGGCGCCGAGTTCACCGTCTGCGTCACCCGCCGCGCCGAACTCCCGGCGATCCCGGCCGTGCTGGCCGGGCGCGGTATCACGACCGTGGGTCGTTACGTCGTGCACGTCGACGACTTCCGGGACTTCGACCGGTGAACCGTCACGCAACCGCTGATGACGGGTCGACCATCCCGCTGATCCTGGGGTTCTTCCTGTTGGCGCTGGTGATGGTCGCCGGCTCGATCGCGCTCGGCGACGCGTTCGTGCAACAGCGTGATCTCCAAGCAGTCTGCGACGGAGCGGCCGCGGCCGCGGCCGCCAGCTCGGCGAATCTGGATCGCGGTGTTTCGGTGGCCGCGACAGGTTCACTGCAGTTCACCGACGCGGGGCCGGCCGTCGACGCGTACCTGTCACGTGATCCCGAGCGCCGCACCGTGCACGTCACCGCCCGGCTTTCGGGCGATCATCGGCGGATCACCCTGACCTGCTCCCAAACGACCGAGCTCGCCTTCGGCGGCCTGTTCGGCCGCGCCCACGTCCGCCACACCACCACGTCCAGCGCCCGGGGCGCCGTCATCGACTGACCCTCGTTTTGACCGAGTGGTTGGCGGTCGCGTCAGGTCAGGTCGGGTTCACGTCCAGGTCGACAACGACCGGCGCGTGATCCGAGGGGAGCTTGCCCTTGCGGGCGTCGCGGTCGACGTAGGCATCGCGCACCGCGTCGGCGACCGGCTCCGAGGCGTAGACAAGGTCGATGCGCATGCCCCGGTTCTTGTGGAACATCCCGGCCCGGTAGTCCCAGTACGTGTACGGGGTGTCGTACTTCAACGCCCGCGGCACGACGTCGCGCAGCCCGAGGTCACGCAGCGCGGCGAGCGCGGCGCGCTCGGGCGCGGTGACGTGGGTCGAGCCGACGAACGCCGCCGCATCCCACACGTCCGCATCGGTAGGGGCGATGTTGAAGTCGCCGAGAACCGCGTACGACGCATGGCCCGGCAGCTCGGCGGCGACCGTGGTGTGCAATGCCGCCAGCCACGTCAACTTGTACTGGTAATGCGCATGCCCGGGGTCGCGGCCGTTGGGCACGTACACCGACCAGACCCGGACACCGCCGCAGGTCGCGCCGACCGCCCGCGGCTCGTGCGCCTCCAGCATCGCGTCCTCGGGCTGGAAGCCGGGCTCGTCCAGCAGCCCCTGGCGCACATCGGCAACGCCGACGCGCGACAGGATCGCAACCCCGTTCCACCGGCCCGTGCTGTGCAGGGCCACCTCGTACCCCAGCTCAGCCACCCCGTCGGGGAACTCGGCCGTCTTCAGCTCCTGCAGGCACAGCACATCCGGCTCGGCGATGCCCAGCCAATCGATGAGGCGGGGCAGGCGGGCGACGACGGAGTTCACGTTCCAGGTGGCGATGCGCACGCCGTCCAGTTTCCCAGCCGACTCAGCCAAGCGTCACCCGCCGCCGTCCGTTTCCCGGACGGACCTCAGTCGGCGACACGTCCGTCGGCGACGCGTCCGTCGACGATGCGCAGTTGACGGTGGCAGCGCGCGGCCAGGGCCGGGTCGTGGGTCGCCAGCACCACGGTCAGCCCGTGCCGCGCCCGGTCGAGAACGAGATCGGCAATGACGTTCTTGGTGGCCGAATCGAGCTCGGCGGTGATCTCGTCGGCGATCAGCACGCCGGGGTCGGTGGCCAGTGCGCGGGCGATCGCGACGCGCTGCTGTTGCCCGCCGGACAACTCCTCGACCAGGTGGTCGGCCACGTCCTCGAGCCCGACGCGCTGCAGTATCTCGGCCGCCCGGCTGCGGACGAAGGACGCCGGCAGGTGCCGCGCCTGCAGCGCCACCTCGACGTTCTCGGCCGCCGTCAGCAGGTTCACCAGGCCGTAACCCTGCAGCACGATCCCGTAGTTGCGCGGCACTGCGGTCAGCGGCCCGTCCGCGTTGCGCACGGTTCCGCTGTCCGGCGCCTCGAGCCCGGCCAGCAACGCGAGCAGGCTCGACTTGCCTGAGCCGCTCGGGCCCATCACCGCCAACACCTCACCGGCGAACACCTGCACGCTGACGCCGGCCAGAATCGTGGTGTGCTCGCGGACATAGGTCACCTGCTCGGCCTGCAGCACCGGCGTGCGGGCGCCTGGGGGTTCAGTCATCGGTGCCGTCGCGTCCGACCACGACGCCGTCGGCCAAGGTGAGCGACGCGCCGAGCGCCTCGGCCACGGCCGGGTCGTGCGTCACCGCCAGCACCGTGCAGCCCGACGCCGTCGTGACCCGGTTCAGCAGTTCGACGACACGGTCGCGGCTGCGGGTGTCGAGCTGGCTGGTCGGCTCGTCGAGCAGCAGCACGCCGGGCGAGCGGGCCAGGCCGACCGCGATCGACAGCCGCTGCTGCTCGCCACCGGACAGCTGGGCCACCCGCCGGCCCGCGAATTCCGACAGTCCCAGCCGTTCGAGCAGGTCGGCCGGGCGCGGGAGCGCGCCGCGGCGCGCACGGGCGATCGGGCGTTGGGCGAAGCGGATGTTGTCCTCGGCCGTCCCGTACGGCAGCAGGTTGCGGCCCGGGTTCTGCACGACGGTGGCGATGCGGTGACCGCGCAGCCCGATCAGAGCCCGCTCGGTCAACGTCGCGAGATCGTCCTCGCCGATCAGCAGCTGCCCGGACGTCGGCCGGTGCAGGCCGGCCAGCAGCGTGAGCAGGGTCGACTTGCCCGACCCCGACGGCCCGAGCACAGCGAGCCGGCCGCCCGGGCGCACGGTCAGGTCGATGTCGCGCAACGCGGTGACGTCGGCATCGGGCGTGCGGTAGACGTGCGTGATCGCGACGCAGCGCACCGCCACGCCGACCTCGACCGCAGCAGCCGTCATCGCGCCGCCTCCCGCAGCCGGGCCGGCACGGCCGCGCGGGCCAGCGCGCGGCCGGCCACGAGCGCGGTGAGCCACAGCAGCACCCCGAAGGCGGCGGCGCAGGCCAGTGCGAGCAGTACCGGCGGGCTGTAGCGCAGCACCACCGGCGTGGGGTCGGAGAACTCGGGCACGACCGGCAGCACGAACAGCGCCGCGAGGTAGCCACTGGGCAGCCCCAGCACGATCGCCGTCCCGAGCAGCAACGCCTGCTCGGCGACGGCGCTGCGCCGCAGCGTCTTCTGCGGCACGCCCACGACCCGCAGCGCCGCCAGTTCGAACGAGCGGCGCCGCGCATCGGCGAGCAACGACACCGCCGTGCCGCCGACGGCGAGGACGGCCGCGGCGATCGCGCACACCAGCAACAGCAACAGCCCCAACGCCGGCCCCTGTCGCCCGAGCTCGGCGACGCGGGTGCCCACGGAGTGCTGATTCTGCACCAACAGGCCAGCCTGTTTCAGTCGTGCGACCGCGTCACTGGGCGCGTGCGGGCCCAGCCACACCGTCCAACTCGCCTCGAAATCGAAGCGCGGCAACCGGATTCGCAGGTAGTCGAGATCGGCGATCGCCCCGGTGTCGAGTACGGCCGGCAGCGGCGCGGCCCGGCGCACGATCGTGTAGTCGACAGCCGCGCCGGAGAAGTCGTTGACGCCGCCGTGCGCCGCTGTGGTCGTGGTGCTCTTCGGGGCGGCGACGATGGGCAGTGAGCTGGGCGAGTCGGCGTAGGCCAGCACCGGTGAGCTGCCGCCGGTGCTTCGGAAGGTCATGGCCAGCGCGTGGTCGCCGGCGGCGGCGATGCGCAGCGTGGCGCCGTAGCCCACCTGGGCGGCGCGCCACGCACTCGCGTCGTCAAGCCGCAGCCCCGCCAGCGAGGTGAATCCCTGCCCATCGCCGGCCTGGACCCCACGCACGGTGACCGCACCGGTGACCAGGTCTTGCGCGTTGAGGGTGCGGTCGAAGGTGATGCCGGTGAATGCGCAGCCGGCCGCGCAGTCGACCTTGGCCACGTAATCGTGGGCGCCGACGACCAGCGGCGCGATCGGCACCGACACCGGCAGTGCGTGGGCCCGCCGGATGCCGGCCTCGACGGTCGGCTGGTCACCGGCCAGCGCCGACGCGGTCAGCGAGAGTCGCAGTCGGGTGCCGCGGAACGTCGCCGGCCGAATGCCGGGTGCGGAAATCGCATCGGCCAGATCCCGGGGCGGTAGCTGCCCGCGCACGCGGTATCCCGCGTTGGCGAGGCGGGTGGGTTCGATCCCCATCAGCCGGCCGATGATCGTCGCGCCACTGGGCGGTCCACCGTCCGGTGACCAGGTCGCGGTCGTCATCGCCCACCGCCGACCGGGGTCGGCCCGGCGCACGGCGTCCTGCGGGTCGTGGCCGGTCTCGAACTGGGCCGTGACCTGGCGGGCAGTGCCGAGCTCGGTCTGCGCGCGCGCCTGCCGGTTGGCGCGGGCAACCGCTTCGCCGCACACCGCAAACGTCGCCAACCCAGCCGCGACGGCCAGCAACGCAGCGAGCCGCAACCCGCTCGGGCGGCGCACCGTCTGGCGCAGCGAGAGAAAGGCCGCGATGTGCTTGGACGCGCGCGTCCGGGTCAGCCAGCGGCGGATCAGCCGGGGGACCACCCGCACGCCCATCAGTGCCACGGCGAAGACGATCAGCGCCGGAGCGAGCAGGAACACCGGGCGCGGCCGCTCCGCGTTGCCGGCCCGCAAGGCGATGACGGTCGCGACCGCCACGATCGCGAGCCCAATGTCCAGGGCCAGCAGCCGTTTCGCCCCGTGCCGGGCCGGCGAGGTGTTGCGCCACTGCTCGAGCACGGGACGGGTCACGGTGCGGGCCGCAGCTAGCACCGCGGCGACCGCGCTGCCGGCGAAGGCGGCCGCGACCGCCCACGCCGTCGCCGCCGTCAGCACGACCGGGGTGCCGCCGACCAGCGCTGAACCGGCCAGCACGTGGGTCACCCCCAGCGCGACGAGGAAGCCGAGCGGCGCCGCGACCAGCAGCAACGTCACCGGCTCGGCCAGCGCGAACACCACCGTGCGGCGCGGCGGCAGCCCACGCAGCTTGGCCAGCGCGATCTCGTCGCCGCGAGCCGCGACCGCGCCGCCGACGACCTGGAACAGCACGAGCAGGCTCAGGGCCGCGAGCTCGAGCACGACGACGAGGGTGGCTGTCTGGACCTGCCGTTTGTCGCGGGCGGCGTCGGCGAGCACCTGATCGAGGCTGGTGCGCATGGCCGGGTGGCTCAGCGGGTGCGGCTCGTGCGGGAACCGCCGCTGGACGGCGGCGACCCGGGCTCGCAGCGCCGGCACGTCGTCGAGCCGGACCTGCGTCGGCGCCAGTGGGACGTCGATGTCGACCTCTTTGACGACCGGCTGCAACGTGTCCGGTGGCGGGCTGGGAGCGGTGCGGAACTGGGCCGGCTGGACGAAGATCGCGTCGACGCCGGCGTGGACCACGCCGGTGACCCCGGGCCCGAGCGCGGACTGGAAGTAGCCGTGGCCGAACCAGTACGCCTCGGCGAAGTCCTTCGGCCGGTAGGCCCCGACGATGCGCGCGTGCCCGATGACCGGACCGTCCACGAAACCGTCCAGCGAGGTCTGCAGCCCCTGGTGCAGGGTCAGCTCGTCACCCACTGACCAGTTGGGCGCGGAGTGCACCGTGTTGTCGGGAACGATCGCCTGTCCGGCGGCGGTGGGGCAGTGGCCGGTGGTCAGCACGATGTGCGCGCACTGCCCGGCGCGCCAGACCATCGTGCTCGGCGTGGTGCGGTCGCCGGCCGGGCTCTTGGCCGTGATGGGGGTGGACTCGCCCTGGATGGGCCGCGCGTAGCCGGCGACGCGCTGCGCGGAGCCGAT
>CAXTHY010000031.1:15920-23333 GCA_964244175.1 uncultured Jatrophihabitans sp. | reverse complement strand
GCGGCTCATGGCGGCCAGAGCGTCGCGATTGTTGGCCAGCGTGGTGGAGCTGAAGGCCATTCCCGCCTGCGCCCCGCCGGCCCGCAACTCGTCGGTGAGCGTCGACTCGCTGGATGCACGCGCGTACAGGGGGCCGATCGCGGCAACTGCGGCACTGATCAAGCCGACGAGCAGGACAGCGGTGGAGAACCCACGACGCCACCGCAGCCCCCGAAGGAACAGCACCACATCTCCTCAGCTCGCCACCGGGGACAGGCTGCCGATGGTGTCGCTCGGGGCGTGGGCCGACAATCCCGGCACGCCGACCGTAGCCGAATCGCGTCCTGCGCTCCGGTGAATATCGCGGGGGTCGCACGGGGCCGGACACCTTACGAACCGCGTGAGACATCGGGCACGCGCGACGGCACATGCTCCAATCGGAACAGGCGCCGCAGTGGCGTACACACGCCTTGATCTCGGGAGTTCGCTCTGGCCGCCACGCTGATCGCTCCCGTGGCGGCGCCCCCGGCGTCGAGGATTCCGGCCGCGGTCGGCCAGCGACGACTGGGCGGGTCCGGTCGGGCGCCCACGCTGCTGCTGGTGGCGCTGACGGTCGTCGCCGCCGGGCTGCGGCTCGAGCGGCTGCGCGCGGGTTACGCGCACGGCATCGTCGGCTTCGACGACGGCGTCTACTTCGGGTCGGCGCTGCAACTGGTCGAGGGGCACCTGCCCTACCGCGATTACGTGCTCGTGCATCCGCCCGCGATCACCGTGCTGCTGGCTCCGTTGGCGCTGCTGGCCAAGGTGATCGGCAGCGCGCAGGCGCTGGGGCTGGCCAAGATCCTCACCGGGCTGGCCGGCGCCGCGAGCGTGCCGCTGATCGCGCGACTGCTCTGGCACCGCGGCGCTCCCGTCGCGCTGGCGGCGGCCGCGATTCTGGCCGTGCACGACGACGCCGTGGCCTCGGCCTATGGCGTCTTGCTCGAGCCGTGGCTGGTGCTGTTCTGCCTGCTGGGCGCGGTGCTGGTCTTCGAAGGCGATCGCATCGGGGACGGCCGGCGGATGTGGTGGGGCGCGGCGGTGCTCGGCCTCGCGTGTGCCACGAAGATCTGGGCGATCGTGCCCGTCCTCGTCCTCGCCGTGGTGTGCCTGCCGGATCTGCGGCGGCTGCGGCGCTATCTCGGTGGCGTCGCCATCGTGTTCGCGGTCGTGGTCGCACCGTTCGCCGTCTTCGCGCCTGGGGCGTTCGTCCACGAGGTGTTCGTCGATCAACTGCTACGTAGCTCGGCTCAGCGAACGGTGCTCGCGCATCGGCTGCTGCACCTGTTCAGCGTCGCGCCACCGAACGGCGACCTGCCGTCGGCGCAGCGGGGCCTGCTCATCGCGGGTGCCGGGCTGCTGGCCGTCCTGATCGCCGGGGGTGGGGTGTTGCTGGCGCGGCGCGGGTCGGCCCTCGAGCGCTTTGCCGTGCTGGCTGCGGCCGCCACGGTGGCGATGATGCTGACGCCAGACACCTTCTACTGGCACTACACGGCGTTCGCCGTGCCGTTCCTGGCCCTCGTCGCCGCCCTGACCCTGACGCGGTTGACCGGACCGGCCCGGCGGCTGTGGGCGGCGCTGTTGATCGTCTGCATCGCCGGGCTGACGTTCACGCTGGCCCACCGTGATCTGCGGTCCTACCGGTTGCGCGACGACAACCGTGAGCTGAGCAAAGTCATCCCGGCCGGCGCGTGCGTGGTCACCTCGATGTCGGCCTCGACCATCACCTCCGACCGCTACGACGGCGACGCGAGCTGCCCGGCGCTGCTCGACTCGTTCGGCATCGCGCTGACCTACGCCGACGGACGTTCACCGGCATCGGCGACACTGGCCCAGCCACGGCTGCGCGCCCTGTGGCTGGGGGCCTACCGGCGGGCCGACTACGTCTTCCTGGTGCAGCGCGACACCCCGACCGTCCCGTCCGATCCGACGCTGCGCCGCTACCTCGCGACGCACTTCGACCGGCTGCAGGTCCCCGGGCTCGACGGCACGCTGTACAAGCGCACCCACCGGTCGCCCTCCTAAACTGCTGGCATGGCCGGTGACGAAGTGGCGCGTCTGCGCGAGCTGTGCCTGGCGCTGCCCGAGGTGACCGAACGGCCCAGCCACGGCGAACCCTGCTTCTTCATCCGGGCCAAGAAGAGCTTCGTCACGATCGACGACCACCACCACGGTGCCGAGCACCTGGCGTTCTGGTGCCCGGCGGCGCTCGGCGTGCAGGAGGAGTTGATCGCCGCCGATCCGGCCCGCTTCTTCCGGCCGCCCTACGTCGGGCACCGCGGCTGGCTCGGGGTGCGGTTGCAGGCCGACGGACTCGAGGCGCCGGACTGGGCCGAGGTGGACGAGATCGTCCGCGACGCCTACCGCTGCGTGGCGCCCAAGGCCCTCGTTGCGCAGCTGGACGGCTGAGCCACCCGCGTAGGCTGGAGTGTCGTGGACGTCTCGACCGAGCTCAAGGAACTGTCCGCGACCCTCGCCAGCATCGAGTCGGTCGTGGACCTCGATGCATTGCACCGCGAGGTCGACGTTCTCGAGCAGCAGGTCTCGGCCCCCAACCTCTGGGACGACATCGACAACGCGCAGCGCATCACCTCGCGGCTGTCGTACGCGCAGGGCGAGGTGCGCCGGGTCGAGGATCTGCGTCGCCACCTCGATGACGCGCAGACGCTGTGGGACCTGGCCGAGGAGATGGACGACCCCGACTCGCGCACCGAGGCCGAGGGTGAGGTCGTCGGCCTGCGCAAGGCCATCGACGAGCTCGAGGTGCGCACGCTGCTCTCCGGCGAGTACGACGCCCGCGAGGCTCTGGTCACCATTCGGGCCGAGGCCGGCGGCGTCGACGCGGCCGACTTCGCCGAGATGCTGATGCGGATGTACCTGCGCTGGGCCGAGCGGCACAACTACGGCGTCGACGTCCTCGACACGTCCTACGCCGAAGAGGCCGGCATCAAGTCAGCCACGTTCCAGATCAAGGCGCCCTACGCCTACGGCACCCTCTCGGTCGAGCAGGGCACGCACCGGCTCGTGCGCATCAGTCCGTTCGACAACCAGGGCCGGCGACAGACGTCCTTCGTCGGGGTCGAGGTGCTGCCGGTGGTCGAGTCCTCCGATCACGTCGAGATTGCGGACGACGAGATCCGGGTCGACGTCTACCGCTCCTCGGGTCCGGGCGGTCAGGGCGTGAACACCACCGACTCGGCGGTGCGCATCACCCACCTGCCCACCGGCATCGTGGTGAGTTGCCAGAACGAACGCAGCCAGATCCAGAACCGCGCGAGCGCCATGAACGTCCTGCAGGCCAAGCTGCTCGAACGCCGCCGCGAGCAGGAGCAGAGCGCGATGAACGCGCTCAAGGACGCCGGCAACAGCTGGGGCAACCAGATGCGCAGCTACGTCCTGCACCCGTACCAGATGGTCAAGGACCTGCGCACCGACTTCGAGGTCGGCAATCCACAGGGCGTCCTGGACGGCGAGATCGACGGTTTCATCGAGGCCGGCATCCGCTGGCGGCGCTCGACCGAGGGCGCGTCCAGCTGATCTTCGCGCAGCGGGGAACTTGGCGGCAGACGGTGTAAGCCTGTGGCCACGCCGGTCGCGGTGTCCGGTCATTCGGTAACTATTGGGTAAACTCGCCCCCCGTGATCCGGCTAGAGCAAGTGTCCAAGGTCTACCCGGCCGGCGCCCGTCCCGCCCTCGACAGCATCAACATCGACATCGACAAGGGTGAGTTCGTCTTTCTCATCGGTCAATCGGGCTCCGGCAAGTCGACGGTGCTGCGATTGCTGTTGCGCGAGGAGCTGCCCACCACGGGCACGGTCACCGTCGACAGCCGCAATGTCGGGAAGTTGGCCAACCGCAAGGTGCCCGACCTGCGCCGCAAGATCGGCTGCGTATTCCAGGACTTCCGGTTGCTGCCCAAGAAGAACGTCTTCGAGAACGTCGCGTTCGCCCTCGAGGTCATCAACAAGTCGCCCAAGGCGATTCGCCGCACGGTGCCCGAGGTGCTCGATCTCGTCGGGCTCACCGGCAAGGCACAGCGAATGCCCACCGAACTCTCCGGCGGCGAGCAGCAGCGCGTCGCGATCGCCCGGGCGTTCGTGAACCGGCCGCTCGTATTGCTCGCCGACGAGCCGACCGGAAACCTCGATCCCGACACCAGTCAAGGCATCATGAACCTGCTCGAGCGGATCAACCGCACGGGCACGACGGTCGTGATGGCCACGCACGACAACAACATCGTCGACGCGATGCGCCGGCGGGTGATCGAGCTCGACCTCGGCAAGGTGGTGCGAGATCAGAATCGCGGCGTCTACGGAGTCGGTCGCTAGGCGGCGGTGCCGCCCGACCGCGGATCGCGCCACCGGGCGCGGACGCACCGACCGATGTCCATTGGTACCGAGCTAGCAGTGAGGAACGCATGCGCGCCAACTTCGTGTTGACCGGCGTCTGGGCCGGCATCCGCCGGAACCTGACCATGACCATCGCGCTCGTGCTGAGCACCGGGATCGCGCTCGCCTTCGTCGGCGCCGCGTACCTGGCGAGCACCGAGATCAGCCGGTTCAAGCAGGACTACGAGGGCAAGCTGACCGCGTCGGTGTACCTGTGCACGCCGCTGAGCGTGCAGTGCCGCGGCAAGACCACCACCGAGGCGCAGAAAGAGGCGCTGCGCAAGGAACTGGCCAGCGACCCGATGGTGCGCTCGGTCAAGGAGGTCACGGAGAAGGAGCAGTACGACCGGTTCATCAGGACCGCGTCGAAGGACGTCGCGCGGCTGACGAAGGTGGGCAATCTGCCCGGGTCGTTCACCGTCAACCTCGTCAACATCAAGGCCGACTTCAACAAGTTCGCGAAGAAGTACCAGAACGAGCCCGGCGTGTCGACGACCACCGACGCCAGCACGGCTCTCAAACGGTTGCTCGACATCATCGACGGCGCGCGGCTGTTCTCCGTCCTCATCGCTCTGGTCGTCCTGATCGCGTCCATCCTGCTGATCGCCAACACGATTCAGGTGGCGGCGGCGCAACGCAAGAACGAGACGAGCATCATGCGGCTGGTCGGGGCCTCGCGGTGGATGACCGAGCTGCCGTTCATGCTGGAGACGATCTTCGCCACGGTCATTGGTGGCCTGATCTCGGCGGGACTGATCGCAGCGGGCAAGTACTTCGTGCTCGACAACCTGTTCCAGGTACAGGTCGAGAGCGGCGTCATTCCGAACCTGCGCACCAACGACATCCTCGTCGCCGGGGGCATCGGCCTGATCGCCGGCATCGTGCTGTCCGCGATCACCGCGTTCGCGACGTTGCGCCTGTACGTCAGGCTGTAGGGGTGAGTGCACAGGCGGCGTCCAGCAACCGGCAGACGGGACGTAAGATCATCGCGTCCAACCGCAAGGCGCGCCACGACTACGCGATCGTCGATGTCTACGAGGCCGGCGTGATGCTCACCGGGACCGAGGTGAAGTCGCTGCGGCTGGGCCGCGCGTCGCTGCTGGACGGCTTCGCGACGATCGACGACGGCGAGGTCTTCCTGCGCAACGTCCACATCCCGGAGTACGACCAGGGCAGCTGGACGAACCACGAGCCCCGTCGCACCCGCAAGCTGCTGCTACACCGCGAAGAGATCACCCGGCTGATCGGCAAGACCAAGGAGAGCGGGCTGACGTTGGTTCCGCTCTCGCTCTACTTTTCCGACGGCCTGGTGAAGGTCGAGCTGGCGCTGGCCCGGGGCAAGCGCAGCTACGACAAGCGCCAGGACCTCGCCCGCCGCGACGCCGACCGTGAGGTGGCCCGTGCGCTGGGGCGCCGCTCGAAGGGCATGGATTGAGAGACGACGACGTCCCGGCATGGTGGCAGCGGCTCGGGCTGCCCGGCCTCATCGACATCCACACGCACTTCATGCCCAAGCCGGTCATGGACGCGGTCTGGCGCTTCTTCGACGCGGCCGACAAGCATTACGGGCGGGCCTGGCCGGTGCATTACCAGCTGCCCGAGGCGCGGCGGCTGGAGATCCTGGCCGAGCTGGGGGTGCGCACCTTCACCGCGCTGGTCTACCCGCACAAGCCCGACATGGCCGACTGGCTGTCGCAGTGGGCGCGCGAGTTCGCTGCGGCGACGCCCGGCTGCGTCCCGACCGGCACGTTCTACCCCGAGCCGGGCGCCGACGAGTACGTCCGGGCCGCGCTCGAAGCCGGGACCGGGGTCTTCAAGGCCCACGTCCAGGTGGGCGGCTACGACCCGCGCGACGAGCTGCTCGACCCCGTGTGGGGCCGGCTGGCCGAGGCGCAGGTCCCGGTGGTGGTGCACTGCGGCAGCGGCCCGGTCGCCGGCGCGCACACCGGCCCAGGGCCGATCAGCGCGGTGCTCGCCAAGCACCCGCGACTCACGGCGGTGATCGCGCATGCCGGGCTGCCCGAGATCGACGCGCACATCGCCCTCGTCCGCCAGTACCCCAACGTCCATCTCGACACCACGATGGTCGGCACGCCGTTCATGAACGAGCTCGGCGGCCGGCTCGGCCCCGAGACCGTCGCCGCGCTGGGCGATCTGGGGGATCGGGTTGTGCTGGGCACCGACTTCCCGAACATCCCCTACGCGTTCGCCGAGCAACTCGCCGCCCTCGAGGGTTTCGGGCTCGGCGATGACTGGTTGCGGGCCGTGTGCTGGACGAACGGGGCCCGACTGCTGCCCGCCGCCTGAGCTTGCCGGGGTCGACTACCCTGGACGACGTTCCAGCAACTGGGGGGTGAATGGTCTCGACTCCGTGCGTCGAGGCAGGGGAAGCGGGCCGAGGACTGCATTGCTGACCTCGTTAAAAAAGCGATGCACCAAAAATAAGCGCCGATTCCAATCGCGCTGACTTCGCTCTCGCTGCCTAGTACAGCCTGAGCAAGTCTGTCAGCCCGGGTTTGTCACCGCCCCGGTCGCTGGCATCAGCTAGGTGACTTACCGTCCCCACCGGCCGCGGGGGAGGACGGGACAACCCACAGCGGCTGGGCCTGTCACTGACGACTTGTGTGCATGATCGTCGGGGCCGAGAGAGACGACGCACACTGCGCCCGGAGAAGCCCTGCTGAAGCGACGGAGGACGCGGGTTCGATTCCCGCCACCTCCACTCCTACAGACAAGGTCGGCTTCTGAGAGCAGAAGCCGACCTTGTCTTAGCCCTGACGGCCAAGGATGACGAAGAGACACTCAGCTGAGGGCAACGCGATAGTCGCGGCACGCGTTGAAGTCGGCCTCGCCGAGAAAGTGGCAGAACGGCAGCTTGCGGGATGGGATGGCTCTCAGCATGTCCGGGAACCAGAGTGGCTTCGCGCCCGTCCAGCACGCGATCTCTACCTTGGGCGGGAGCTTGTGGAACAACAACTCCAGAGTCGGGAGTTGATCAGTGTCGTTG
>CAXTHY010000031.1:12527-15910 GCA_964244175.1 uncultured Jatrophihabitans sp. | reverse complement strand
GACGACGGCCACGTCGAACCTGCCATCCATCGCGGACTCAATCGCGGCGATGGCCAGCGCGACGTCGATGCCTTTCTCTTCCGCACGCCAAGAGCCGTCGTCATGAGTGACGTACTTGAGGTCGCGGCGAACGACGTGCGCTCCGTCCGCTTCCCATGCGTCGGCTAGCTGATCGTTTGCGCTGCGCGCCTCTGGCTGGAACTGCGGGAGCGGCCGGCCGCGGAACACATGGACGTCGGCGACTTCGCTGGCGAACCTGCGGCGCTCGACGATCCGCTTGGCGAGCTTGAGAGGGTCGACGACCGTGCTGTAGAGCGGGGTGCCGTAGTTCGTGTACAGGCTGTGACCAGTGCGGTGCACGTTCTCGTAGTCGACAAACACGGCGACGCGTTCAGTCATCGGGCCCCCGGATGAAAAAGCCCCGCCAATCCCGTGAGGGAAGGCGGGGAGCAATGACCCAAGTATGCCACACCGGTGGAGAGGAGCGCCCTGGACTGGGACCGACCGGATCCTGGGGCCGGTTAGCTAGCTAGGCGGCCAGTTCGACGCGCTCTCACTGGAGCAGCAGGGGCACTCGTCCGCTCGCCCGTGTCGGTCGTCGTGAAGTCCGGCGAGGGCGACGGCTGCGTGGCTATCGATTCGCTGTAGGCGGTGGGGTCACATCCTCGGCCCCGTCCGGGTGTTCGCCCAGAGGCGGATGGCTCGTATCGGGCGCGCTGGCAAAGTTTCCTGCGTCCACAAGGCCGGATGAACGTGGGTCCGCTAGTTACAGCAGTGTCGTTCCTGTCCACACGAGTATCCACATGGACGTTCACAGATTGTCCACCGGTCGATCCAAGTTGGACCCGTGGCGTCCACAGACTCGTCCACAGGCCCATTTGCGCCACCGTGCGGGCAGTGCTCATGCTGATGTCAGTGGTCGGCGCGACGATGGCGAGCGGCCCGACGGGCAGGGACGCCGGTTGCACGTACGTCAGTCCGTACATAGACTGACGTCCTACAGTTCGTTAGGAGAGATCATGACCGAACAGACCACCCCGCCCGCACCGGCCGCTGAGCCCAAGCGGCGCAGCGTCGGCTTCCCGCAGTTGCCGCTGCGCGAGTCGGTCGACGCCATCGTCACGATCGGCCAGCACGGGCCGAACCACACCCATGACGCCGCCGCCGCGTACCTCGGCCACTCCACCGCCAACAGCGGGGCCTTCCGCACCAAGCTCGCCGCCCTGCGCGACTGGGGCCTGCTCGTCCGGGGCGATAAGGACCGCGTGCAGCTGAGCGAGCTCGCGCAGCAGTTGGTCCTGGAAGCGCCCGAGCACGAGCAGGCGCGCGAACTGCTGCTGGCCGCGTTCGAGTCCTGCCGGGTGTTCGGCACGCTCTACAACGACAGCGCGAAGGACACCCCGCTCGAAATGCAGCGGGTCCGCACGACCGTCGTCATGCGCCACGGCGTCGCGTCCGAGCAGGCCGACAAGTTCGTGGACAGCTTCATCGAGAGCGCAGTGTTTGCTGGGCTGGCCAAGTTCGACGGCACGAAGGTGACCCTTGTGCCGCGCGACGACGTATTCAAGATGGCCGGCCACGCTGCCGACGAGGACAGGACGTACACGACGATGCCCGAGGAGGACGTAGTGCGCGCGGCGTCCGAGGCGTCCCGCACGGTGCTCGGGCTGCGCGCTCCTGCCGCTACTGTTCCCGCTGAGCCCGTCGTCCCCGTCGTCCCCGTCGCGCTGCGTCAGGCCTGGCCCATCGACGGCGGCGAGATCGAGTTCATCATCCGCACGCCGAAGGCGCTGCCGCCGACCATCTACAGCCTCATGGCGAAGATGGCCGAGGTCGCCGCCGAAATGGAGGCGCTGCTCAAGCCCGACCCGATGACGATCGCCGTGGTCGGCATGGGAGCCGTCGGGTCGTCGCAGGTCGCCTCGTGCGCCGACGCCGAGAACTGATTCGCGGACGAACCGGTGGAGGCCGCGATGTACTTCGGGTGGGCGTTGGTCGCCGTGGCGATCATCGCCGCGCTGTGCTTCGTGGCCTACCTGGTGTTCCTCCGGTTCGTCGTTAAGGAGACGGGCACGACCGAGGGGTTGAAGGACGTGGCGACAGCGATGCGCGCCTATAAGGTGCCGCTCCCGAGCCGGATCAGCAAGAAGCAGGTCGACAGCTAGCCGGGCGATCCACCACGCCCGCGCCAGACGACGACAATGTCAAGATCAACACACTCGATCAAGATCACGAACTCGGGCGACCTGAAGAGGCCGGCTACGCGACGGAGCAATCGTGGACACCAGCACTGCTCGGCGCCTAAACCATCGTCTGCGCGTAGGTCATGCGTCGCATCGGCTCAGATCTTCTCGCGTCTGCGAAAGACGACGCCGTGGGCGCGCAGTAGGCGCTGGATCGTGCTGCGGTGTACTCCGAACTGCGCGGCGAGCACGGTGGTGCCGGCTCCCTCCTCGTAGTCCCACACAACCCTGGCGATGTCTTCGAGCGAGAGTCGATTTTGTACCCTCCGGGCTGCGCTGGCGTCAGAGCGACGCTGAGCCTGGTGCGATTGACGAACCAAGCGGACGAACGCCTCTCGGCGGTTCGAACTTATTCCCGTCAGGACCACTCGCGAATGCATGGCTGGTCATCACGCAGCGGTGGTGGCCGGCCGTGCAGCGAAGTAGCCGTCCTCATTTTCCGATTCGGATTCGGCGACGCTCGCGAAGCGGCGCACCATGCCGTGCTCGCTGTCCAAGATCATCGAGCGACGTACGTATTTGTGCTCGGGCAGCAGAGTGAACGCGTAGATGTGGCGGGGCCGGACAACGGTGAAGTGGCGGCGGTCGAGCGTCGGTGGCCGAGTGGCTCGCGGCACCCCAAGTCGCAGACCGTCCGGACGAGGACTGGCTGGTTAAGGACGTCGGTCACCGCACCCACGGGCCGGACGGTACGAGCGGGGTCTGACAACGCTCGTGGTCCGCGCCACAATTCGACCCTGGAGGTAAGCGCCGCCTGTGCCGTAGCGGAAGATAGATTCCGCTACGACCAGGGAGAGACAGATGGCCTCAGAGACCAAGCGGTCGCACTACCAAGTCACCTTCGCCGTGCTGGCGGCCGCCGTCGTTGCGTTCGCGTTGCTGCAGTCGCTCGTGATTCCGGTGCTGTCGACGCTGCAGGTTGACCTGCACACAACCCAGAACACGGTCACCTGGGTGCTGACCGCCTACCTGCTCTCGGCCTCGATCTGCACACCGATCATGGGCCGGCTCGGCGACATGATCGGCAAGGAACGGGTGTTCGTCGCGACGCTCATCGCGCTGTCGATCGGTTCGCTGCTGGCCGCAGTTGCCACCAACATCGGCGTCATGATCGTCGCGCGGGTGATCCAGGGAGTCGGC
>CAXTHY010000031.1:0-12517 GCA_964244175.1 uncultured Jatrophihabitans sp. | reverse complement strand
GTCGGCGGCGGTGTGCTCCCGCTCGCGTTCGGGATCATCCGCGACGAGTTCCCGAAGGCCAAGGTGTCCACCGCCGTCGGCGTGATCGCCTCGCTGACCGCGGTCGGTGCCGGGCTCGGCATCGTCGTGGCCGGCCCGATCGTTGATGCACTCGACTACCACTGGCTGTTCTGGCTGCCGATGATCCTGACGATCGCCGCGGCCCTCGCGGCGCACTTCTTTGTGCCCGAGTCGCCGGTTCGTACTCCCGGCCGCATCAGCGTCTTGCCGGCCCTGTTGCTGTCGGCCTGGCTGGTGGCGCTGCTGCTCGCGCTCAGTGAGGCGCCGAGCTGGGGTTGGGGATCGGGCAAGGTCGTCGGTCTGATCGTCGCGGCGATCGTGCTGGCCGTCGCCTGGGTCGTCTCCGAGACGCGCGCGGCCACCCCGCTGATCGATATGACGATGATGCGGCTACCGGCCGTGTGGACAAACAACTTGGTCGCGTTCCTGATCGGCATCGGGATGTACGCCGTGTTCGCGTTCCTGCCCGAGTTCGTCCAGACGCCGAAGTCGACCGGCTACGGACTGGGCGCGACGATCAGCCAGTCCGGGCTGATCATGCTGCCGTCGTCGGTGACGATGTTCTTCGTCGGCCTCTACGCCGGACGCTGGGCCAATCGCGTCGGGGGCAAGGTGCTCGTGATCGCCGGCTGCCTCATCGGCGTGGTGTCGATGGCGATCCTGGCCTTCGCCCACGGCGCGACCTGGGAGCTCTACATCGCCCTGGCCATCATGGGCACCGGGTTCGGCCTGGTGTTCTCGTCGATGTCCACCCTGATCGTCAATGCCGTGCCGCCCGCCCAGACGGGTGTGGCCAGCGGCATGAACGCCAACATCCGCACCATCGGCGGGTCGGTCGGCGCGGCCGTGATGGCCAGCATCGTGACCTCCAGCCTCGACCGCGATGGCCTGCCGAAGGAGGCCGGCTACACGATCGGCTTCGCGATGCTGGCCGGTGCGCTGATCGTCGCTGCGGTGGCGGCGCTGTTCATCCCGACCTCGCGGGTCGGCGCGGGCGGCGCGGTGGCCGGCTCGGACGAGGAGCCCGCGCACGCCGAGCTCGCGGTGGTCGCGGGCGGCACGGTGGTCGGGGACAAGTCGGAATGAGCGTCCCGGCGCCCCGTCCGATGCGCCGCGACGCCGTGCGCAACCAGCAGTCCGTCCTGGAGGCTGCCCGGGCCGTGCTGTCCGAGGCGGGTACCGAGGCGACGATGGAGCTGATCGCGGCCCGGGCCGGTGTCGGAGTGGGCACCGTCTACCGTCACTTCCCGAACAAGGAAGCCCTCGTCGACGCGCTGGTCACCGCCATTTATGCGCACCTGATCGCCGCGGCCCGGGCGGGGCTCGCCCGCGGCGACGGGACGGGACTCGCCGATTTCCTGCGGACGCTGGGAACCTCGTTCGCTGAGCACCGGGGCTACGCCCGGATGTTGGTGGGCCATGCGTCGCCGGAATGTGGGGCCGAGACGTTGCGCCGGCTGATCGCCGAGCTGCTCGAGCAGGCCAGGGACGCGGGGCAAGTGGGCTCCGACGTCGTGCTCGGCGACGTCATGACGACCATCTGGGCGCTGCGCGGAGTGGTCGAGACCAGCGGGGCCGTCGCGCCGCACGCCTGGCAGCGCCACCTGAACCTGCACCTGGCCGGCCTGCGGGCCGGGTCCGGCAGCAGCGGCACCCGCGGCCTGACCGCGGCCCAGCTGGCTCGAATCGCCGCCGCGGACACCTCGAGAGCCCGCTGAACCGACCTACCGGTTCGTCACTCTCCGCAATTAGATGTTCGCTTCGTGTGAAGGACCTTCGACTAGAGGGTAAAGGACTATTAGGCCTAACGGCGGGTGGGGACTCACCGGAAACCCGAAGTGACTACGCAACGTAGTCACCGCTCGGTTGGATCGCGCAGTACCAAGCGGTCACCCAAGGGATCAAGTTTCAAGGGCTCTTGACCCGCTGAGTAAGTCGATTCCAGTTGGACGTGTTTGTCATGGCTATTGCCTTTTTCGCCCCCTCGGCCCCGGCCGCCGCGCAGAACATCCCGGTTTCCGCGGATTCTGCGCCCGCCGCTCGGTCGCGGTTCGGCCTCGTCCGCAGCGTCGTTCTGGCGCTGCTGCTCGGCCTGGTCGCAACGCTGCTGAGCATTCCGCAGTCGGCGTCCGCAGCCACCACGCACGGCCGGACCCAGTACGAGGCCAACATCGGCCAGGCCGTCCTGAAGACCCTCAACGCCGAGCGCAAGGTGCACCACCTCAAGGCGCTGACGATGAGCACGCAGCTCCAGACGTCGGCCCGCCGACACGACCTCACCATGGCGCGCTTCAACGCGATGTCGCACCAGCTGCCCGGTGAGGCCTACTTCTCCAAGCGGGTCACCGCGGCCGGCTACAAGTGGAGCGCGGCCGGCGAGAACATCGCCTGGAACTCGCAGATCAACACCGCCGGAGTGCTCCAGCTCCAAAAGTGGATGTACAACGAGAAGGCCCCGAACAACGGTCACCGTCTCAACATCCTGAGCACCCACTTCACCAACGTCGGTGTGGATGTCTACATCGACCAGGCGCACCACAAGATCTGGCTGACCACTGACTTCGGCCACCGCCGCTGAACTCAGCCCGACAGGTGACACACAGAACCGCCCGCACCCCAATGGGTGCGGGCGGTCCGCTGTCTGTCTCCGGTCCGCCTGTCCCTTCTCAGGACCCGTACGGACGCGCTACGCGTCTATCAGGCGGCGACAGGGACCATGGCGGCGCGGACCTGGGTGACCAGCTCGGCCGGAACGTCGGGCAGCCCGTGATCACGCCGGGCGTGCTCGGCCACCTGGGCGAGGATGTCGTCCTCCATACCCCTGAATGCACGGGTACAGCCGGGGACGACGTCGCCACATCGGAAGCTCTTCATAAATTCCTCCGTACTAGAAATGCGTTGTACTCGCTCATCGGTCGCGCACGCCCTGAGTTAAGCCGCAAAGGGCAGATACCAGGTCGTCCACCTGGAGCAGGCCGACGACGACGCCCTGAGCGTCGGTGCACACCAGCGGGGCGAACCGGTGGGTCGCAGCGCGGGCCATCGCCCGGCGGGCGATGTCGGTGAGCGGGGCACTGGGCGCCACCGTCATCGCCGGCGCCCAGCGTTGCGGGGCGGGGCGGGGCGGCTGGTTCTGCTCGCGGACCTGCGCCGCCTGGCCGTTGGGGGCGAGCAGGACGTCGTCGCGGTCCGGATCGCTGCCGACGAGAGCGGGCCGGATGAGGCTCGCCACGTGCGGCTGCAACGACGTGCGGGCCGCGGTGGCCCGGATGTGGCCGGCCAGCGCATCGTCCAGGCCAGTCCGCATTTCGGCAGCGGGCCGGGCCAGGGCGAATCCCTGCCCCAGCGGCACGCCGAGGGCGATGAGGCTGTCGAGTTCGGCGTGGTTTTCGATGCCCTCGGCGAGTACCCAGGCGTCCATCCGGCCGGCGAGGTCGCCGAAGACCTCGACAAGCGCGCGTTTGACCGGATCCCGGTCGAGGCCGGTGATCAGTTCCCGGTCGAGCTTGACGATCTCCGGGCGCAGCGTCAGCAGGGTGCTCAACCCGGCGTAGCCGGTGCCGGCGTCGTCCATGGCGATCCGGCCGCCGGCGGCGCGGACCGTCGCCAACAGGCCCGCGCTGGCGGCCTGGTCGTCGGCCTGGGTGTGCTCGGTCAGCTCGAGGACCACCGGGAAAGATCCGGGGTGCCGGTGAGCACTGCGGCGATCTCCGGATGGGTCAGCAGATGGGGGTCGACGTTGACGGTCAGGAAGGTGTTCGGGGGCAGTTGGGCCCGGGCCGCGATCCCGGCGGCCAGGGCCTGGCTCTGCAGTGTGGCGTTGACGCCCCACCGTTCGGCCGCGCCGAACCAGAGATCGGGCGCCGCGCGCCATGGTCCGCGGAAGCGGCTGAGCATCTCGTAGCCGACGATGTCGCCGCTGGTCAGCTCCGCGATCGGCTGCGCATGCATTGTCAGCAGCGTCGGGTCGTCGAGCACGTCGTGCAGCGCTCGGCGCCACTGGTCGTCGGAGAGGGCGGGGACTTCCCCCACAGCATCAGGCACGTGGCAACTATGCTCCCCACCCGGTCGCGCCGATCGTCAAATGCCACCGGTCAGCGCACTCCGCGAGGACGGAACTGCACGCTGATCCGGGGGCCGACCGGCCTGGCCGTCTTCGGCACCGCGTGCTCCCAGGTGCGCTGACAGCTCCCGCCCATCACCAGGAGATCGCCATGCCCGAGTTCGAAGCGCAAGGCACGGCCACCGCCGCGGGGCCGCAGCAGCAGTGGCCGCGGGGCGCCGAGCACGATGATCGCGACCATGGTGTCGTGGGTGTTGCCGCGGCCGATGCGGTCGCCGTGCCAGGCGACGGAGTCGCGCCCGTCGCGGTAGAGGCACAGGCCCGCGGTGGCGAATTGTTCACCCAGCTCGCGCGCGTAGTACGCGTCGAGGGCGGCCTTGGCCGTGGCGAGCGCGGGATCGGGCAGCGTCGCGTGCTCGTCGAAGAAGCTGAGCAGACGTGGGACGTCGACCACCTTGTCGTACATCGGCCGCCGCTCGGCCTGCCACGGCACGGCCGGCTGTAGCCGCTCGAACAGCGTGTCGGCCCCGGTGATCCACCGCGGGCACACGTCGACCCACGCGCCCTCGGTCAGCGCGGTGCGCTGCACCCGCGGGTCCAGCGCGCCGACCTCGACCGCAGGGCCGCAGTCGAGCAGCGAGGGTTGGAACCCGGTCACGTCAGCAGAATATCAAACGCGCGTTCGAGCACAAATAGCCGCGCTTGAGCCGTCCAGCACCCCTCGTCCAACGCCAGCGCAGGCTACGCCGGCACCCCGTACCGTGGAACCGTGCGCCGATACCGCTTCGCCCTCAGGCCGCGGTGGTTCGTGCTGCACGCGTTCACGATCGTCCTGGTGGTGACGATGGTGCTGCTCGGCCGCTGGCAACTACACGTCTCCGAGGCCAAGCACTTCAGCATCCAGAACTTCGGCTACGCCCTGCAGTGGTGGCTGTTCAGTGCGTTCGCCGTCTTCTTCTGGGGCCGGCTCATCCGGGACGCGGCCCGCCGGGGCGGGGTGCTCGCCCTCGCGCGGCCTGAGCCCGACCCCCAAGCCGGCGCCCCCGTCGCCTACCGTCGCTACGTCATGCCCACCACGCCGCCGCGCAGCACCGATTCCGTACACGCCGCGTACAACGACTACCTCGCCGCCCTGGCCGCGAAGGACGCAGAGGACGCGCAGTGACCCAAGAGGGTTTCAACCTGGGCCGGTCGGTCTTCGACGTCCGCCAGCCCCCGGTGCCGGCCGAGACCGCAGCCCAGACCGGTGGTGCCCTGCTGCGCTACCGGGTGATGGCGTTCGTCACCGGCGTCGTCCTGCTGGCGGGCACCACCGCCCTGATCCTGAAGTACACGACGAACCTGCACATGGAGCCGGCGACCGGCATCCTCTGGGTCGCGCACGGCTACCTCTACCTCGTCTACGTCATCGTTACGGGCATCCTCGGATTCCGGCTGCGCTGGCCGTTGGCCCGCTATGCGCTGGTGATGCTCGCCGGCACCATTCCGACGATGTCGTTCGTCGCCGAACACTTCGTCACCCGCGCGACCCGCAACTCGGCATAGTCGCGGGCCGCGTTCACGCGCTCGGCTCAGCCGGTCTCGCGGCGCGCGCCGGCGCCGCCGAGGCCGGCCACCAGGTCGGCCCGCGCGCGCGCGACGCGCGAGCGGATCGTGCCCAGCGGGCACGAGCACACGTCGGCGGCCTCGGCGTAGGACAACCCCACGACCTGAGTAAGGACGAAGGCCTCCCGGCGCTCGGGTTCGAGCCCGGCGATCAGCGTGCGCATGGCTACCGAGCCGGCGTGGTCGGCCACGGCCTCGGGCACCGACGTAGGGGCCCGGCGGGCGCGCTGCGCCGCGCGCACGGCGTCGGCACAGGTGCGGCGGGCGATCGACAGCAGCCAGGTGCGCGCGGCCGAGCGGCCGCCGAAGCGGTGCAGGGAGGCGAACGCCCGCGCGTACGTCTCCTGGGTGAGGTCGTCGGCCTGCGCGGGGCTGCCCAGGTGGGCGCACAACCGCCATACGTCGGCCTGGGTGGCGCGGACGAAATCGGTGGCGGCCACCGCGTCGCCGCGGCGCGCGCGCAACGCCGCCGCGGTGATGCGGTCGGGCGCGCCGTCGTGGTCGTCCATCTCCGCCTTCTGACTCGCTGCTGTGAACTGCTGCACTGCGGGAACTTCCTGCCGGTCCCGTTCGACTAGTACCAGCGTGAGGTGTGAACGGTTTCGGGAAGCGGTGTCGGCCCGGCTGGACGGCGAGCCGCTCGGCTTGTCCGCCACGGCACTCGACGGGCATCTCGCGTCCTGTGCCGATTGTGCCCGATGGGCCGAAGACGCCGCCCGGGCCACCCGGCTGACCCGCATGGATGTACGGCCGGTGCCCGATCTGTCCGACGACATCGCCGCGCACATCGCACTGCCGGCCCGCCGGGTGGCCCGCCGCCGCCGGTGGCTGCGGGTCGCGCTGCTGATCGCCGGTTTGGCCCAACTGGTCGTCGGCCTGCCGGCCGTGACCGGCGATTCGCTCGGCATGGCCATGTCGGCCCACGCCGCGCACGAGGCCGCCGCCTGGAACCTGGCCATCGGCGCCGCGTTCGCCGCGGCCGCGCTGGTACCGCGCCGGGCTGCGGGGCTGATCCCGCTGCTGGCGACGTTCCTGGTCGTGCTCGGCGCCCTGTCGGCGCGCGACATCGCCGACGGCGCGGTCGGCGTCGAGCGGCTGGCGACGCACGCCGGGGCGCTGATCGGTCTGGTGCTGCTCGTGCTGCTCGATCGGGCCGAGCGCGCGCTGCCACCCGGGCGCTGGAACGCCGCCAGTGGCGACGACACCGGCGAAGCCCCGTTGCGGACGGTGGCGTGATCGGCGCGTGATCCGTCGCTGTTGCCTGCTGCTGCTCGGCCTGCTCGGGGCCGGGTTGCTGCTGGCTGCGCCGGCGGCCGCGCACGCCACCGTCGTCGCGTCCAGTCCGCCCGACGGCTCGCGGCTCAACGCGGTGCCCCGCACCGTCAGCATCACCTTCGACGAGAGTGTCGGCCTGGGCGGCGTCGGCTACCTGAATGTCACCGACCAGGCCGGCCGGCGGGCCAACGCCCGCGCCGCGTACCACCCAGGCGGTGACGACGCCAAGGTCGCGGCCGACCTGCGCAGCGGCTTGAGCGACGGTACTTACACGGTCAGTTTCCGGGTCGTGTCGGCCGACTCGCATCCGGTGGCGGGCACGATCCGCTTCGTCGTCGGCGCCGGGGCCCTGGCGCACGGCACGCTCGCCGCCAGCGCGTCGGATGAGGTGACCGGGGCGGCCTTCGCCGTCGTGCGGTGGGTGTCCTACGCCGGTCTGGCGCTGCTCGGCGGGGCGTGGCTGCTGCTGACGATCTGGCCCGCCGGCCGCGACGATCGCCGGGCCCGCCGGCTGGTCTGGGCCGGCTGGGGGCTCGCAGTCGTCGGCGCCGCGCTCGAGCTGATCACCGAGGGCCCGTATGCGGCCGGACGCGGGCTGTCGGGGATCAGTGCGTCGCTCACCGACGCGACGCTGCACACCGACTACGGGTTGCTGCACTGCGCGCGGTTGGTGCTGCTGGGGCTACTGGCGCTGCTGTTCACCCGGACGCTGCAGCCGCGACGGTTGCCGGCCGCGTCGGCGGGCCTGGCCGGGGTGCTCGGCTTCGGGGTGGCGGCGACGTTCGCGGCGTCCGGGCACGGTGCCTCGACCTCGCCGGCCTGGGTGTCGGTGCCGTTGGATGCGCTGCATGTCAGCGCGATGATGCTCTGGCTAGGGGGGTTGATCATGCTCGTGGCGGCGGTGTTGCCGCGGCGCGAGCCGGCCGAGCTCGACGACGTGCTGCCGGTGTTCTCGACGGTCGCGTTCGCCTCCGTTGTCGTGCTCGCCGTCACCGGCACGTACGCCGCCTGGCGGGGGATCGGCAGCCTCGACGCGATCTTCGGCACCAGATACGGACTGTTGGTCGTGGCCAAGATCGTGCTGTTCGCGGCATTGCTGTCATTGGGCAACATCTCGCGCCGGGTGGTGCGCCGGCGCGTGGTGGCGTACGCGATGACCGATGCCGCGCTGCTTGACGAGGATGAGTCTGACAGCGCGGACGAGTCTGACGGCGCGGACGAACTCGACGACTGGGTCGGGCACGAACGGTTGCGCCGCTCGGTCTACGTCGAGGCGTTGGTGGGTCTGGTCGTGCTCGGCTTCACCGCCGTGCTCGTCGCCCAGCCGCGAGGGCCCGAAGCGCTGGCGGCCGACAACCGCGAACCGGTGACGGCGACCGCACCGCTCGGCGACGGCCGGTCCGTCACGGTCAGCATCGACCCAGGCACGCACGGCCCGGTCGATCTCACGCTGACCCTCGACGGCGGGGCGCGGGCCAGCACGATCACCGCTACGGCCACCCAAGCCTCGGCCGAGATCGGGCCGCTGCCGGTGAAGCTCGTGCGCCGCGGCGACGCCGCATTCGACGGCACGGTCACCCTGCCGGTGGCGGGCAAGTGGGAGATCGACCTTGTCGTCACCACCTCCGCCTTCGACGCCACCACCACCGACGTCACCCTGGAGATGCATTGAGGACTCGAATCTGCCTGCTGGTAGTGGTTTTCCTGGCCGCGATCTTCGCGTTGGCCGGGCCGGCCGGTGCGCACGTGACGGTGAGCGCGCCGCAGGCCACGCGCGGCGGCAGCGACCAGCTGATCACGTTCCGGGTGCCCGTGGAGAAGGACGTCGCCACCACTGGCCTCACCGTCGTCATCCCGGCCCAGACCCCGATCGCCTCGGTCGACGTCGACCCGATGCCGGGATGGACGCACGTCGAGAAGACGGCCAAGCTGGCGAAGCCGATCAAGACCGACGACGGCGAGATCACCTCGGCCGTCGCGCAGATCACCTGGACGGCGGCGACGGGGCAGGGCCTCAAGCCCGGGGAGTTCGGGTCGTTCACGATCCTGGCCGGCCAGCTGCCCGACGCCGCGTCGATCGCGTTCAAGGCCGTGCAGACCTACGCCGACGGCAGCGTGGTGCGCTGGATCGAGACCGCGGCGCCCGGCTCGACGACCGAGCCCGAGCACCCGGCGCCGGTGCTGACGCTCGCGGCCGCATCGTCCGAGCACCCGGCGGCGGCGTCCTCGTCGGGTGCGTCGTCGTCGGGCGGGTCGTCGTCTTCTTCCAATACCGGGCCGATCGTGCTGTCGATCGTCGCGCTCGTGCTGGCCGCGGCGGCGTTGGGGGTGGCCTTCGTGACGCGGGCCCGGCGCGCGGCGTCATGAGGCTGCCGTGGCCGGGGCTGGCGGCCGGTGTCGTGGTGGCCCTGCTGGGCGTGACGGGGCTGATCCGCGGGGCGATGCCGCAGTCGTCCGCGTCCGGGCCCACGGCTGCCACCGACCCGATCGTGGTCAGCGGCGCCTACGTGCGCGCGCCCGTCCCGCCGACCCAGACCGCGGCCGCGTACTTCACCGTCCGCAACACCACGGGCACGCCCGATCGGTTGACCGGCGTGCTCACCGGCGCCGGGGCCAGCGCCGAGCTGCACACCATGGCGCCCGACGGGTCGATGAGCGCGGCCGTGAACGGCGTCCGCATACCGGCGCATGGCAGCCTGGTGCTGTCGACCGGCAAGGCGCACGTGATGATCGAGCACGTGTACGGCCGGCTCGTCGCGGGCCAGCACGTCAACATCGAGCTGGACTTCAGCAATGCCGGACCGATCGACGTGGTCGCGCCGGTGATCGCGGTCGGTGCCCCGGCGCCCACCGGTTCCTCCGCACCGTCAGGAGCTCACTCGTGATCCGCCGCTGTGTCGCCGCCCTGTTCGTGCTGCTGCTCGCGGCGTGCACGTCCTCAGGCCGCCCGTCCAGTGGCGGCGCGTCGGGTTCCGACCTGCAGGCCGGTGGCGGCGGTGGGACGTTCCAGGGCGCGGCAGTCGACCCGGCCCGGCCGCGGCCCCCCTTCACGCTGACCGACACGGCGGGCAAGCCCTTCGCGTTCGCGACCGTGACGGCCAAGCGCCCGACGCTGCTGTACTTCGGCTACACCCAGTGCCCCGACATCTGCCCGGAGGAGATGGCCGACGCGATGCTCGCGCTGCGCAAGGTGCCGGCGGCGGTGGCGCGCCAGACGTGGGTCGTCTTCGTGACCACTGACATCGAGCACGACACCGCACCGGTGCTGGCGAAGTGGCTGTCGAACTTCTCGACCGGTTCGAAGGCGCACTGGGTGGGGCTGCGGGGGACGCAGGCCGAGATCGACGCCGCGCAAGCGGCCGCGCAGGTGATCGTGGCCGAGGACGGCGGCAAGACACACTCCGCGCAGCTGCTGCTCTACGGCCCGGACAACTTCGCCCACGTCACGTTCGTCGAGAGCTCCACCGAGCAGCAGCAGATCATCCACGACCTGCCGCTGGTGGCGGCCGGGAAGATCTGACGTGGTTGGGGCACAATCGTCGCTCGTGAGCTGGAACGCAACTCGTCCCTGGGTCGGCACGCTGGTCCGCCTCGTTCTCGGCGTCATCTGGATCTGGGCCGCGCTGGCGAAGCTGCATTCGCCGCGGACGTTCCTGCAGACGGTGCGCGCCTACGACGCGACGCCGGAATGGCTGTCCGAAGCCATCGCGTACGGGCTGCCGGTGATCGAGATAGCGATCGGCATCCTGCTGATCATCGGCCTGGTCGTGCGGCTGGCGGCGATCGTCTCCGGCCTGCTGTTCCTGGTGTTTCTGATCGGGCTCGTGCAGGCCGCGGCGCGGGGCATCAAGCTCGAGTGCGGCTGCTTCGGCGGCGGCGGATCGTCCACGAGCACGAACTACACGTGGGACATCCTGCGCGACATCGGGCTGCTGATCCTGGCCGCGTTCCTCGTCGTGTGGAGCATGACGCGGCTGTCGGCCGACGAGTTCATGGCCCGCAACGACCACGTCGAGACGCCGTCGGCCAAGCGGATGCGCAGCGAGCAGGGCCGGCGCAAGTACAACGCGATGCTCGAGCAGCGGCGCGCGGTCGCGCGGTCGCGGACGCGGTGGACGAACGGCTCGCTGGCCGCCGTCGTCGTATTGGTCGCGCTGATCGGGCTGGGCGTGCAGAGCAGCCGGGCCAAGATCGAGGGCAGCCTGGCGGCGAAGAACGCGTCGGTCGGGAACGGCGTGGTGTTCGGCAAGAAGGCGGCGGCCACCGTTGACGTCTACGAGGACTTCCAGTGCCCGGTCTGCCTGGAGTTCGAGAAGTCGGCCGGCGCGACGCTGGACGCGGACGTGCGGGCCAACAAGGCGCAGGTCCGCTACCACATGATCTCGATCCTGGACGATTCGTCGGGCGGCAACCGGTACTCCTCGCGCGCGGCCAATGCGGGGTACTGCGCGTCCGACATCTCGATCGAGGACTTCGTGGCGCTGCACAAGGTGCTGTACGGGACGTACAAGGGGAAACAGACGCAGCCGGCGGAGAACTCTTCCGGGCGGACGGACGATCAGTTGCGTGCGTACGCCACCGCGGCGGGCATCAAAGGATCTGCTGCCGCGACGTTCGACACCTGCATCACGTCGGAGAAGCACAAGGCGCTGGTCGCGGCCATCACCGACCGGGCCAGCGAGGACGGTGTCAACGGCACCCCGACGATCAAGGTCAACGGCAAGGGTGTCACGGCCAGCCTCGCCGCGGTGACGAAGGCGATCGCCGCGGCGGATGCGAAGGGCCCGGCGCCGGTGCCGTCGAAGACGCCCACTCCCACGCCGCCCCCGTCGAAGTCGGCTGCGGTGACGCCCTCGGTGACCACGACGAAGCCGGCGACATCGGCGGCGTCCGCACCCGCTGGGTCGTCCTCGGCGGGCTAGCGTCCCGGCCAACTCGGACATGACGAAGGGCCGGCCCCATCTCGGGGCCGACCCTTGACGTCGGTGCTGGGCGCCCTACTTCTTGTTGGCGGCGTCCTTGAGAGCGCTGCCGGCGGTGAACTTCACCGTCTTGGCGGCGGGGATCTTGATGGTCGCGCCGGTTGCCGGGTTGCGACCCTCGCGGGCGGCGCGATCGCCGACCGACAGGGCGAAGAAACCCGGGACGCTGACCTTCTCGCCCTTGGCCGCGGCGCCCTCGAGCGTGGACTGGAGGGAGCGCAGGACGGCGTCGACCGTCTTCTGCTCCAGGTCTGCGCCATCGGCGACGGCGGCCACCAGTTCCTTGCGATTCACGAGGTCTCCTTCTAGGTCGTTGGGTGCGTGCTGGGACCAGTATCGCCCTGGCGGCTGAAATCCCCGTAATTAGGGGGGTCGGCGTGTTCCGCGTGTCGTTTTGCGGCCCGGGTGCCGGGCTCGGCTCACGCGGCGCCGTGTAGTCTTTGCCGTCGGTGCTCGGGACGCAGTTCCGAGCGCAGATTGGGGCTGTGGCGCAGCTGGTAGCGCACCACACTGGCAGTGTGGGGGTCAGGGG
>CAXTHY010000030.1:20240-38355 GCA_964244175.1 uncultured Jatrophihabitans sp. | reverse complement strand
CAGCCGTGCCCGTCGAACTTCACCTCGGTCACCTTGCGGTCCTCGCCGACGTTGCCCTGCGCGTCGGTCACCTGGACGCGCACGGTGAAGGCGGGCTCGTTCGGGTCGACGTCGCCGGGTTCGGTCGTCTTCCTCGCCGGGCTGCTGCTCGGCCTGGTGGTGGCCATCGTGCTCGGCATCGTCGCCCCCGTGACCCGGCGCGCGCCTGACGACGCGGTCCTGCCACCGGCCGCGCCGCCGGCCGGCCCGCGTCGTGATCCGGAACCGGGGCCCGACCCGGGCGGCGCGCCGTGGCAGGACCAGTACTACGGCCCGCCGCCGCGCCGGGAAGCGCCGGACAGTGAGCCGACCACGCAGCTGCCCCCGCTGCGCAACGATGAACCTTCGGACGTGACCACTCGGCTGCCGGCCGCGCCGGCCCAGCAACAGCCCCCGGCCCAGCAACAGCCCCCGGCCCAGCCGGCGCCCCCGGCCGGTCAGCCGGCGACGCAGCAGTTCCCACGGCCACCCGACGACGAGGACCTCGACCCCGAACACCACTGACCGACGTACCGCTCCGGCCAGTCACCGCTCAGGCCAGTACCTCGAAGTTGATGCCGGCCTTGCGCAGCCGGTCGATCAGCGCATCGCCCAGGGCCGCTGCCGTCGTCACCTGACCGGCCGTCGTCGGCAGGTCGTCCGCGACGAGTGAGAGCGCCGATTCGGCCAGCATCTTGGCCGTCTCGTCATAGCCCGGGTCGCCACCGGACACCCGGGTGACCACTCGTTCGCCGCCGCCGGTACCGACGAAGGTGACGGTGAACCAGCTCTTGGCGCGCTTGTCGACCGACGGGCCGTCACCGGGCTGGATCCGGTTGAGCAGGGCGCGGCGCGCGGGCGGCACCTGGGCGAGGCCGAACAAGGCCCCGACGCCCACGACCCCGCCGACCGCCAGCGGCAGGTTGGGCACCGATGCGAAATGCGAGTAGCTGAAGTCCGGCCCGTAGCGCTCGAGGGCCGCGCCTGAGCGGGCCACGATCTGCGGGTCGATCGTCGGCAGGGGCACGGCCCAGCCGTTGTCGACCGGGTCGCGGTGCGGGCGGCCGTTCACCGCGCGGGCCGAGCGGCCGGTCACGGGGGACTCCAGCGACCGGCGCTCGCGGGCGGCGGCGATGTTCTGCCGCGGTCGCGAGAACGCGGTCACGGCCGAGTGGAACGTGCCACCGGAGAACGCCCCGGAGGCGCGCAAATACCCCGACACCTTCAGCGGGACGCCCTCGGGCAGCTGCTCGACGGTGAACAGCGCGCCGAGATCGTGCGGGATCGAGTCGAAGCCCGCGGCGTGGATCAGGCGCGCACCGGAGTCCAGTGCGGTGCGGTGGTGGCGGACGTAGCTGGTGTTGACGAACTCCGGCTCACCGGTCAGGTCGAGGTAGTCGGTGCCGGCGGCGGCGCACGCCGCCACCAGCGCGTCGCCGTAGAGCACGTACGGGCCGACGGTCGTGATCACCACGCGGGATGCCTCGGCGATGCGGCGCAGCGACGCCTCGTCGGTGACGTCGGCCGACAACAAGGGCAGCTGCGCGCAGGCCGAGTCGATCGCGGCGAGGTCGTCGCGCACCGCGGCCAGCTTGTCGGCGCTGCGTCCGGCCAGGGCCCACCGGCAGTCCGGGGGCGCGTTGCGGGCCAAGTACTCGGCCGTCAGCCGGCCGGCGAATCCGGTCGCTCCGAACACGACGATCTCGTGTTCACGGTGCTGGTCCTCGCCGTCGCTCGTCTGCGCCATACCGTCAACCTAACCGTCGTGTTGAACGACAGTCAATAATGTTGGTCGCATTGTCGAGGACGCCTGCGCGTGGGTCGGGACGGTCTCAGCGCAGGACGTCCATCGACACCAGCAGCCGCATCGTGCAGATGTCGAAGTCGTTGCGGTGCGGGTAGGTGCTGTCGAGGATGATCGTCGCGTGCACCCGATGGTGCGATGTGATCGTCACCGCCGGCGAGACCGTGGCCAGCGTGTACCAGCGTGGTGTGAGCTTGGTGATCGGCACGTACTTCGACACCCCGAACCCGCCGTCGGTGCGCTGCACCGTCGAGGTGATCTCCGACGGATGGCGCACGGAGTAGCCGTAGGCCCGCAGCTTCAGCGAGCGGTAATGGATCGCCGCCGGGATCGCGAACGAGTAGTTGGCCGATGCGATGTCGTATCCCGCCGCCGCGCAGCCGTTGCTGAGCCGTAGCCCGTGCGCGAACCATGAGGCCCGCCGCCGCGCGTAGGCGCATTTGGCCGAGGCGCCGGCCGAGGTTGCCGAGCTCCCGCGCCGGTTCACCGGCACTGTCGTCGTGACGAGCCGCTTGCTGGACACGTACACGCGGTACGACCCCGTGTGCCGGGTGTTGCCGGCCGAGTCGGCGACGGTCAAGGTCCAGTGATAGGTCCCGGGCCGGGCGCGGTGGCCGTGGCTGTCGTGCCCGTTCCAGGCGATCGAGGCCCGGCCTCGTGCGCGAGTGGCGGCGATCGTACGTATCCGGTGGCCCTTGGAGTCGGTGACGGTGAGCGTCAGCCGGCCCCGGTCGCCGAGCACCGTCGTCGGCCGGAACTCGTCGCGGTAGCCGTCGTGGACGGGATAGAAGCGGACGTTGGCCCCGGTGGGATGAGCGAGTGTCGGCGCGGTGGTGTCGAGGTACCAGTTGTGCGTGACCCACCCGCGCCGGGCGCCGCTGGTGGTGGCCAGCGCCAGCGTGTACGTCCCGTCGCGCAGCCGTCCGCCGCGGCTCGTCTTGCCGTTCCACGTCCACTGGTGCGTGCCGGCGCGTTGTGATCCCAACGAACTCGCCCGCACCAAGCGGTGGGCGTTGTCGTAGATGCGCGCCTGGACGGTCTCGGTGTCAGGCAGGGTGTAGCTGAGCGTCGAGGTGTCCCGGCGTCCGTCGTGGTTGGGGCTGAACACCAGGGGCGCCAGCGAGCGCACGCGCGGGTGCAGGCCGGCCGCGACGACGGGGGTCGGCGCCGATAGCGGGCCGGCGCACTGCGTGGCGTCCGGCGAACAGAGCCGGGCCTGCAAGGTGTGCGCGCCGTCGCGCAGGCTGCTCGCGCTGTACTGGAACGAGTAGGGCGCGCTCGGGTCGAATCCGACGGGATGGCCGTCGAGGAGCAGCCGCACCGCTCCGCCACCCGGGCGTGACGCGCGCACGGCGAACAGCCCAGTGACGGTGTCGTTGCTCGCGGGACTGGTGATCTGTGGGGCCGCGTTCGCGAGCGTGACGCTGCCCGTCGCGTGCGAGTAGCCGCATTCGCCGTACGCGGTGCAGTCGACGGCGGTGATGGCCTGGGCTCCGTTGGCGTAGCCCCAGGTCGCGATCTTGACGGTGGCCTGGCCGGTCACCGCCGTCACGGGCCGGGTGTACTTGCCGGTGCCGAGGCGGAAGGCGACCGTGGGCGCCGTGGTGTTCGCGGTGAGCGTGACGACATCGGACGTGCCGGTGGCGACAACCGAGTCCGGCGTGCTGGTCGGTGGCACATGGGCCAGACCGAGGGCGAAGTCGACCTGGCCGGCCCCGATTCCCTGGCGCGCGTACCCGTGGGCCGAGGCGACCACCGCCGCGCGTAACCGGGCCAGGCTCATGGCCGGGTTCTGCGCCTTGAGCAGAGCGGCCTCGCCGGCGACGATCGGCGTCGCGAACGACGTACCGTCGCCGCTGTCATAACCGGTCGGCGAATCGAAGTAGTCGGTCACGCCCTTCGGCACGGTCGAGTAGATGCCGACTCCCGGCGCGCCGAGCGTCACCCACGACCCGTAGTTCGAGAACGCGGCCCGCGCGTGCGCACTCGGCTCGGTCGCGCCGACGGCGATGACGCCCGGGTACGCGGCCGGGTATTCCCGCGCCGACCCGCCGTCGTTGCCGGCCGCCGCGACGACAAGTACGCCCCGCTGCTGCGCGTACTGCACCGCAGCCTTCTCGGTGGCGCTGGAATCCGGTCCGCCCAGGCTGAGGTTGATGATGTTCGCGCCGTGGCTGGCCGCCCACTTGATGCCGGCGACCTCGTCGTCGATCGACACGTAGCCGTCACTATCGGTGATCTTGGCGGCCAGGATCCGCGTGTCGTACCCGGCGCCCGCGACGCCCACCGCGTTGTTGGTCTGCGCCGCGGCAACGCCGGCCACGAACGTGCCGTGCCCGATCGTGTCGCGCACCGACGCGGAGTGATCGACGGCGTTGTACGTCGCGTCGATCTTGTTCTTCAGATCCTCGTGGGTGACATCGATGCCGCTGTCGACGATGCCGATCCGGATGGCGGCCGACCCCTTCTGCTGCGCCCACGCCTTGGGGGCGTTGACGGCGTTGAGATAGCTCAGCTCATGGTTCAGCCCGGGATCGTCGGTGGGGGCCGCTGACAGCGTGCGGACCACCGGCTTCTCGATCGCCGTCACCCCGGGCAGCGCGGCCAGGTGCGCGATCGCGGCCCGTTCGGTGCCCTTGCCGATGCGGACCGAGAAGCTGCTCAACGCGCCGAAGTCGTGCCGGACGCTGACGCCGGGCTGGCGATCGGCCCGGTGCAGCGCGGCGGGCACCGCGGCCGGGCTCGCGACGTGCACGATCACCACCGGGTCGGCGGGGGCGGCCGGCGCGGCGGGCGCACTCGGCTCGTTCGGGGCGGTCGGTGCCGTGGCGACCGGGTCATTGCCGGCCCCCGCCGGATCAGCCGCGGCGCCGCCGGCGACGACCAGCGGGCCAGCGCCCAGGCTCAGCGCAGCGATCATCGCCACAGCGCCGCGGACACCGCTACGTCGCGCACGAATCATGGCGATACCCAAACGCTCGGCCGAACGGCGCTCGCGAATCGGCGTCAAGCTCCCCCCGCGACGGTCAGCCAAGGGTGAGCACAAGGCAACGCATTGTCAACGTACGGCGCGCCGCGCCGGTCGTAAGTTGGTGCCCGCGAACCGGATGAGGACACGGCCACGCTGAAGCGGGTGCGGCAAAGCCGCACGCACCGCGTTTGGCGACTGTCGCATCCGTTCGACCAGGACATGGCGGTCCGTATCATCTGCTGGTTCGACCCGCAGTCCGATGTCGTGGTCGTGGTGCTCTTCGCGGCGGACAAGGCTGCGATGGGTGACCTGTTCTATGAAAGCGTCGGTCCTCGGGCTGATCAAGAGATCGAGAAATGGATCTCCGAGAAGGAGGGGAAACGACGATGACTGAGCAGAGCACGAATGAGTTCGCCGCCGCCGATGACGTGTTCGACGCGCTGGAGTCAATTCCCGGCATCAACGACGACCTGGCTGGACGCGAGGCGGCCCGCGACCAGATGGAGCGGGCGCACAAGATCGGCCTGGCGACAATCCGTCAGGTCGCCCACCTCACCCAGAACGAAGTCGCCAAGAAGATGGGAATTCGACAAACCAGCGTCTCCAGGCTGGAGGCGCGCCCGGATATCCTCCTATCAACGATGAAGGCGTACTTCGACGCAATCGGAGCCGAAGCGACCATCGTGATCAGGATCGGCGGCCTCGAGCAGCACGTCGGCCTGGCCGAACTCATCTGAACCCGACGGACGACGGCTACAGCTTCGACTGGACGCAGGCAGCTCCTCGAGGTTCTGACGGTAGTGCCGTTCGCGGGTGGTTGCGCGACCCTGCGGTGGGGCCTGGCCGATCTCGCCGTTCTCGGTCTTCGCGGTGGTGGCGGGCTCAACCCATCCCAAACGTCTGCGCGATGAGACGGGTCGATGGGCGGAGGCTCGACGAGTGGCACGGTGAACGCCTACCGTCGACGACACGGACCTGAGTCACTCGGGCCTCGCCGCAATCCGCGCAATTTCGCCGACTGCTGGCCTCGCTGGGCCGAGCAGTCGGGCAGGCGTCAAGGGCAGCGAACTGGCCAAGGACGGTCGGCGGTGCGGACGGGCCGATCGCCAAGGAGACACTGGCCGGGTATCTGGATGCCCTGGATCGCGTCCAGCTGCTCGACAACTCAGCGGCTCGGCGCCCCCACATGCGCTCCCGAGCCCGCCTGCGCACCAGCCCGGTCCTCTACTTCGTCGATCCGTCGCTCGGGCCCGCGGCGCTCAACATCGGCAGCGCTGCGTTGGTCGCCGACCCTCGGGCGTTGGGGTTTCATTCGAGGCACTTGTCATCCGCGACCTTCGTATCTATGCCCAGCGACAGCGTGGCGTGGTCGACTCATGGCGCGACTCCAACGGCAACGAGGTCGACGCGTCATTACGACCCGCGACGGGTGGGGTGCCTTCGAGATCAAGCTGATCCCGCACGCCGGCCGCTTGTGGGCAGACCTGGTCAGCTTGCTCCGGGCTGGGCGATGGGCAGATCGGCGTCCTGCGCAGCGGTTGTTAGTCGCGTGTCGTAGGCGACGAAGGCCGTGAGCGCTGCACCAAGTGACAGGGCACTCGCGAGGTGGATGGCGTCCAAGCTGCGGAGGAGGGCGCTGCCGATGTCCGCAGCCGATTCGATCAGGTCCGACGTCATGGGAATCAGGTCGAGTTGGGCGACGAGGCGTCGAGCTGCTGGCAACACCTGCGGGTCCAGCCGTCGTGCTGCCCGAGCCACTTCGATCTTCACCAGCTCGCTGCTAACTGCGGGAATGGCCGACTGCTCGGACACCCAGTCCGCCAGCTGCGCGCTTTCGGGTTCTTCGAACAGCAGCTTCAGCAACGCCGAGGAGTCGAAGTAATTCACGAGCCTTCGGCGCGCAGTTCGTCGAGTACGGCGCTGGTCGTCTCTCGGGGGCGCACGCGGGCCGGCACAGCCACGGGCCCGGCCGCTGGAATCAGCCGCCCCTGCGCAATGAGCTGATCACGCGCACCTCGGGCCGGGCTCGGTGGAACGAGCAGCGCGACCAGTTTGCCGCGATCTGTGACTTCGACCGTCTCGCCCGCCCTGACGCGATCCAGATACCGGCTGGCGTGCTGCCGCAGCTCCCGAACGCCAATTCGCTCCACCGACGAATTGTAGCACCTCGAATGCTACTCAGATAGCTCGATCTGCCCCTGGCTGAGCCACTGGTTGTCGGCGCGCCGGTATCGCGCGCTGGACTTCACTTCGAGTCCGACTACGCGGCCATCGGGCGTCTCTAGGATGCGACTCGAGCAGCCGGGTGAGCGAGGTCGCGGGATCGCGACGTGTTTCGCAACGTCGGCGGTGAGTTAGTCGCTGTTACGGGCTGCGAGGAACTGCAGGACGAGCGGTAGGTCGGCGATGCGCTGCGAGTTGCTCACCTCCGCTGCATCGTTCGGCCATGAATTCCGGGTATCTCTTCGTGGTGGATCCGCGATGGTTGTGTGGTGGTCCGCGGAAGTCGAGGTGGTATCGACAGCGCGGCGCACAAGATCCAACTGGATGGCATGCGCTGCCACCCCAGCGGCAGATCATCCAGGCAGACCCCGATCGACTGACGCGGCCTGCTGCGCCGGCGGACGAGCGGCGGGAATCATGGAGCGGGTGAACCGTCTCGGAGCAGCGACAAGCCCGTATCTGCTGCAGCACCAGGACAACCCAGTCGACTGGTACGAGTGGGGCGACGCCGCGTTCGCCGAGGCGCGGCGCCGCGACGTCCCGGTGCTGCTGTCCGTCGGCTACGCCGCGTGCCACTGGTGCCACGTGATGGCCCACGAGTCGTTCGAGGACGAGCAGGTCGCGGCGTTGCTCAACCGGCACTTCGTCAGCGTCAAGGTCGATCGTGAGGAACGCCCGGACATCGACGCGGTGTACATGGACGCGACAACAGCGCTGACCGGGCATGGCGGGTGGCCGATGACCTGTCTGCTCACCCACGACGGCGCGCCCTTCTACGCCGGGACGTACTTCCCGCGGGCCCAGTTCGTGGCGTTGCTCAGCGCGGTGGCGCAGGCCTGGCAGGGCGATCGGGTCGAGGTGCTCGCGGCCGGGCAGCGTGTGGTGGACGCGCTGGCCTCGGCAGCGGCGCCCCGTTCGCACGCCGCCCCGTTGCCCACCGAGGTCGATCTCGACACCGCTGTGCGGCAGCTCGAGACCACGTTCGACCGCACGCACGGCGGCTTCGGGCGAGCGCCGAAGTTCCCGCCGTCGATGGTGCTGGAGTTCCTGCTGCGCCACCACGAACGGACGGGCGACGCGCCCGCATTGGCCATGGCCGAGGCGACCTTCGAGGCGATGGCGCGCGGCGGCATCTACGACCAGCTCGGCGGGGGGTTCGCCCGCTACAGCGTCGATCAGGCCTGGGTCGTGCCGCATTTCGAGAAGATGCTCTACGACAACGCGCTGCTGTTGCGCGACTACCTGCATTGGCACCGGCTCACCGGGTCGCCGCTGGCCGAGCGGGTGGCGCGGGAGACGGCGGACTTCCTGCTGCGCGACCTGCGCACCCCCGACGGCGGGTTCGCCTCGGCGCTGGACGCCGACACCGACGGCGTCGAGGGGCTGACCTACGTCTGGACGCCGGCCGACCTCGCCGAGTTCCTCGGGCCCGATGCCGAAGCCGCCGCGACGCTGTTCGAGGTGACCGCCGCCGGTACGTTCGAGCAGGGCGCGTCGACGCTGCAGTTGCTGGCCGATCCGGCCGACCCGGCGCAGTGGCGCGAGCTGCGGACCCGGCTGTACGCGGCCCGCACCCGCCGCCCGCAACCGGCGCGCGACGACAAGATCGTGAGCGCCTGGAACGGCCTGGCCGTCGCCGCGCTGGCCGAGGCGGCCGGTCAGTTGGGCGAGCCGCGCTACCTCGACGCCGCGCTCACCTGCGCCCGTCTGCTGCTCGATCGCCACGTGGTCGACGGCCGGCTGCGGCGGACGTCGCGGGACGGGCAGGTCGGCGCGGCAGCGGGTGTGGCCGAGGACTACGGCGACGTGGCCGAGGGTTTGCTCGCGGTGCACCAGGCCACCGCCGACCCGGCCTGGCTGACGGCGGCCGGGGAGTTGCTCGACGTCGCGCTCGCGCACTTCGCCGATCCCGAGGGCGGGTTCTACGACACCGCCGACGACGCCGAACAACTCGTGCGTCGACCACGCGATCCGACCGACAACGCGGCGCCGTCGGGGGCGAGCGCCCTGGCCGGTGCGCTGCTCGCCTACTCCGCGCTCACCGGGTCGTCCACCCATCGTGGTGCGGCCGAGAGTGTCCTGCGCGCGGTGACCGAATTCGGCACCAACCAGCCGCGCTTCCTCGGCTGGGCGTTGGCCACCGCCGAGGCGTTCGTCGACGGCCCGGTGCAGGTGGCGGTCGTCGGCGAGCCGGACGGCGGCCCGTTGACCGACACCGCGCGGCGGCTGCGACCTCCGGGCGCGGTGGTGGTCGCCGCCGCGCCGGACGCGGCCGGCCAACCGCTGCTGGCCGACCGTCCACTCATCGGTGGGATGGCGGCGGCCTACGTGTGCCGGGGCATGGTGTGCGACCTGCCGGTGACCGAACCGGCCGCCCTCGAGGCCGCGCTGCGCCGCTAGCGACGGCGAGCCACCTCCCCACGTGATGATCTCGGCCGCAGCACGCACTTTTGCGTGCTGGGGCCGAGATCATCGCGGTGGTGGGGACGGGACAGTTGCGGTCAAAGGTTGGGGCCCTCGGCCCGCAGCTTGTCGACCTCGGTCATCGCAGTGCGCAGGCCCTGCAGCCACTCGTCGCTGTGCTCACCCACCAGCCGCACGCACCAGGCCAGCGCGTCGGAACGCGATCGGGCCACGCCGGCGTCGACGAGAGTGTCGAGCACCCGGCGCTCGTCGTGGCGCAGCCGCGTCATCGCCGGGACAGCGAGATGGGTGAACAGCACCCGCGTCTCCCCGATCGTGGCGCCCCACGCGACCTTGCGGCCGTAACGCGCCTCGGCCTCGTCGGCGATGCGCATGCGCGCGTCGCGGGTCTCCTCGCGGAACCGGCCGATGCGGCCCTGGGCCGCGGCGTCGGACGACTTCTCGTCCTCAGTGGGGGCCTGCGGCGGCGGCAGCTCGCCGACGACCACGATCTCCTCACGGTCGACGGTCACGCTGGGCTCGCCGACGAACCAGTCGCTCGGCAGCCGCCCGATGAGCCACGCGGGCGCGTCGTCGGCCGGCGGGAGATCGGCCTGTTGCCAACCGCCCGGGCCGCGGAAGCCGCGCCCGCCGTGGGGTCCGCCGTGACCGTGGCCGCGGCGTCCGCGCCCGCGCTCCGGGCCGCCCTCGCGCTCGCCGCTGCGGTGCCGGCGCTCGCCGCGTACTTCGGATGTTGTATGTCCATGCATGATTATCTCCTTACTGTGCATGTGTCATTACATAATTACACAACAAGCAAGACGTGTCGATATTCCGCGGGCGAGCAAGGCGAAAGACGGGCGCGGGGACGATCGCGTCAGGCGAAGACGGCGAACCAGACCGCGACGTAGTGACACACGGCTGCGATGAGAGTGCAGAGGTGGAACACCTCGTGGAAACCGAAGACGCCCGGATACGGATTGGGGCGCTTGAGCGCGTACCCGATCCCGCCGAGCGTGTAGACGACGCCGCCGACGACGATCAGGACGAACGCGGCCACGCCGCCGTTGTGCAGCAGGTCGGGCATGACGAACACCGCGACCCAGCCGAGCGCGATGTAGCACGGCGCCGAGAGCCAGCGCGGTGCCGACTTCCAGGTCGTCTGCAGGGCGACGCCGAACAGCGCACCGACCCAGACCGCGACGAGCACGGCGATCGCCGAGTTGCGGGGCAGGCACAGCACGGCCAGCGGTGTGTACGTCCCGGCGATGAACACGAAGATCATCGAGTGGTCGAGACGCTTCATGATCACGCGCGCCCGCGGGCTCCAGTTCAGCCGGTGGTAGAGCGCGGACGTGCCGAACAACAGCGTGATGGTCGCGCTGTAGATCACGGTCGAGACGACGGCCGGAGCCCCGCGCAGCGATGCCGTCACCGAGATCAGGGCGGCACCGGTGACGATCGAGATGGCGGCCGCGTACGCATGCAACCACCCGCGCAACCGCGGCTTCATTTCGGCCACCGCGGTGGCGATGACTGCGGCCGGACTCGGGTGCGCCGAGGCAGGTGTCGTCACTGCTCCGAGGCTACGTGACCATCAGTTGGCATTCGCTGTGCGCCACAGGTGGGGCCGCGGTGTCGGCCACCCGATAGGTTGCAGGTGTGGGTGTGCGCGACGCGGTTTACGCGCTGTACGAACGACGCCTGCGCACCCATCTCGAGGGCCTGCCGGTGCCGCGGCACGTCGCGATCATGATCGACGGGAACCGGCGCTGGGCGCGCGCCGCCGGCTTCGATAACGTCAGTCACGGGCACGTCGTCGGCGCCCGGCACATCGCCAATCTGCTCGAGTGGTGCGGCGAGGCCGGGGTCGCGCACGTCACCGTCTGGCTGCTCTCGACCGACAACCTGCGCCGGCCGGCCGAGGAGCTCGAGCCGCTGCTGCAGATCATCGCCGGCGTAGCGGCCGAGCTGTCGGCCGACGGGAACCCGTGGCGGGTAAATGCTGTCGGCGCGCTGGACCTGTTGCCGCCGGACACCGCGCGGGCGCTGCACCAGGCGGAAGAGAAGACGTCCGGCCGCGACGGACTGACGGTGAACATCGCGGTCGGCTACGGCGGGCGCCGAGAGATCGCCGACGCCGTGCGCTCCTTGCTGCACGAGCATGCGGCCGGCGGCGGCACCCTCGAGGAATTGGCCGAGCTGATCGACGTCGACCACATCGCCGAGCACCTGTACACGAAGGGTCAGCCCGATCCCGACCTGGTCATCAGGACGTCAGGGGAGCAGCGCCTGGGCGGGTTCCTGCTGTGGCAATCCGTCCACTCGGAGTTCTACTTCTGCGACGCGCTCTGGCCGGACTTCCGCAAGATCGACTTCCTGCGGGCGCTGCGCGACTTCGGCACCCGCCAGCGCCGGTTCGGCGCATGAGCGAGTTCGGGCCCCTCGTCTCGGGCGAGTGGCTGGCCGGGCACGCCGGTGAGGTGCAGGTGGTCGACGTCCGCTGGTACCTGGACGGGCGATCGGGGCTCGCGGCCTACCGGGGCGGGCACCTGCCGGGGGCGGTCTGGCTGGACATCGACACCGAGCTGGCCGACCCGGCGTCCGCGGCGGACGGCCGGCACCCCCTGCCGAGTCCGGAGCGCTTCGCCGCCGCCCTCGGCCGGGCCGGCATCGCGCCCGGCACGCCGGTGGTGGCCTACGACGACGCCGGCGGGTCGGTGGCCGCGCGGCTCTGGTGGCTGTTGCACGTGCTCGGCGAACCGGTCGCGGTACTGGACGGCGGGCTCGCCGCCTGGCCGGGCGAGCTGTCGACCGCCGAGCCCGTGGGGGCGCCGGTCGAGCGGGCGCCGAGGCCGTGGCCGGTCGGGCGCTTCGTCGGCGCCTCGGAGGTCGCGGCCGCCGTCGACACTGCGATCTTCGACGCACGGACGGCCGAGCGGTACGCCCGCGGTGACCCGTCGATCGATCCGCGGCCGGGGCACATCCCGGGTGCGTTGAGCGCGCCCTGGGCCGGGAACTTGGACGAGTCGGGTCGCTTCCGGCCGCCGGATGCGCTGCGCGAGCGCTTCGCCGCCGCGGCCGATCAGCCGGCGATCGCCTACTGCGGCTCGGGCGTCACGGCGTGTCACGACCTGCTCGCGATGCAGATCGCCGGCATCACCGGCACGGCGCTGTACCCCGGTTCGTGGTCGCAGTGGGGCGCCGATCCGGCCCGCCCGGCGGAGACCGGCTGACCCGATCCCGAGCGTTAACCGCGACGTAACGACGTGTCTGGCGCGCCTTCCGCCACGGCGTTGTGCGCGGACGTAGCGTCCGAGGCGGCGGACCGGGCCATCCCGGCCGCTCGGGAGGTCCCGATACGGTGGTGTGCACCAGTGAGGGGGCCGGTCCGGTCCCCTGCGGGATCGAACCGTCACCCAACAGCGCTGTGAGCGCGCACGTGCCTGTCGTGTCGCGGCGCCGATCCCCTGTCAGGAGCGTCACGTGACCTCTGCCCGCCCCGACGACATGCCCGAGCCCGCAGCCCTGCGTACCTTCGTCCTCGACACGTCCGTCCTGCTCTCCGACCCGGGAGCCCTCGGACGTTTCGCCGAGCACGAGGTCGTGCTGCCGCTGGTCGTGATCAGCGAGTTGGAGGGCAAGCGACACCATCCGGAACTCGGCTGGTTCGCCCGCCAGACGTTGCGGGTGCTCGACGAGTTGCGCATCGAGCACGGCCGTCTCGACGCGCCGGTTCCGATTGGCGCCGGCGGCACGCTGCACGTCGAGCTCAACCACTCGGACATGTCGCGGCTGCCGGCCGGCTTCCGGATCGAGACCAACGACTCGCGCATCCTGGCCGTCGCGCTGAACCTGGCCGCGGAGGGCCGGGCCGTCACGCTGGTCACCAAGGACATGCCGCTGCGGGTCAAGGCCGCGTCGGTGGGCCTGCAGGCCGACGAGTACCGCATGCACCCGGTGGCTGATTCGACCGGCTGGACGGGCATGGCCGAGGTCGAGGTCGGGTCGAGCACGGTCGACGCGCTCTATGAGGGCGTCACGCTCGAGCTGGCCGACGAGCCTGACTTCGCCGACGTCGCCGACTCGCCCTGCCACACCGGGCTGGTGTTGCACTCGGTGAAGGGCTCGGCGCTGGCCCGCGTGACGCCGGACAAGCAGGTCCGGTTGGTGCGGGGTGATCGCGAGGCGTTCGGGTTGCGCGGTCGCTCGGCCGAGCAGCGCATCGCCCTCGACCTGCTGCTCGACCCCGAGGTCGGCATCGTCTCGCTCGGCGGCCGGGCCGGCACCGGGAAGTCGGCGTTGGCGCTGTGCGCGGGCCTCGAGGCCGTGCTCGAACGCCGGGCCCACAAGCGGGTCGTCGTCTTCCGTCCGCTCTACGCGGTGGGCGGCCAGGAGCTCGGCTACCTGCCGGGCAGCGAGAACGAGAAGATGGCGCCCTGGGCGCAGGCCGTCTTCGACACGCTCGGCGCGCTGGTGTCGGCCGACGTCATGGAGGAGGTGATCGACCGCGGGATGCTCGAGGTGCTGCCGCTGACGCACATCCGCGGCCGCTCGCTGCACGACTCGTACGTCATCGTCGACGAGGCGCAGTCGCTCGAGCGCAACGTCCTGCTGACGGTCCTCTCGCGCATCGGGGCGGGCTCGCGGGTCGTCCTGACCCACGACGTCGCCCAGCGCGACAACCTGCGAGTCGGGCGCCACGACGGGATCGCCGCGGTGATCGAGGCGCTGCGCGGGCACCCGCTGTTCGCGCACGTCACGCTGACCCGCTCGGAGCGCTCGCCCATCGCCGCGCTGGTCACCGAGATGCTCGAGGACCTGCCGCTCTGATCACCAACGGCGCACTCAACGCGAGGGGGCGGGACGCAGCTGGAAGTCCGTAGTGGGCGGGAAGGGGACGCGGGCCAGCTCGGTCCACGGGCCGTCGTCGTAGCGCCACAGCACGAACGCCTCGGCCCGCACCTCGTACGGACGAAACGCGCGCCGCAGCACCGTGAGCGTCGCCCGGGCCTCGGCCGGGCTCACCTTGTTCTGCACGGTCACGTGTGGGCGGAAACCCTGGCGGTCCTGGTCGGTGAGGCGCGGCCACCACAGCTGCTGCAGCTTGCGGTGCCGGTGCGCCAGCTCGGTCGACACCAGCGCGTAGGCCGTTCCGCGTCCGAGCGGCAGTACCCCCGCAACGCCCACCGCGAACACCGGGCCGGCGTGCAGCGCCAGGTCGGCGCGGACCTGCATCTCGAGCTCACCCGGCACCGCGTGGAACAGCGTGACGTGCGCGCCGACGTCGGTCCGCCCGGCCGGGAACAGCCGCTCGCGCTCGGCGTCGAAGTGCTGCTGCGCGGCGTCGTCGAGGGCCAGGGTGACGACGAGCGGCTGCACGGCACGACCGTAGCGCTGCGCTGGCGGCGAACCGAGTGACGTCGACGGCCCGGACCGGGCACGCTGGGGGAGTGACCGAGACCAGCGACCCGGACGTCGAGATCGTCCTCGCCGCCTACGCCCGTGACGACATCGCCGGGGCCGTGCAGGATCTACACCCGGACGTGGTGTGGATCGAGCCGGCCTTGACCTGATCGCAGCAGTAATAGAACATGAGTTCGTGATCCTGCACGCTGACCTCGACTCGTTCTACGCGTCGGTCGAGCAGCGTGATGACCCGAAGCTGCGCGGCCGGCCGGTGATCGTCGGCGGCGGGGTGGTGCTCGCCGCCAGCTACGAGGCCAAGGCCTTCGGTGTGCGCTCGGCCATGGGCGGGCGCCAAGCGCGCGAACTCTGCCCGCAGGCGATCGTCGTGCCACCCCGGTTCGAGGCCTACGTCGCGGCCAGCCGGGCCGTCTTCGCGATCTTCGACGACACCACGCCGCTCGTCGAGGGCATCTCGATCGACGAGGCGTTCCTCGATGTCGGCGGGCTGGGCCAGGTCAGCGGGACGCCGGTCGAGATCGGGGTACGGCTGCGGGCCACCGTGCGTGAGCGCGTCGGGCTGGCCATCACCGTCGGCGCGGCCCGCACCAAGTTCCTGGCCAAGGTGGCGAGTGGCGTCGCGAAGCCGGACGGCCTGCTCTACGTGCCGCCGGAGGGTGAGCTCAGGTTCCTGCATCCGCTGCCGGTACAGAAGCTCTGGGGGGTAGGCAAGGTCACCGCGGCCAAGCTGCATGAGCGAGGGGTGTTCACCGTCGGCGAGGTGGCCGAGCTCGAGCAGCGCGCGCTCGTCGCGATGCTGGGGGCGGGGTCGGGACGGCACCTGCACGCCCTCGCGCATAACCGCGACCCGCGGCCGGTGACGGTCGGGCGCCGGCGGCGTTCCATCGGCGCGCAGCGCGCGCTCGGCCGGCGCCGCCGCCCACCGGCCGAGATCGACGCCACGCTGGTGGCGCTGGTCGAGCGGGTCTGCGGGCGGCTGCGCAAGGCCGATCGGGTGTGTCGCACGGTGGTGATCCGGCTGCGCTTCGACGACTTCACCCGCGCCACCCGCTCGCACACCCTCGTGCGCGCGACCTGCGACACCGCACCTGTGCTCGCCACCGCGCGTGGACTGCTCGACTCGGTGGCGGCGCTGATCCGCACCGACGGCCTGACCCTCGTCGGGATCTCGTTGACCAACCTCGGCGACGCGAACGCGTTGCAACTCGAGTTGCCCTTCGCCGCGCGCGGGGTCGGGCGGCTCGATCCCGCGCTGGACGGGATCCGGGCGAAGTTCGGACGCGAGGCGGTACAGCGGGCCGTGCTGCTCGGCCGGGACGGCGGGCTGGAGATGCCGATGCTGCCGGACTGAGCGTCACGCCCGGTGGCGCGGTATCTCTGCCATCGCGTGCTGGCGGAAGTTCTCGGCCGCGGGCAGCAGGCGGCGCTCGGTCGACCAGGCCAGGCCGATGTCGCGAGTCGCGCCGTGGTCGCTGATCGGCAGGTAACGCACGGCCGTCTGCGCGGCGTCGGTGCGCGGGGTCGGGACGATGGCGATGCCCAGCCCGGCGGCGACGAAGCCGGTGACCGTCGACAGGTCGCCGCCCTCGAAGGCGATGCTCGGCACGACGCCGGCCGCGCGACACAAGGCCTCGCTCTGCCGGCGCAGGGCGTACGTGCGGCGCAGCATGACGAACGGATGCCCGGCGGCGTCGGCGAGCGCTACCGAGCTGTGCCGGCCCAGCGGGTGCCCGCGCGGCACGGCCAGCTGCAACGCTTCGGCGAGCAACGGCCGCCACCGGATGGTGTCGCTGTTCGAGGCCACGGTGGTGAGCTCGAGATCGGCCGCGCCACCCCACAGCGGCGACGCGGTGAGCTCGTCGCGTTGCTGGTGCAAGACGAACTGCACGTCCGGGTGCCCGGCGCGAAAGCTCGCCACCAACTCGGGCACCAGCCACGTGCCCAGGGACTGCGAGAAGACGATCGCCACGGTGCCGGTGTCGGGCGAGGCCAGCTCGGTGAGCGAGGCGAGCCCGTCGTCGAGGTCGTGCAGCAGGTTGTCGACGTGCCGCTTGAACGTGGCGCCCGCCCGCGTCATCTTCAGCGTCCGGCCGGACCGGCGCAGCAACGGCACGCCGAGCTCGCCCTCGAGGCGGGCCAGGGCGCGCGAGACGCCCGGCTGGCTGACCAGCTCGAGTTCAGCCAGCTCGGTCAGCGTCGTCCCGTCCGCTACCTGCTGAAACCAGCGCAGGGCGGTGGTGTCCATATCAATGACAATAGTGCATGAATTGACAATGACTATCGCATTGGACGCATGGAAGCGCTTACCGCACACTGAACTGAAGCGAAGAGGAGATCCGCTATGACGAAGTTCGATCGCACCACCCGCCGGGCCCGCCAGGCCGAACGCGCGGCCAGGCGGGCACTCGCCGGCGAGCTGGCGTGCCACACATCCACCGCCGACCTCGCCGAACTCGACGCCATGCTGCGCCGCCACCACGACGCGGCCGAGGCCGAGAACGTCCGGTCGCTGATCGACTGGTCGCGGGCAGCCTGACCAGTCCCCAGAAACGACCGGCCCCTAACCAGGGCGCCAAGACCTGAGGCGCCAGCCCCGCCGCCGGCCTCAGGATGCACTCAGTTCTGCCGATTCGGTAGGCATGGGACCGTTCCGCCGGCGGCGGCGCACCGATTCGGTGCGCCGCGTGTTCGGCCTGTACGCGGTCGTCAGCCTGGTGCCGGTGATCGTGCTCGGCGTGGTGCTGATGGTTCTGCTCAACCGGCAGGGCGACGCGCGCGGCCTGGCCGAGGCCCGAGCGAAGGCCGAACTCATCGGCGGGTCCGTGATCGCACCGCTGATCGGCGACCACCCCGTCCGCACCATCGACGCAGCGCAGCGCGCGCAGTTGCAACGTTCGATCGCGCAGGTGATCTCGAGCCACGAGGTACTGCGCCTGCGCGTGCGCACCCTCAAAGGCCGGGTCGCGTACTCCGACGACAACTCCGGCGGGACCCGCGCCGATGACGAGGCCGTCGACGCCGGCCGGGGCGAGATCATCTCGGCGCTGACCCGCCTGAACGCCGACGCCAACGACGCCGGCCCGGCCGGCCCGCGTGTGGTCGAGATCTACCAAGCCCTGCGTGCCCCGAGCGGGCGGCCGGTCGCCGTCCTCGAGGTGTACGTGCCCTACGCCCCGATCGCGGCCGACATCGCGCAAGGTCAGCGGGCGGTCAGCCTTGCGCTCGGCGGTGGCCTGGCGCTGCTCTGGCTCGCGCTATTGGCGGTGTCG
>CAXTHY010000030.1:9977-20230 GCA_964244175.1 uncultured Jatrophihabitans sp. | reverse complement strand
CGCGGCGGCTGCGCGGCCAAGCCACGCTCAACCGCTTCCTGGCCGCCCACGACGTCTTGACCGAACTGCCGAACCGGCGGCGCTTCAGCGAGCACGTCACCGAGGCGATCGAGAGTGCCGACCGGCCGTCGTCGGTGGCGGTCGCGGTGATCGATCTCGATCGGTTCAGGGAGATCAACGACGCCCTCGGTCATGGCAATGGCGACCGTCTGCTGGTCGCGCTCGCCGAACGCCTGAACGCGACGCTGCGGCCCGGCGACGCGCTGGCGCGTCTCGGCGGTGACGAATTCGGCATCATGCTCGCCGGGATCGGGTCGGCCGAGGAGGCCGGCACGGAGCTCACCCGGCTGCGCAAGGTCCTCAGCGCTCCGGTCGAGATCGACGGACTGCCGCTGGCGGTCGAGGCCAGCGTCGGCCTGGCCGTCAGCCCTGAGGACGGGGCCGACGTCGAGGTCCTGCTCCGGCGGGCCGACCTGGCGATGTACTCCGCGAAGCGGCGGCACCTGGGCGTGGTCCGCTATCTGCCCGAGCACGACAACTTCGACTCGTCGGCGTTGCTGCTCGTCGCCGAGCTGGCGGCGGCGATCGAGGCCGACCAGCTCGTCCTGCACTACCAGCCGAAGGGTGACGCGCGCTCGGGGACGGTGACCGGGCTCGAGGCGCTCGTCCGGTGGCAGCACCCGACGCGTGGGTTGCTCTACCCGGATGCCTTCCTGCCGCTGGCCGAGCAGACCGAACTCATCGACGGCCTCACCCGGTGGGTGTTGCGGTCGGTGGGGACGTCGCTGCCCGTACTCGACCCGACCGGACAGCTGTCGGTCGCCGTGAACATCTCGGCCCGCAGCCTGAGCCGGCCGGGGTTCGCCGACGAGGTGCTGGCCTGGCTGGCCGAGTCGGGCACCGCGCCGACCCGCATCATCGCCGAGATCACCGAGACCGCGCTCGTCACCGACCCGCCCGCCGCGACCCGCACGCTGCGCCGGATGCACGAGGCCGGGATCCGCATCGCGATCGACGACTTCGGGGCGGGCCAGACGAGCCTGAGCTACCTCGCGACACTGCCCATCACCGAGCTGAAGATCGACAAGGCCTTCGTGACCCCGATGGCCACCGACCCGCGCAACGCCGCGATCGTCCACTCCATCATCGACCTCGGGCACAACCTGGGCTTCACCGTCACCGCCGAGGGCGTCGAGACGACCGCAGTGCTGGATTACCTCACCGCCATCGCCTGCGACACGATCCAGGGTTACCTGCTCGCCCGTCCGGCCCCGCTGGACCGGTTGCCGGCCGGCATCTGGCAGGCCCGCCAGGCGCTGGCCGCGAATGCGCTCTCCAGCTCGCGGATCGCCTGATCGAAGGTCTGTCATTGGCCTGGCCGGCGAAATACGGCGCACAGGCGCGGTGAGGTCACACACTGCGGTCCGTACCGTGGACCGGGTGCCGACCGAGAGCGTTCCGTTGGCCGGCTATTCGGTCGGCGTCACCGCGGAGCGCCGCCGGGAGGAATTGGGCACGGCGCTCGAGCGCCGCGGGGCAACCGTCGCGTACGGACCGGCTATCAGGGTCGTCCCGCTCGAGGACGACACCGAGCTGATCGCGGCGACCCGACACTGCCTGGCCGCACCGGTCGACATCACCGTGACCACGACCGGAGTGGGTTTTCGCGGTTGGCTGGCCGCGGCCGGGACGTGGGGGCTCGCGCCGGCGCTGCTCGACACCCTGCGGGCATCGACGATCCTCACCCGCGGGCCGAAGGTGCGCGGCGCGGTGCGGGCCGCCGAGCTGCGCGAGGCGTGGTCGCCGGAGTCGGAGTCGTCGGCCGAGGTGCTGGCGCATCTGCTGACCAACCACGAGCTCGCAGGCAAGCGGGTCGCGATCCAGCTGCACGGTGATCCGCTGACCGAATTCGTCGAGGCCCTGCGCCGGGCGGGGGCCGAGGTCGTCGAGTTGCGGGTCTACCGGTGGGAGCCGCCCGAGGACGACAAGCCGCTGCGGCGCCTGCTCGAGGCGACGGCGGGCGCCGCGATCGACGCGTTGACGTTCACCAGTGCACCGGCGGCCGCCAACTTCCTGCACACCGCCGACGAGCTCGGGATCGGGGCCGAGGTGCGGGCCGCGCTGAGCGGCCCGGTGCTGTGCGCGGCCGTCGGTCCCGTCACCGCCGATCCGCTCGTGCGGGCCGGCGTGCCGGTGGTACAGCCCGAGCGCTTTCGCCTCGGCGCACTGGTGCGTGAGGTCGTCGAGGCGCTGCCGAAGCATCATCCGGTCGTCACGGGTGGGCGTACCGCTTGAACCCGCTCGGTGTCACCTCACCGGTGTCGTCTACCTGCTCACGGGGCTGGCCGGGTGTGCCCGTGGTACGCCAACCACACGCACGGGTGGGGTGGTCCGGCATTCGGCTACATCCTCGGCTTCGTCCTCAGCGCCGGACTGGTCGGCGCGTTGCCAAGCGCGGCGCCGATCGGCACGACCTGGCTGGCGCTCGACCTGCGCCTGGGTGCGGCCGACGCGCTCCGGCTCGGCCTACGTCCGTTCCTGGTCACCGACGCGCTCAAGATCGCGATCGCGACACTCGCGTTCGGCCGCTTGGAAGCTCGCCTGCTCGACCGGCAAGTAGCCCGGGTCAGAGCAGGTCGAGCAACTGGGTCAGCGAGGTGATCGTCTCGCCGTCCCACGCGGCGTGCCGGCCGTACACCACGCCGCCGGCCTCGGCCGCGACCGCGAGGTGCACCGGCCGCATGCCGACGGCCCGCGCGCCGGCCAACTCGTTGCTGCCGCCGTCGCCCACGTAGAGGCACTGCGCCGGCGCGACGCCGAGCCGGGCGGAGCACTCGAGGTAGTTCTCCGGCGCCGGCTTGCGGTGTCCGGTGACGAACGAGAACACCGCGACGTCGACGTACGGCGCGATCGGCAGGTCGGCGAAGTAGGCCGGCAGCTCGGCGCTGCAGTCGCTGATCAATCCGATCGGCAGCCCGCGATCGTGCAGCGTCCGCAGCAGCGGCAGCGCCTCGGGGCGCGGCTCGCCGAAGCCGCGCTCGGCGGCGAGCCGCACCTCCGCCGCCTGGGCCAGTGCGGCCGGCGCCGGGTCGGCCCCGATCCGCTGGGCCACCCACGCGAGCTGCCCGGCGACCGAGCCGCCGGCGCCTTCGAACCGCGCGTACACCGTCGCGGTCAGCTCGGCGTCGAAGGGCGCCTGCGCCACCCCGAGGGCACGGGCCTGCGCCGCGCGGGCCCGGGCCTGCTCGGCGTCGGAACGGCCGGGCGCGAGCGTGCCGTAGAAGTCGAAGACGACCGCGGCGACATGCACGCTCACCCCGCTGCCCCCTACCCGCGATGATCTCGGCGAGAGCACGCAAAAACGCGTGCTCCGACCGAGATCATCGCGGAGGGACGGGCGGCGGCGACGGCGGCGGTGGGCACGCTCAGTGCGGCTTGGTCATCGACAGCACGTCGAGGACCTCGTCCAACTTTTCCTCGCTGATCTTGTCCGGGACGTGGCCGCGCTCGACGACGACCTCGCGGATCGTCTTGCGCTCGGCCAGTGCCTGCTTGGCGATCTTGGCGGCCTCGTCGTAGCCGACGTAGTGGTTCAGGGGCGTGACGATCGACGGCGACGACTCGGCGTATTCGCGGCAGCGTTCGACGTTGGCCTCGATGCCCGAGACGCAGCGGTCGGCGAACACCCGCGAGACGTTGGCCAGCAGCCGGACCGACTCGAGCAGGTTGCGGGCGATCACCGGCAGCATGACGTTGAGCTCGAAGTTGCCGGCGGCGCCCCCCCACGCCACGGCGGCGTCGTTGCCGATGACCTGCGCGACGACCTGGCACACCGCCTCGCACAGCACCGGATTCACCTTGCCCGGCATGATCGACGAGCCCGGCTGCAGGTCGGGCAGGAAGATCTCGGTGATGCCGGTGCGCGGGCCCGACCCCATCCAGCGGATGTCGTTGCTGATCTTGTTCAGCCCGACGGCGACGGTGCGTAGCACGCCGCTGGCCTCGACCAGCGCGTCACGCGAACCCTGGGCCTCGAAGTGGTCACGCGCCTCTGTCAGCGGCAGGTCGAGCTCGTCGGCCAGTGCGACGATGACCTCGCCGGCCAGGCCGACCGGCGCGTTGATGCCGGTGCCGACGGCGGTGCCGCCCAGCGGCAGCTCGCCGACGCGCGGCAGCACGCCCTGCAGCCGCTCGATGCCGTAGCGCATCGCCGCGGCGTACCCCGCGAACTCCTGGCCGAGGGTGACCGGCGTGGCGTCCATCAGGTGCGTGCGGCCGGACTTCACGACGGACTCGAACGCGCTCGCCCGCTCTTCCAGCGCCTCGGCGAGATGGGTGAGCGCGGGGATCAGGTCGGTGGTGATGGCCTGGGCGGCGGCGATGTGGATGGCCGCCGGGAACTGGTCGTTGGACGAGAACGGGTCATTGACGTCGTCGTTCGGGTGCACCGCCGCACCGAGCTTGTCGGCCGCCAGGGTGGCCAGCACCTCGTTGGCGTTCATGTTCGACGACGTGCCCGAGCCGGTCTGGAACACGTCGATCGGGAACTCGGCGTCCCAGTCGCCGCGCGCGACCTCGGTGGCGGCGTCGTGGATGGCCGTCGCCTTGCCGGCGTCGAGCGAGCCGTTCTTGCCGCGGATGATCGCCGCGGCGCCCTTGATCGAGGCCAGCGCGGCGATCAATTCGCGCTCGATGGTGCGACCGGAGATCGGGAAGTTCTCCACGGCGCGCTGCGTCTGCGCCCGCCACTTCGCGGCGGCGGGGACGCGTACCTCGCCCATCGAGTCCTTCTCGATGCGGTACTCCTGCTCTGCGGACACTGGGCGCGCTCCTCGGGCTCGACGGCTTCCGCCCTTCACCCTAGTAATCGCCGAGCCGGCTGCCGGGTGAGGGCGCACGGTCAGCCCGAAGACCTCCGGCCTGCGAATCAGTTCCGGTCGAAGTCCACCGCGGAGTATGCCCGCAACTTGCCGAGTTGGTGTACGGAGTCGATGAGCCGGATGGTGCCGGATTTCGAGCGCATCACGATCGACTCGGTCTGCACCGAATCGGCGAGGTAGCGCACGCCGCGCAGCAGGTCGCCGTCGGTGACGCCGGTGGCGCAGAAGAAGATGTCGTCGCCCTGGACCAGGTCCTCGGTGAGCAGCACCCGATCGAGGTCGTGGCCGGCGTCGATGGCCTTCTGTCGCTCGTCGTCGTCGCGCGGCCACAACCGGGCCTGCATCACGCCGCCCATGCAGCGCAGCGCGGCGGCCGCGATGATGCCTTCGGGCGTGCCGCCGATGCCCAGCAACAGGTCGACGCCGGTGCCCGGCCGGGCCGCCGAGATCGCGCCCGCGACGTCGCCATCGCTGATGAACAGGATCCGTGCGCCGGCCTGCCGAACCTCCTGCACCAGACTCTCGTGCCGCGGCCGGTCGAGGATGCAGACCGTGACGTCCTCGTTGTGGCCCCGCTTGGCCTTGGCCACGCGGGCGATGTTCTCGGCAACCGGAGCGGTGATGTCGATGACGTCGGCCGAGTCGGCGCCGGTGGCGATCTTGTCCATGTAGAACACGGCCGAAGGGTCGAACATCGAGCCGCGTTCCGAGACGGCGATGACCGCGATCGAGTTCGGCATGCCCTTGGCCATCAGGGTCGTCCCGTCGACCGGATCGACGGCGACGTCGCACAGCGGGCCGGTGCCGTCACCGACCTCTTCGCCGTTGTAGAGCATCGGCGCCTCGTCCTTCTCGCCCTCGCCGATGACGACGACGCCGCGCATGGAGACCGTGCCGATCAGCGCGCGCATGGCGTCGACGGCGGCGCCGTCACCGCCGTTCTTGTCGCCGCGGCCGACCCAACGTCCGGCTGCCATCGCCGCGGCCTCGGTGACCCGGACGATTTCGAGCGCCAGGTTGCGATCGGGCGCTTGCCGGTCGACCGCGAGGGACGGCGGCACGTTCGAGCCGGAGTGGTCGGGGGGCCCGTCGGGCATGCGGTCTCCTCCTGGCGCTGGGATCGAAGCCATCTTCCCAGACGGACGTTTCGCGGCCGAGTCGGCGCAGGTTCACGCCACGCTGCCGTGACCAGGCGACCCGTCATGATCTCGCCACTCAACGAAAGGCAGAGATCACGACGAGTGGGGGTCGTGGGCGTCGTGCTCGGCGATGGTCGTGTCGAGCTTCTCGCTCGCGCCGTCGAGCCAGCGCTGGCAGACATCGGCGAGCTGCTCGCCGCGCTCCCACAGGGCCAGGGACTCCTCGAGTGACTGGCCGCCCGTCTCGAGCTGCCCGACGATCTCGCGCAGCTCGAGGCGGGCCTGTTCGTAGCTCGGGTCGTCGGACATCAGGTCGAGGGTAGCGAGCCGTCGGATGCCGTCGCCGCGAACTCACCGCCGGCCACCCGGACGCGCAGTGGGCCCAGGGCCTGCGCCGGTTCACGGACGACGCTGCCGTCGGCGCGGCGGACGACCGCGTATCCGCGCTCGAGCGTCGCCTGCGGTGACAGCGAGTTGACCCGGGCCCGGACGTGCTCGAGATCGGCGCGGGCCGAGTCGACGAGCCCGGTGAGCCGAATGCGGGCGCGGTTGCGCAGCCGTTGCGCGTCTTCGGCCTCGCGGTCGAGACGCCCGCGCAGCGTGCGGCGCAGCCGGTCGGGCAGGCCGCTCATCAGCTCCCGCTCGCGGCTCACCCGGGTGCGGACGGAACTGCGGGCGCGGTCGCGCAGCTCGGCCACGACGCGCAGCTCCGCGGCGAGATCGGGGACGACGTGCTTCGCGGCATCCGTCGGGGTGGACGCCGCGAGGTCGGCCACCAGGTCGAGCAGCGGGCGGTCGCTCTCGTGGCCGATCGCGCTCACCACCGGCGTCCGCGCGTTCGACACCGCCCGCACCAACGACTCGTTGCTGAAGGGCAGCAGGTCCTCGACGCTGCCGCCTCCGCGGGCGATGACGATGACCTCGACCTCGGGGTCGGCGTCGAGGACGGCCAGCGCGTCGACCACCTCGTTGACCGCCGACGCGCCCTGCATCGCGACGTTGGCGAGGCGGAACTGCGCGCGCGGCAGGCGGCGGCGGGCGTTCTCGACGACATCACGCTCGGCCGCGCTCGCGCGTCCGGTGATCAGCCCGATGCGCCGCGGCAGGAAGGGCAGCGGCCGCTTGCGGTCGGCCGCGAACAGCCCCTCGGCGGCCAGCAGCCGGCGCAGTGCCTCCAGCCGGGCGAGCAGCTCACCCAACCCGACCTGGCGGACCTCGGTCGCTCGCAGGCTGAGGGTGCCGCGTTCGAGATAGAAGTCAGGACGCGCGCGGAGGACGACCCGACTGCCTTCGCTGACCGTATCGGGCAGCACGCCGCGCGGGCAGGTGACGCTCAGGGAGATGTTGGCGTCGGGATCGCGCAGGGTCAGGAATTGCGTCGCGACGCCGGGCCGACGGTTGAGTTGGGCGATCTGGCCGTCGACCCAGATCTCACCGAGCCGGGCGATCCACTCGCCGATGCGGATGGCCACGACGCGAACCGGGACGGGCGATTCGGCCGACGTCTCCAGTCGTGCCACGCGCCGGGTCTCTCAGTCGCTGTCGGTGTCGGCTGGTTTGTCCGCGGCGTCGCCGACAACGCCGGCAACGCCGGCAACGCCGGCATCGCCGACGTCATCGAAGCGCGACGGTGCGGTGTGCCGCGGCTTGCTCACACCCTTGCCCGACGTGCCGCTCGCGCGGGCGGTGTTGGTGCGCTTGGCCGCGGGCTCGCGGGCCGCTGTCGCCTTGGTGGCTGTCGCTTTCTTGGCTGTTGCTTTCTTGGCTGTTGCTTTCTTGGCTGTTGCTTTCTGGGCTGTAGCTTTCTGGGCTGTTGCTTTCGTGGCCGGGCCGGGCGCGCCGTTGTCGCTCGGTGCACCGAAGAGCTGGTCAAGCAGCTGGGCGGCCTCGCCGGCCGAGGAGCCCGGCGCCGGAACCGAGTGCCGTTCGTCACTCGTCACCGGCTCGTCGAAGGTCGCCCACTCCGGCGGTTCGTCGCCGGTCTTGCGGCGGGAAAGCGCCTGATCCCCGCGGGCGGTGAGCCGGGCGTAGCGCTGCTGGGCCCGCAACGACACCTGCAGCGCCGTGCTCACGGCGAGCATAGGCAATTCGATGGCGCGGTCCGGCAGGTGCTTGGCGTTGTCGGCCGCCGACGCGGCCAAGCCGACGGCGGCGCGTACGGGGCCAGGGAGCTGCATGACACCAGCCTGCCTCAATCACGCAATCCGTACCATCGGGAGTATGCCGACGACATCCGCAGGAGCGCGCAAGCGCGTCCTGCTCGCCAAGCCGCGCGGCTACTGCGCCGGGGTCGACCGGGCCGTGCAGACCGTCGAACGTGCCCTCGAGCACTACGGCGCGCCGGTCTACGTCCGCAAGCAAATCGTCCACAACCTGCACGTCGTTCAGACCCTCGAGGCCCGCGGTGCGGTGTTCGTGGAGGAGAACGACGAGGTCCCTGAGGGCAGCGTCGTCGTCTTCTCCGCCCACGGGGTCGCGCCCGAGGTGCATCAGCAGGCGGCCGACCGCAACCTGCGGGCGATCGACGCGACCTGCCCGTTGGTGACGAAGGTGCACCACGAGGCAAAGCGCTTCGCGAAGGACGGCTACCAGATCCTGCTGATCGGTCACGAGGGTCACGAAGAAGTCGTCGGCACCAGCGGCGAGGCGCCCGAGCACATCACGCTCGTCGACGGCCCCGACTCGGTCGACCAGATCGAGATCCGCGATCCGGCCAAGGTCGTCTGGCTCTCGCAGACCACTTTGTCGGTCGACGAGACGATGCAGACCGTCGATGCCCTGCGGGACCGGCTGCCCATGCTGCAGTCACCGCCGTCCGACGACATCTGCTACGCGACCCAGAACCGGCAGGCCGCGGTCAAGGCGATCGCCCCGCAGGTCGAGCTGTTCCTGGTCGTGGGGTCGGCCAACTCGTCGAACTCGGTGCGCATGGTCGAGGTCGCGCTCGCGGCCGGCGCCCCCGCCGCCTATCTCGTCGAGAACGCCGACGCCGTCGAGGCCGCCTGGCTCGACGGCGTCGCGACCGTGGGGCTGTCCTCCGGCGCCTCGGTACCGGAGGTGCTCGTCACCGAGGTGAGCGCGTGGCTGGCGGCGCGGGGGTACAGCGATCTCGAAGAAGTTGATCACATCGAGGAGCGGTTAACGTTCGCGCTGCCGCAGGAACTGCGCCGCGACCTGAAGGGCCGCGCCACTTCGGGCTGAGGTGGGGCGTCGGTTACTTGCGGGTGATCAGCCGGATGCCGGCGATGATCAGCACGGCGGCCGTCGCCGCCGCGATCGCCGGAAAGCCGTACACGAGGTAGTTGGCGGCGGCGTCGAAGACGACCTTCTTGTCGCTGCCGCCGTTGGAGCGGATGTAGAGCTGGAACATCGCGGCGATCGAGTAGACGATCGGCGGCGCGATGACGATCGGGAACATGTGTGATCGCTTGACGATGACGATGGCGACGACCGAGGCGGCGACGATGCCGATGTTGAAGCCGCCCCGCACCTGGATCGAACCGACGGTGTCGATGATCCCGCCGATGACCGCGATCACCGCGAGTACGAGCAAGGCGGCCCACCACGGCAGGCCACGCTCGTGCGGCCGCAGTACGGCGCGGCTGGCCGCGCGCGGGCGGCCCATCTTCTCGATCTGCCGCTCGATGTCACGCTCGGCCCGGCGCGTTGCCCGCTGGTCCGGCGTCGGCAGCGGTCCGGCCGGTGACCACGGGTCGTGGGCCCCTTGGGCGGGGCGCGCCTCGGGGCTCGGACGAGCGGCGGGACGCGCGGCTGGGCGCTGACCGGCCCGGGTACTCGTCGACGGGCCCCAACCGTCGCCGTCACCCGGCGGCGACCAGCTTCCGCCGGACGACGCGTACGGGTTGGTCACAGCGGCTCCCGGTGCGCGGTAGGGGCCCCGGCGGCCCACCTGTTCTGGTCACGTTACCCGTCTGGGCTGAGACCTGGCCGACATGACGCGCCTTCGCGCGAACCGCGTCCTGAACCGCTGTGATGCCTGCGACGTACGGTGAAGCATGGGGCGGCATTGGCGGTGGGCAGTCGTGGCCGCCGGGATCGCTGCACTGGTCGCTGCACCGTTCGCGGTCGCGGCGCTGCCGGCCGGGCACAGCTCGGTAAGCGCGCGGACTCTGCTGAGCCGGATCGTCGCGTCGGCCGCGGTGCCGTACTCGGGCTACGCCCGGTCGACGGGTGGGCTGGCGCTGCCGGTCAACACTGGCGCGTTCTCGGTGAA
>CAXTHY010000030.1:0-9967 GCA_964244175.1 uncultured Jatrophihabitans sp. | reverse complement strand
CACGCCGGGCACGATCGGCCAGAGCTTCGACCTGCTCGGCGGCACCACCCAGTTGCGCGTCTGGTGGCGCAGCAACGCCGAATGGCGGGTCGATTCGATCAAGCCGACTGGCGAGACGGACCTGCACCACGGCGGCGGCGGCACGTGGACGTGGGACTACGAGTCGAACACCGCGCAGTGGACGGAGGACGGGCCGGCCGAGGTCGTGCGGCTGCCGCGGGCCGATGACCTGCTGCCCGGCAACCTGGCTCGGCGGCTGCTGCACGAGTCGCGGACCGCCGACGCGACCCGCCTGCCGAACGCGCGGATCGCCGGGCACGACGCGGCCGGGGTGCGGGTGACGATCACCGATGCGCGCTCGACCATCCGCCACATCGACGTCTGGGCGCTGCCGGCGGATGGCCTGCCGCTGCGCGTCGCGGTGTACGGCCGCGCGGCCACCCCCGTCGTCTCGACGACGATGTACGACCTCGACACCACCCGGCCGGCGGCGGCGACGACGGCCTTCGACCCGACGCCCGACACGCGGACGCGGGTGGGCGGGCCGGCCGACATCGTGTCGGCCATCGACCAGTTCGGCAACAACGACCCGCCCGCCACCCTCGCCGGCTTGGCCCGGCGCACCACCCTGCGACTCGGCGGGGTCGGGGTCTACGGGCGCGGTGTCACCGTGCTCACCGCGATCCCGCTCTCGGCCCGCCTCGCCGGCACGGTGGTGCCCGAGCTGCGGCAGGTGCCAGGCATGGTCGAGGACGACACCGGCATCGCTATCGGGATTGGCGCAGTGAACCTGCAGCTGTCGCCACCCACCGGATTCGGGGCCCGCTGGCTGCTCGTCGGAACCGTCACGCCGGCAACCCTGCGAGCCGCGGTGCCGACATTGCCGCCGGCGCACGGGTTCGGGTTCGGTCGATGATCCGGACGCACGCGCTGAGCAAGCGCTACGGCTCGGTGCTCGCCGTCGACAACATCGACCTCGACGTGCGCGAGGGCGACGTCTACGGCTTCCTCGGCGCGAACGGGTCGGGCAAGACGACGACGGTGCGCGTCGTGCTGGGGCTGGTGCTCGCGACGTCGGGCGAGGTCGAACTGCTCGGTGAGTCGATGCCGCGCGCGGGGCGTCGGGTGCTGCCCGAGGTGGGCACGCTGGTCGAGGGACCGGCCGCCTACGGTCACCTGTCGGCCCGGGCGAACCTCGAACTGTTCGACGCCGCCGGCGGGTCGGCCGGTGCCGGTGGTCGCCGGCAGCGGCGTGGACGCATCGACGCGGCGCTTGAGCAGGTAGGCCTGGCCGGCATCGGCAAGCGGCCGGTGAAGGCGTTCTCGTTGGGCATGCGTCAGCGGCTCGGGCTGGCCGCGGCGCTGCTGCGCGAACCGTCGCTGCTGGTCCTCGACGAGCCCACCAACGGGCTGGACCCGCAAGGCATCCGCGAGGTCCGCGAATTGCTGCTGAACCTCAACGCCGCCGGCACGACCGTGTTCCTGTCCAGCCACCTGCTGGCCGAGATCGAGCAGATGTGCACGCGGGTCGGGGTGCTCGACCGCGGCCGGCTCGTCGTCCAGGACTCGCTCGAGGCCCTGCAGGCACCCACCGGCCGCGTCCTGGTCTCGACTACCGACCCGGCGGGCGCGGCGGCGTTGCTCGGCGATCAGGTCGAAGCCCGCGACGGTGAGCGGCTCGTTGTGCGTAGTGCCGAGCCGGCCGAGGTGAACGAGCTGCTGGTGCGCGGCGGCGTCCCCGTCCACCAGCTCGTCACCCAGCGGCGCACGCTGGAGGAGGTCGTGCTCGAACGCACCTCGGCCGGCTCGGACCGGGTCGCCGGGTTGCACGAGGTGGCTCAGGCGAGCGCCGCCGACGGGCCGACCGAGGCGGCGGGGGTGCCGCGATGATCCGCGTCGAGCTGCTCAAGCTCGCGCGCCGTCCGCGCACCTGGCTGACCCTGCTGCTGCTCAACCTGTTGCCGACCGTGGTGGCGGTGCTGCTCGCCGTCACCGACATCGGTCCGCGTCCTGGTGAAGGGCCGGCGTTCCTGTCGGCCGTGCTGTCGAACGGGTCGCTGTTCTCCGTCGCCGCGCTCGCCATCGTGCTGCCGCTGTTCCTGCCGATCGCGGTCGCCGTGGTGGCCGGCGACTCGATCGCCGGTGAGGCGCAGAGCGGCACGCTGCGCTACCTGCTGGTGCGGCCGGTCGGCCGTACCCGGCTGCTGGTCGCGAAGCTCGTGGCCGTGCTGGCGTTCACTGTCGTCGCGGTCGTGCTCGTGGCCGGCGTGGGTTACGTCCTCGGCCGGCTGGTGCTCGGCGGTCAGCCGGTCACGCCGGGGACGTCGCTGACGAGCGTCTCCGGCACTGCCCTCTCGGCCCCGCAGCTCGCCCAGCGCACCGTGCTCGCGATGGCCTTCGTTGCGCTGTCGATGCTCGGCGTCGCGGCGATGGCGTTGCTGTTGTCGACGTTCACCGATTCGCCGCTGTCGGCCACGCTCGGCGCAATGGCGTTCCTGATCGGGTCGTCGCTGCTGCTCACCCTCGACGCCGCCCGCTCGTTGCAGCCGTACCTGCCGACCCGGTACTGGCTGGCGTTCGTGGATCTGTTCCGCGACCCGATCCTGTGGCGCGACGTCGAACGGGGGGCGTTGCTGCAGCTCGTCTACGTCGCCGTGTTCCTCGGCGCGGCCTGGGCCAACTTCATGACGAAGGACGTCACGAGCTGACTATCCGCAGCTGGTCGGCGCGACCGGTGCGCCGGGTCGGAGCACGGCCAGCACGAGCGATTGCACGTGCGGGTCGGTGGGCAGGCCGCCGTGCTGGACGGTGTCGCCGGCGCACACGCTCTGCACGGTGAGGTCGATCGCGCCGTCCAGCGACGCCGAGTCGGCGGGGATCACGACGTCGTCGTTCGTCGTCCAGATCGACACCCAGGTCGGACCCGACGGCGTCTCGTCGCCGTCGTTGAGAGCGCCGAGCAGATCGCTACCTGGGGCCAGCTGGCGGCACGCGGTGGGGCACGCCCCGGGCAGCGCCGCACCGGCCAGGGCCGCGATGTCGGTGCCGTGCTGCGGCGAACCCAGCGTGACGATGCGCCGCGCCTTGGTGTCACCCCCGTGATCGCGCACCCAGAGGCGGGCCACCACCCCGCCGGCCGAGTACCCGACGACGTCCACCGCCTTGGCGCCGGTGCGGGCCAGGACCTGGTCCACGGTCGTGGCCAGTGCGCGGGCCTGCTGATCCAGGTCGCCGCGGCCGTCGCCGGGCAGCTGGAACACCGTGGCGTCCTTGCCCTGGGCCCGCAACGTCGCGGCCAGACTGTCGAGCCCGCTCGTCGACCCGCCGTAGCCGGGGACGAGCACGACCGGGCCGGCGGTGGTCTGCGAGATCGGCGGGGCCGGCGCGTCGCCGGTGACCACACTGATCGTCACGGCGACCACGGCGATGACGAGCACCGCGCCGAGGGCGAGCACGAGCCGGCGGCGAGCGGGAGCCAGCGACGACAGCACGGCGTCCATGGTGCCTACGCTTGCTGTGCCCGGCCTGCCTAAAGTCGTCTCGTATGACTCAGTACCTGGTCGGCCGGGGGATCGCCGATGTCACCGGCGAGCCCGCCGACTGCGGGATGATGGGCTACGGCAAGGCCGACCAGAAGAGCGCGGGCATCCATCTGCGGCTGCGGGCGCGTGCCTTCGTGTTCGCCGACGCAGCTGCTCCCGACGAGCGCCTGCTGCTCGTCGTCGGCGAGTTGCCGTTGATCTTCGACAGCGTGTGGCAGGCGGTGCTGCGCCGGCTGTCAGCCCGCTACGGCGAGCTGTACCGCGACGTCAACACCATGCTGACGTGCACGCACACGCATTGCGGGCCGGGCGGCTACGCGCACCACGCGCTGTACAACGTCACCACCGGCGGCTTCCACCCGCAGACGTTCACGGCCATCGTGGACGGGATCGTCGAGGCCGTTGCCGCCGCCCACGACGACATCGCGCCGGCATCGCTCTCGCTCGCCTTCGGCGAGCTGCACGATGCGAGCGTCAACCGCTCACCGACTTCCTTCGCGCTGAATCCGATCGCCGATCGGGAGTTCTTCCCCGACGCAATCGATCCGCAGACGACCCTGCTGACGATCGCGCGGGACGGGCGTGCGGTGGGCGCGGTGAACTGGTTCGCCACCCACGGGACGTCGATGAGCAACCGCAACTGCCTGATCAGCAGCGACAACAAGGGCTACGCCGCGTACCGGTGGGAGCGGGTGGAGCGCGGCACCGATTACCTCGCGCAGGCGCGTCCGGACTTCATCGGGGCGTTCGCGCAGACCAACGCGGGCGACATGTCGCCGAACCTGAACCGCGGTCCGGGCAGCGGGCCGACCGAGAACGAGTTCGCGAACACCCGCATCATCGGCACTCGCCAATACGCGGCCGCGGCGTCCCTGCTCGGCGCGGGTGAACCAGTGGACGGCGGGTTGGCTGCGCGGTTGACCTACGTCGACCTCGCTGCTTGCGAGGTTGCGGCCGAATTCTGCGGCGACGGCCGCGGCCATCGCACGTCCGGGCCGTACGGCGGGGCGGCGGCAACGGCCGGCACCGACGAGGGGCCGGGGTTTCCTGGTTTCCGCCAGGGCCGCAACAACCCGATGCTTGACGCGTTTTCCATGCAGGTCGTGTACCGGTTGTCGCCGGCGCTGCGGGACGCCCAGGCGCCCAAGGCGCTGCTGCTGCCGCGCGCGGCGAACCGCGTGGTGCCGCTGATCCAGGAGCGGATCCCGGTGCAGCTGCTGCGGCTCGGGCCGCTGTACCTGATCGGGCTGCCGGCCGAGATCACGATCGTGTCTGGGCTGCGGTTGCGGCGCGCGGTGGCCGCGGTGCTGGATGCGCCGCTGACCCACGTGCTCGTGGCCGGGTACAGCAACGGCTACATCCACTACGTCACCACGCCCGAGGAGTACGACGGGCAGCGGTACGAGGCCGGCAGCACGATGTTCGGCCGGTGGGAGTTGCCGGCCCTGGTGCAGACCACGGTGGCGCTGGCGACGGCCATGCGCGACGGTGCGTCGATCGAGCGGGGCACCCCGCCGCCGGACCTCTCGGCCCGGGGCGGGTCGGCGAAGGCGGGCCGCCGCCGCGACGCCGCGGTCGGCGGCGACTTCGGTGCCGTGCTCGTGGCGCCGCGGCCGCGGTATCGCCGCGGCGACACGGTGCGCGTCGAGTTCGTCGGCGCGTACCCGAACAACGACCTGCGTCGGGGCGGCACGTTCCTGGAGGTGCAGCGCCGCGACGGCGAGGACTGGGTGCGGGTGGCCGACGACGCCGACTGGGCGACGCGCCTGCATTGGCGGCGGGTCAAGCGCGCCGGGTCGCGAATCACCGTGACGTGGGATGTGCCGGACGACGCGGCCGGGCAGTACCGGCTCGTGTACCGCGGCGACGTGCTCGAGCGCGGCGCCACGTTGCGCCCGCTCGTGGCGCCCACCGAGCCGTTCGAGGTCAGCTGACCCGCGCGCCGCCGACCGCGGCGGGTCAGCGGCCGATCGCGGCGGGTCAGGAGGTGGCGCGTTCATCGCTGGCCGGCGTGGTGGGCAGCTCGACCTGGCCCGCAACGCCCCGTGGCTTGGGCAGCGCGACGAGCCGTTGTTCGGCGACCTCGGGCGCCTGCACCGTCCGCGTGGTCTCGGTCAGCTGACGTGGCGCGGCCAAGTGCTCGGCGGCGTCGATGACCTTGAGATCGACCATCTTGCGGGCGGTGACGAACACCCGGCTCTCCAGTGAGGTGACTGCCTTGTTGTAGTTGCCCACGGCGTTGGTGAGCGAGCTGCCCAGCTTGTCGATGTGGCCGCCCATCGTCGACAGCCGCTGGTACAGCTCGCGGCCCAGCTTGTGCACCTCGGCGGCGTTCGCGGCCAGCGCCTCCTGCCGCCAGCTGTAGGCGATCGTGCGCAGCAACGCGACCAGGGTGGACGGCGTGGCCAGCACGACGTTCTGGTCAAAGGCGCGTTCCTGCAGCGTCGGGTCTTCGCGCAGCGCGGCGTCGAGGAACGCGTCGGCCGGCACGAAGCACACGACGAACTCCGGCGACGGGGCGAACTGCTCGAAGTACGCCTTCGCGCCGAGCTGGTCGATGTGTGCCCGCAGGTGCCGGGCGTGCGCCTTGAACCGGGTGGCACGGGTGGCCTCGTCCTTGGCCTCCATCGCCTCGAGATAGCCGCTGAACGCGACCTTCGAGTCGACGACGATGTTCTTGCCGCCGACGAGCCGGACCACGAGGTCGGGGCGGAGCTTGCCGTCGGGCCCGGTGACCGTCGGCTGCCGCTCGAAGTCGATGTGCTCAGTCATGCCTGCGGCCTCGACCGCACGCTCGAGCTGCATCTCACCCCAGCGCCCGCGCACCTGGGGCGCCCGCAGGGCGGTGACGAGCTGCATGGTGTCGCTGCGCAGCCGGTCGGAGGTCTCGCGCATCGACCCGATCTGCTCGATCAGCTGCGCGTGGGCGCCGGCTCGCTCCTTCTCGACGGTCGTCACCTGGGTCTGCACCCGCTCGAGCGACTCGCGCATCGGCGCGACCAACGACTCGATGGCCTGCTGGCGCTTGGTGAGATCGCCCTCGGCCGTGGCTCGTACCGTGGCGAGCTTGGCCGCGGCGAGTTCGGCGAACGCCTCGTTGTTGCGCCGCAGCGCCTCGCCGGCCAGCGAGTCGAACGCCTCACGCAGCCGCGCCTCGGCCTGGGCCGCGACCTGCTGGCGCTCGCGCGCCGACACCACCGCTGCGGCCCGTTCCGCGTCGAGCGTGGCGCCCAGCCGCACCGCTTCTTCCGTCGCCTCACGTGCGGCGAACTGGGCCGCGGCGACCGCTGCTCGGCCCTGTGCCTCGGCCTCGGCGACCGCGCGCCGACCCGCGGCCTCGGCCTGGGTGACCGCTGCGCGGGCGACCGACTCGGTGCGCAAGCGGCCGACGAGCCAGCCCACGGCGGCACCCGCGAGCAGCATCAGGACCGCGACGAGCAAGGCAGTGGCGTTCATGTGTTCGATGCTCACACCACCGTCTGACAATTTTGCGATCCGACGCGCGGTTGTCCGACGCTGATGCGCTGGACGCGGGTTTGCGGGTCGAGCCCATCATGATCGGCAAGGGTCGCGCCGGTACGTCCGTAGACTGGCGGCCCGTGAGTCTCACCATCGGCATCGTCGGCCTGCCCAACGTCGGCAAGTCCACCCTTTTCAACGCGCTGACCAAGAACGATGTGCTCGCCGCGAACTACCCGTTCGCCACCATCGACCCCAACGTGGGCGTGGTCGGCGTGCCCGACGAACGGCTTGGCGTGCTGGCGAAGATCTTCGCTTCGGTCAAGATCGTTCCGGCCACCGTCTCGTTCGTCGACATCGCCGGGATCGTGCGCGGCGCCAGCACGGGAGAGGGCCTGGGCAACAAGTTCCTGGCCAACATCCGCGAGGCCGACGCGATCTGCCAGGTCATCCGCGCGTTCGACGATCCCAACGTCGTGCACGTCGACGGCAAGGTCAGCCCGGCCGACGATATCGAGACGATCAACACAGAGCTGATCCTCGCCGATCTGCAGACGATCGAGAACGCGCTCCCGCGGCTGCAGAAGGACGTGCGCCTGCACAAGGATCGCGCCCCGGTGCTGGCGGCGGCCGAGGAGGCGCGCGACCTGCTGCAGAGGGGCGCGACGCTCTACGGTTCCGGCCTCGACACCGCGCCGCTGCGCGAGCTGACCCTGATGACCACGAAGCCGTTCCTGTACGTCTTCAACGTCGACCCGGACGAGATCGCGAACCAGGCCTTCACCGACGAGCTGCGTGCGCTCGTCGCGCCGGCCGAGGCGATTTTCCTGGACGCGAAGACCGAGGCCGAGCTCATCGAGCTGGCCGACGACGAGGCACTCGAGCTGTTGCAGTCGATGGGGCAGGAGGAGTCGGGCATCGACCAGCTCGCCCGCGTCGGCTTCGACACCCTGGGCCTGCAGACCTTCCTCACGGCCGGCCCGAAGGAATCCCGCGCCTGGACGATCAAGGCCGGGGCCACCGCGCCGCAGGCGGCCGGCGTCATCCACACCGACTTCGAGCGCGGCTTCATCAAGGCCGAGGTGGTCTCGTTCGCCGAGCTCGTCGACGCCGGTTCGATGGCCGAGGCCAAGGCCCGCGGCAAGGTGCGCATCGAGGGCAAGGACTACGTGATGGCCGACGGCGATGTCGTGGAGTTCCGGTTCAACGTCTGAAGTCCCGGAATCCCCACGAGAGGGCTGGCGGCTAGCGCTAGCTGGGTGGGTACTTTCCCGATCCGTATACGGCCGTATACAGATCCGGAAACGGCTGTGCCTGGACCAAGACGCGACGACGTCTGCGGACAGCCACGCACAACATTTCGGCCCGGCCGGGCCCCCGCCAGGGAGGATCAGACCAGTCCGCAGATTTCGTTGCTCGACCTGGCGGATGTTGGCTCCGTCGCCGCCGTGCGCGCTGAGGTTTTTCCGCAGGAGCCGGCGAGCGAACGCGCTCGCGCGGTGGTCGCCGACGCGCTGGGGATCACCTCATGAGCAAGCTCAGGCGAGCACGAGTTGCTGGACCATTTCCCTGCGGCTGTTTACGCCCAGCTTGATGAAGATCGACTTCAGATGGTCCTGCACGGTGTGCGGCGACAGGTGCAGCGCGGCCGCGATCGCCTTGGTCGCCGCCCCCTGGAGCACCAAGCCGGCGACTTCCTGCTCGCGCCGACTCAGGCCGCGAGCGGCCAGGTGCAGAGAGCTGACGTCCGACGGTGACGCGACGTCGATGGTGATGACGACGTCGTCGCGGGACGCCGGAGCGTCGACGGCGGCCGGCGTCGCGAATTTCGTTGCTCGCACGGCGAGCCAAGTGCCGTCACGTCCGACTGCCCGGTTCACCGCGAGCTCCGGTGCGCTGCGGGCGGCGGCGCTGGTGACGAGGACGCTGGACGGCAGTGAACCGTTGTCCCAGCCGCCGAGTTCCTCGATCCGGGCGTGGGCGGCCGGGGTCATGTTGGTGACGCGATCCTCGGTGTCGACGACGATCACCGCTGGGCCGAAGCCGGGGACGGGGGTAGTGCGGCCGGGGTGAAAGAGCGCGTTCTGGATGAGTTCGGCGACCTGGGTGTGCACCGAGACCGCCGTCTGGGCATCGTTGGCGGTGAACGGCGGTTCGCCGGCGCCTCGGTAGATCGCGAGCACGCCCCAGGTCAGTCCCTGTGACCGGAAGACGACACGGAGCTCGTCGGTGAAGCCGAAGCGCGGGGCCAGGAAGTCGCGGAACCGTCGGCACGAGTCCAGGTCACCGTCGGTGTCGATCGACAGCACGCCGACTGGTTCGGGCCGGGCTGCGATCTCACTGAACAGGTTGATGTCCCAGCCCCCGTACTCGGCCGCCGCGAACTCCTCGTCACCGATCTCGAGCGGGTGGGTCTTCATGGCCCAGCTGATCAACCCGGTCGAGGGATCGGTAGTGGCCAGACACCCAAAGCGGTACGGGATCCGGACCCGGACCGCGCCGCACACCGCAGCCGCTACCTCGGCGAGGCCGGGGCAGCCGCGCGTCTGGGTGGCGAGCACGTCGGTCAACGGCCGATGTCGGACGGTGGTCACGCGTCCATTCTGACCCGCGCCGGCGCCCGGGGAAACGGTTGCGGCAAAGTCCCCACAATTCTGGGATGGTCGCCGCCGCCCACACTGGCGATGCTTGGCGCATGATCACTGAGACCCACGAACACACCGCCCGCTGTTGGTATCACCCGGACGAGGCCCGCTGGGTGTGCGCCGCGACGACCGCTCCCGAACTGGACCGTCCGCTCGTCGACGTCCGAGACATGATCGTCGTGCACACCGCGATGCTGCGGGAGTTCCGTCTCGCCCCGGCCGCGGTCGCACGGGTCGAGGCCGGTGCCGCCAAACCGGCCGCCGTCCTCGACCGCCACCTCGGTTTCCTGTGCGACATGCTGCACCATCACCACCAGGGCG
>CAXTHY010000029.1:22418-40318 GCA_964244175.1 uncultured Jatrophihabitans sp. | reverse complement strand
AGGTTCGGGTGGATCTCGCCCACCCGCTGGCCGGCGTTGGCGTGGGCCGTCACCGCGAGGACGTCGAGGTCGGGGTGGGCCGCGACCAGGCGCAGCAGCTCACCGCCGGCGTAGCCACTGGCACCGGCGATCGCCACCCGCACTCCCATGTGCACGATTATGCATGATGACGGAACTTCATACACTCGCGGGGGTTGCGGCACGCAGGCGCGGGCGCACCAAGCACCTAACAGACCTGAATCAGGTGCGCAGCCGGGCACCGTGCCTATCGGCCGCCGCGGCAACCGCGGCGTCACGAGCAGCCGTCGCTTCGTCGAGCCTCAGCGTCCGGTCCGGCGCCCGGAAGCGCAGCGCGAACGCCAGCGAACGCGCATCCGGACCCAGTCGCTCGGCGTCGGTGTAGACATCGAAGAGCCGCAGCGACTCGAGCAGCGGGCCGATCGCCTCGCGCAGTGTGTGCTCGACCTCCGCGGCCGGAACCGTGCGCTCGACCACCAGGGCGACGTCGAGCAGCACCGGCGGGTAGGACGAGATCTCCGGAGCCAGGACCGGCCCTGGTACCGCAAGCGCGTCCAGGTCGATCTCCATGGCGCACGTCCGGTCGGGCAGACCGAGGGTGGCGATCACCCGGGGATGCAGTTCGCCGGCGTGCGCCACCACCTGCCCGTCGACAGACAAGACGGCGCACCGGCCCGGGTGCCACGGGGCGACGTCTGCCGCCGCGACGTCGAGAGTCACCCGTGCCGCCCGCGCGACGATCTGCACCGCCTCGACCGCGTCGGCCCAGGTCGCAACCCGTCCCGCCCCCCACCAACCGCCGGGTTCGAGCTCGCCACACAGTACGGCCGCGAGGTAGCGCGGCTGCTCGGGCAGGCCAGCGTCGAGCGCCGCCAACTCGGCATCGGACGGCCGGCCCTCGACGCCGGGCAGCGGCGCCGGCGCAGCGCCGGCACGCGGCAGGAACACCGACCCGGTCTCGAAGATCGCGAGATCGCGCATCCCTCGGCCCACATTCCGCTCGGCCGTCGTCAGCAGACCGGGCAGCAACGAGGTCCGTAGCTCGGGCTCGTCGGCGGAGATCGGGTTCACCAGCCGCAGCGCCTGGCGGCGCGCAGCGTCGGGCGCGAGACCCAGCGCGTCGTGCATCGCCGGGGACACGAATGGAAACGACAGGACCTCGACGTAGCCGGATTCGGCCATCGCCCGCGCGAGCGAGCGATTCAGCTTCTGACGACCGGAGAGGCCACCGCCGGGGGGCGCGACCGGCAGGACCGACGGCAGCTTGTCGTAACCCTCCAGCCGGACGACCTCTTCGATCAGATCGGCCGCGATGACGAGGTCGGGTCGCCACGACGGTGGCTCGACCTGCAGCAGCAGCTCGCCGGCTTCGACCGTGCACCCGACCGCCTCGAGGTGGGCGATCGCGTGCTCGCGCGAGATGGGCATCCCGGCCACGATCTCCGGTCGCGACGCGGCGAGGGTGATTCGGCTGGCTGGCGCCGTCGTGCCGGACACGGTGTAACCGTCGACGGCGCGAGCGTCGCCGTGTTCGACCAGCAGCTCGACGCAGCGGGCCAGCGCGACTGCGGCGATCGCGGGATCGACGCCACGCTCGAACCGGCGCGCGGCCTCGCTGGGCAGTCTGTGCCGCCGCACGGTGCGCGAGACGCTGGCCGGGTCCCAGTGCGCGGCCTCGAGTACGACATCGCTGGTGTCGTCGCCGATCTCGGTCGACGCCCCGCCCATGACCCCGGCGAGACCGATGGCACCGGTGTCGTCGGTGACCACCATGTCGTCGGGATCGAGCGTGCGCACCACATCGTCGAGCGTGGCGAGCTTCTCCCCCGCCCTCGCGCGGCGCACCACGATCGGGCCGGTGAGCTTGGCGCGGTCGAAGGCGTGCAGCGGCTGGCCGGTCTCGAGCATCACGTAGTTCGTGACATCGACCGGCAAGGAGATCGAACGCACACCGCATTGCCGCAGCCGCCGCGCCATCCAGTCGGGGGTCGGCGCGTGCGGGTCGAGGCCAGTGACGGCGCGGGCCGAGAACCGGTCGCAACCGGAGGGATCCTCGATCCGCACGTCGTACGCGCCGCCGTCCGGTTCGGGTAGCTCGGCCGCGATGTCGTGGAAGGGCACGCCCAGGGCGGCTGCGGCCTCGCGGGCGAGCCCGCGGATCGACAGGCAGTACCCGCGGTCGGTGGTAACAGCGATGTCGAGGACCGCATCACGAAGCCCGAGGAGCGCCAGCGGATCGTCGCCCGGGCGCCCGGCATCCGGCGGCAGCACGAGGATCCCGTCGTGCTCGTCGCCGACGCCGAGTTCCCGGACCGAGCAGATCATGCCGTCGGAGACGTGTCCGTACGTCCGGCGGGCCGAGATCGCGAAGCCGCCGGGCAAGACGGCACCGGGCAACGAGACAACCACCAGATCGTCGACGGCGAAGTTGTGGGCGCCGCAGACGATGCCACGGGGCTCGTCCGCACCGACGTCGACCTGGCACCACCTGATCGTCTTGCCGTTCTTCTGCGGCTCGTCGGCAAAGGAGAGCACGCGACCGACGACGATCGGACCGGATAACGCGTCGGCACCGGAGTCGAGGCCCTCGACCTCCATGCCGATCCGCACCAGCGCATCGGCGAGCGCGCGGTCGGCCAGCCCCGTCGGCAGATCAACATGCTCGGCCAGCCACGAGATCGGCGCCTTCATGCGGGGCCCCCGGGCAAGCGTGGAGCGTTCTGTGCGGAGCGCTTTCGTGGGGTGATCACGCCTCCACCCCGAAGGCCGTCGTGAATCGGACGTCGCCCTCGAACATGTCGCGCATGTCGGCCGCACCGCTGCGAAACATCAACGCGCGGTCGATCCCCATGCCGAACGCGAAGCCGCTGTAGCGGTCGGGGTCGACACCGCACGCGATGAGCACCCGCGGGTCGACCATGCCGCACCCACCCCACTCGATCCAGCCCTCGCTGTTGCAGGTGCGGCAGGGCCGATCGGGATTGCCCAGCGACTCGCCCCGGCACACGAAACACACCAGATCCATCTCGGCGCTGGGCTCGGTGAACGGGAAGTAGTGCGGCCGCAGCCGTGTCACCACGCCCGCGCCGAACAACTGCGTGGCCATATGATCGAGGGTGCCCTTGAGGTGCGCCATCGTGAGGCCTTCGTCGATGGCCAGCCCCTCGAGCTGGTGGAAGACGGGCGAGTGCGTGGCATCGACCTCGTCGGTGCGATAGACCCGCCCAGGGCACACGACGAAGATCGGCGGCGTCCGCTCGAGCATCGTGCGGATCTGCACCGGCGAGGTCTGGGTCCGCAGGACGACGCCGGAATCAGGCGCGCCGACGTAGAACGTGTCGGTGAGATCCCGGGACGGGTGCTCGGCCGGAGTGTTCAGCGCGTCGAAGTTGAACCAGCTGGACTCGGCCTCCGGGCCTTCGGCGACCTGCCAGCCCATGTCGAGGAAGATCTCGCACAGCAGGTCCTGGACGCTGTTGACCGGGTGCCGACCGCCCGGGCGGTGGCGGTCGGTGGGCAGGGTGACGTCGACGGCCTCCTCGACGAGCATCCGCTCGTCGCGCTCGGTCTCGAGCTCGCGACGGCGGGCCGCCAAGGCCTGTTTGACCTGGCCGCGGGCCGGCACGATGCGCTGCCCCGCGGCCTTGCGCGCGGCCGGCGGCAACGCGCCGATCTCGCGATTGGCCAGGGCAAGCGGCGAACGGTCACCGTCGTGGGCGATCTCGACGGTCTTGAGTGCGTCGAGCGAACCGGCGGCGCTGATGGCTTGCACCGCCGCCGTCACGGCCGCCTCGATCGCGGCCGGCTGCAGCGCGGCGACCTCGACGGGATCGAACGATTCGCTAGGCATGCGTCGGAGTTCTTTCATCAGGACGACGGAGTTCGCCGCAGTGATCAGGGGGCGCACCCGCAGATCAGGGGCGCGCGGGGACGGCGGCCGCCAGCCGCGCGGCAAACATCCCGTGACGCGACGGGAGCAGTGACAGCGCGAGCATGCCGCCAGCTTATCGGCGCCCGCCAACCCCGACCGGGGTGGCCCGCCCGCCGGCGCCGGACCTCAGGCCGCCAGAGCGGCGTAGCGGCCGTCCAGCTCGAGCAGTCCCGTGTGCGTCCCGGCCTCGATGATGCGGCCGTGATCGACGACCACGATGTGATCGGCGCCGCGCACGGTGCTCAACCTGTGGGCGATGGTGATGGTGGTGCGGCCGTTCGCGAGGGCATCGAACGCGTCCTGCACGGCCCGTTCGGTCTCGGTGTCCAGCGCGCTGGTCGCCTCGTCGAGGACCAGCACGCGCGGATCACGCAGCAGCGTCCGGGCGATGGCCAGGCGCTGCTTCTCGCCGCCGGAGAAGCGGTGGCCACGGGAGCCGACGACCGTGTCGTACCCGTCGGGGAGTCCGGCGATCAGGTCGTGGACCTGGGCCGCGCGGGCCGCGTCCTCGATCTCGCGATCGGTCGCGTCCGGCTTCGCGTAACGCAGGTTCTCGCGCACGCTCGTGTGGAGCAGGTAGGTCTCCTGACTGACCACGCCGACGATCTCGGCCAGCTCGGCCAGCCGAAGGTGACGCAGATCGACGCCGTCGATGGTGATGCGACCGCCAGTGGGGTCGTGCAGGCGGGCGATCAGCGCGGCCAGGGTGCTCTTGCCCGAGCCCGTCTCGCCGACGAGAGCGAGGGTCGTGCCCGCCGGGACATCGAGATCGACGCCGGCCACAGCCGCCGTGTTGCTGCCGGCATAGGTGAAGGTGACGTTCTCGAGCCGGACGTGGCCGCGCACTGCGGCGGGATCGATGTGCACCGGGTCGACGGGGTCGGCGACATCGACTGGTAGGTCGAGGTATTCGAAGATGCGGGCGAACAGCGCGAGCGAACTGGTCAGCGAGACGCCGACGTTGAGCAGTCCCATCAGCGGTCGGAACAGCCCGGACTGCAGTGCGGTGAACGCGACAATGGTGCCGATGCTCAGCCGACCGGCGGTACCGGGTAGGCCGGTGCTGAGGTAGATCACCGCTGGGATGGCGGCGAAGATGACGCTCATCGAGGCCATCCGCCACCGCCCGGCCAGTTCGGAGCGCAGTTCCAGGTCGATCAACCGCTTCGACGACGCGGTGAACCGCGCGACCAGTGACGGGCCGGCGCCCATCGTCTTCGCGAGCTGCACTCCGCTGATCGACAGGCCCTCTTCGATAGTGACGTTCAGGTCGGCCAGTTCGCTCTGCCGGTGGGCGGTGATCTCCCGCCGCATCCGGGCGACGCGCCGCGTCAGATAGATCGAGGGCGGCATCACGACGAGCGAGATCAGTGACAGTTGCCACGACAGCGCGGCCATGGCGACGGCGGTTGCGACGACCGTGGTCAGGTTCGAGGCGATCGACGTGGCGGTCGAGGTGACCACCGATTGCATGCCACCGATGTCGTTGGTGATGCGCGACTGCACCTCGCCGGTGCGGGTGCGGGTGAAGAAGGCGAGCGACTGGCGTTGCAGGTGGGCGAAGACCCCGGTGCGCAGCGTGTGCATGACGTCCTGGCCGACCCGGGTGCTGATCCAGGTCTGCACGACGCCGAAGGCGGAGGTGATGGCGGCGACGGCGACCATGCCGGCGACCAGCCAGGCGAGCAGGGCGAGGTTCTGCTGCGGCAGGGCGCGGTCGATGACGGCCCGCAAAAGGAACGGCGAGGCCATGCCGACGATCGACGACGCGACGATAATGGCGGTGACGACGGCAAGCGGGCCGCGGTAGGGAGTGAACAGCCGCCCGATGCGACGCAGGGACACCTCGCGGGCCTGGGCCTTCTCGGCGGCGGTGACGGATCTCTTTCGGCCGGTCGGCCGCTCTGTAGTGGTCTCCAAGATGGCTCCTTTGGCTCACGTCACTATGCTGAGGTTACCTCATGATGAGGTTACAACAGCAATCGGTGCTAGCGTATTCCGGGTGCGTACCGACGACGACGACTCGCTTGCCGACGCCTTCTGGGCGGTCGCACGACGATTGCGCCACCTCACCCGCCAGACCTTGGCGCCGTGGGACATCACGCCGTCGCACTCACGGGCACTGCGGGTGTTGCTGCACGACGGCCCGATGCGCCTGAGCCACCTGGCGGAGCAGCTGCGGATCGCGCCGCGCTCGACGACCGAGGTCATCGACGCCCTTGAGGCTAGGGGGCTCGTTGAGCGCCGAACCGACCCCGACGACCGGCGGGCGACGCTGGTCGCCCCCACGGTGGCGGGCCAGGCCGCCGGCCAGGCCGTCCGCGCTGCCCGCCGGGACGAGGCCGAACGGTTCTTCGGCGGCCTGAGCGCCACCGACCAGGCCCACCTCGCCCGGATCCTACGCAAGCTGCGCGGCTGAGCCTCGACCGCAGAGTCAGCAACGACGCTGCGCGCGGGCGCTGGCGTAGAGGCACACCGCTGCGGCCGACGCGACGTTGAGGCTCTCGGCCCGGCCGCGGATGGGAATGCGGACGGTGTGGTCGGCCGCGTCGAGCACCGAATCCGGCAGGCCGTGCGCCTCGGACCCGAAGAGCCACACCGTCGGCCGGGCGAGCACGCCGCGATCGGCCAATTCGTCGAGATCGACGCGGCCGGCCCCAGAGGTGGCCAGCGCGATCATGCCGATCGAGTCCGTCCGGGCCAACAGGTCGTCGGCCGCGCAGTTGACGATCGGAAGATGGAACACGCTGCCGGCACTGGCCCGCACGGCCTTGCCGTTGTAGGCGTCGACGCCGCCGTCGAGAACCACGCCGTCGGCGCCGGCGGCATCGGCCGTGCGGATGATGGTGCCGAGGTTGCCCGGATCGTTGGGCTCGACGAGCACCACGAGCAGGCGGGGTGCGCCGGCCACCAGTTGCGCGGCGGTCGGCTGGGTGAGCTCGCACACCGCGACGAGCCCCTGTGGCGACACGGTCTCCGACAACCCCGCGGCGTCCCTGGCCGAGATCTCGGCGGCGTCCGCGGTCAGGTCGGGATGACGCTGCATCGCCTCGGCCGTGGCGAACAGCTCGAGCGCGGCACCGACAGCCTGCGCCGCCCGCACCGCCTGCGCGCCCTCGGCGAGGAAACGCCCGGCGTCGCGGCGACCCTGCCGTCGAGTGAGACGGCGAGCCGCGGCGAGCCGGGCGTTACCGGAGCTGAGCAAGCAGGTCGCTGGTCAGGCGGCCGGCGACTGCGCGCCGCCGATGCCCTCGGCGGCGACAGCCGCACGAGCAACCGCGACCAGCGCGCTGAAGGTGGCCGGATCATTGACGGCGAGATCGGCGAGCACCTTGCGGTCGACGTCGGCCCCGGCCAGCCGCAGGCCCTGGATGAAGCGGTTGTAGGTCATGTCGTTCGCGCGGGCCGCAGCGTTGATGCGAGTGATCCACAGCTGGCGGAAGTCACCCTTGCGGTCCTTGCGGTCGCGGTACTGATAGGTCGCGGAGTGAAGCAGCTGCTCCTTGGCCTTGCGGTACAGGCGCGAACGCTGTCCGCGGTAGCCGCTGGCTGCCTCGAGGGTGCTCCGGCGCTTCTTGTGGGCGTTGACCGCCCGCTTGACGCGTGCCACGTGGTTCGTCCTTGCGTTCAGGCCGTCCGGGTGTTGGGGACGGCGGAGGGATCGGAAAAAGAGGTACGGGTGTCGGTCAGCGGCCGAGCATGCGCTTCACGCGCGGCGCGTCGTTGGCCGAGATCGTCTTGGTCGCCGACAGGCGGCGGGTCAGCTTGGACGACTTGTGCTCGAGGTTGTGGCGCATGCCGGCCCCCTCGAAACGCAGCTTGCCGGTGCCGGTGACCTTCACCCGCTTCTTCATCCCGCTGTGCGTCTTGTTCTTCGGCATTTCGTTGATCCTTCTGGTTGCTGTGCGGCGGAGGTGCTATTCGGCGGCGTCGGGCTGCGGCTCGGCCGGCCGCGGTACGCGGGTGGCGCGGGTCGAGGCGCCTGCACGGTGCGGCGCAACGACCATCACCATGTTGCGGCCGTCCTGCTTCGGCGATGATTCGACGAAACCGAGCTCACCGATGTCCTCGGCGAGACGCTGCAGCAGCCGGAAGCCCAGCTCGGGCCGGGACTGCTCGCGTCCACGGAACATGATCGTGACCTTCACCTTGTCGCCCTGCTTGAGGAACCGCTCGACGTGACCCTTCTTGGTCTCGTAGTCGTGCGAATCGATCTTCGGGCGCAGCTTCATCTCTTTGATGACGGTGAGTGCCTGGTTGCGGCGGGCCTCGCGCGCCTTCTGTGCGCTCTCGTACTTGAACTTGCCGTAGTCCATGAGCTTGCAGACGGGCGGACGGGCCATCGGCGCGACCTCGACGAGATCCAGGTCGGCCTCGGCGGCGAGATCGAGGGCCTTACCGATCGGCACGATGCCGACCTGCTCACCCTCGGGGCCGACGAGCCGTACTTCGGGAACGCGGATCCGGTCGTTGATCCTGGGTTCGGAACTGATGGGACCTCCTACGGTCGACTGGTCGAACTGGTCCCGGAGCCGCCCGGAAATCAGAAACGGCCCCGGTGCATTCGTGCGCACGGGGACCGTGAATCCGACCGGTCACGTCACCTGGACGGGTGACGCGGCCCGATGCGCCGGCACGGAGCCGAACATCGGGGACCGGACCCGGCACGCCTGCCATCGGCGGCTCGGGTGGGAAACTCGGGGCTTCCGCTTGCACACCCCCGCTGAATGCAGGGGCTGGTCGCAGTGACAGGGTATCAGCGTGGCTTCCCACACCCCAAACCCCGCGCCCCCTGGAACCACCACGTCCGGCGGGGGCATTCCCGGTAGCACCGCGCCGGAACACCCGCGCGACGCTATCCCGCTGCCCGAGCACGGTTTCGACACCCTCGACGTGCCGGTGCGCGAACTGGCGACCGTCCCCGCTCCTGAGGTCATCAGTCGGGTCGCAGTGGTGCTGGTGAGCGCCGCGGCCGAGAAGCTCGGGCTCGCGCCGGGCGACGAACCGGACATCGATCTCGACCAGGCCCGCCAGCTCATCACCGCCCTGGCCGGACTGCTCGCCGCCGCGCAGGACTACCTCGGCCCGCAGCGCGCGCCGCTGCACGACGGCTTGCGCACCCTGCAGAAAGCCTTCCGCGAAGCCGCCGCCCACCCGGACGCACCGGGCGAGGGCCCGGGCGAGCACTTGTTGTCGTAACCCGCGGGCAGACTGACACGGTGCCTCGCTTCTCCCCCGCCACCCAGGCCTGGCTCGACGGCGCGTTCGCCGCGCCGACTGCGGCGCAGACCGGTGCATGGGACGCGGTGGCCAGCGGTGCGCACACCCTCGTGGTCGCCCCGACCGGGTCAGGCAAGACGCTGGCGGCATTCCTGTCCGCGCTCGACCGCCTGGCGGCCGAACCGGTTCCGGCCCAACCGCTGCGCCGCTGCCGGGTGCTCTACATCAGCCCGCTCAAGGCGCTGGCGGTTGACGTCGAACGCAACCTGCGCGGCCCGCTGGCCGGCATCCGGCAGGCCAGCGCGCGCCTCGGTCTGGTCCCCCCGGACATCACCGTCGCCATGCGCTCGGGCGACACCCCGGCTGACGAGCGCCGGCTGTTCGCCCGCCGGCCCGCCGACATCCTCATCACCACGCCCGAGTCGCTGTTCCTGCTGCTGACCTCGGCCGCCCGCGAATCGCTGAGCGGCGTCGACACCGTGATCGTCGACGAGGTCCATGCGGTGTGCTCGACGAAGCGCGGCGCCCACCTCGCCGTCTCTTTGGAACGATTGGACGCGTTGCTCGAACGGCCGGCGCAGCGCATCGGGCTCTCGGCCACGGTGCGCCCGGTCGACGAGGTCGCGACCTTTCTGGCCGGCGGCCGCGCGGTGACCATCGTCGCGCCGCCTTCGCAGAAGACCGTCGAGCTGCAGGTGGTCGTCCCGGTCGAGGACATGTCGGCGATCGGCGAGCCCACCGACGACCTCACCGGTTCGGCCGCCGGCGCGCAACGGCGGGCCTCGATCTGGCCGCACGTCGAGGAGCGGGTACTCGATCTCGTCCAGTCGCACCGCTCGACCATCGTCTTTTCGAACTCCCGGCGCCTGGCCGAGCGGCTCACGGCCCGCTTGAACGAGCTCGCCTCCGAGCGGGCCGACCGCGCGGTCGAGGGCAACGGCGCCCCACCGGCGCAGCTGATGGGGCAGTCCGGGTCCGGGCATCCCGGCGACGCGACGAGCGTCGTCGTGGCCCGAGCGCATCACGGCTCGGTGTCGCGCGAGCAGCGGGCGATCGTCGAAGAGGACCTGAAGGCTGGACGGCTGCCCGCAGTCGTCGCGACGTCGTCCCTCGAGCTGGGCATCGACATGGGCGCGGTCGATCTTGTCGTGCAGGTCGAGTCACCCCCGTCGGTCGCGGCCGGCCTGCAGCGGGTCGGGCGGGCCGGCCACCAGGTCGGCGCCGTGTCGCGCGGGGTGATCTTCCCGAAGTTCCGCGGCGACCTGCTCGAGTGCGCGGTCGTCGCCGAGCGCATGCGGGCCGGGGCTATCGAGTCGATGCGTTACCCGCGCAATCCGCTCGACGTCCTGGCCCAGCAGATCGTGTCGATGCTCGCCCTCGATTCGATGACCGTCGAGCAGGTCGACGAACTCGTGCGGCGCGCTGCCCCATTCGCCGGGCTGCCGCGCTCGGCGCTCGAGGCCGTGCTCGACATGCTGGCCGGGCGCTACCCGTCCGACGCCTTCGCCGAACTCCGGCCGCGCATCGTCTGGGACCGGGTCACCGGCGAGCTCACGGCCCGTCGGGGCGCCCAGCGGCTCGCCGTGACCAGCGGCGGCACGATACCCGACCGCGGCCTGTTCGGAGTCTTTCTGGCCGGCGCCGACGGGCCTGGTCGCCGGGTCGGCGAGCTGGACGAGGAGATGGTCTACGAATCGCGGGTGGGCGACGTCTTCCTGCTCGGGTCGTCGTCGTGGCGCATCGAGGACATCACCCACGACCGCGTGCTCGTGACGCCGGCGCCCGGCGAGGTGGGCCGGATGCCGTTCTGGAAGGGCGATTCCCCCGGCCGGCCGGTCGAACTCGGCCGCGCGCTCGGCGCCTTCCTGCGCGAGGTCGCGCACGCGACGCCGGAGGCCGGCGCCGCCCGCGCACGGGCAGCGGGCCTGGACGACTGGGGCACCGACAACCTGCTCGCCTACCTGCGCGAACAGCGCGAGGCCACTCATCACCTGCCCGACGACCGCACCATCCTCGTCGAGCGGTTCCGCGACGAGCTCGGCGACTGGCGCCTGGTCGTCCACTCCCCGTTCGGGGCACCGGTCAACGCGCCGTGGGCGCTGGCCATTGCCGCCCGGCTGCGGCAGCGCTTTGGTCTCGAGGTGTCGTCGATGCACTCCGACGACGGCATCGTGCTGCGCCTGCCCGACACCGACGCCGAACCGCCCTCGGGTGAGCTCGCGGTCTTCGAGCCCGAGGAGATCGAGTCCATCGTCACCGAAGAGGTCGGCAGCTCGGCGCTCTTCGCCGCCCGGTTCCGGGAGTGCGCGGCGCGCTCGCTGCTGCTGCCGCGTCGCGATCCGCGGCGCCGCACACCGTTGTGGCAGCAGCGGCAGCGGGCGAACCAGCTGTTGCAGGTCGCCAGCGAGTACGGCGACTTCCCGGTCGTTCTCGAGGCGATGCGCGAATGTTTGCAGGATGTGTTCGACGTGCCCGGGCTGGTCGGTCTGATGCGCGACCTCGCGGCCCGCACTGTGAAACTCGTCGAGGTTGAGACGCCGAGCGCCTCCCCGTTTGCGCGCTCGCTGCTGTTTGGCTACGTCGGGATGTTCCTCTACGAGGGCGACGCGCCGCTGGCCGAGCGGCGCGCGCAGGCGCTGTCGCTCGACTCGGCCATGCTGGCCGAACTGCTCGGCGCCACCGACCTGCGCGAGCTGCTCGACGAAGCTGCCATCGCCCAGGTCGAGGCCGAGATCGCCCGGCTCGCCCCCGACCGGCACGCCCGCGGGCCCGACGGCGTCCACGATCTGCTGCGCATGGTGGGTGACCTGACCACCGACGAGGCGCTGGCCCGGGGCGCGACACCGCACGATCTGGCCGCGCTCGAAGAGAGTCGCCGGGTCGTACGCGTGCGCATCGCCGGCGAGCAGCGATGGTTGGCGATCGAAGACACCGGCCGGGTCCGTGACGCCCTTGGTGCCGCGCTGCCCGTCGGCGTGCCCGAAGCATTCACCGAACCGGTGCGCGACCCCCTGGGCGATCTTGTCGCCCGCTTCGCCCGCACGCACGGCCCGTTCGTCGCTCAGGACGTCGCCGAGCGGTTGGGCCTCGGGGTGGCCGTCGTGTCGAGCGCCTTGGCCCGGTTGGGCGTGGCCGGTCGGCTGGTCCAAGGCGAGTTCCGCCCCGGAGGGGTGGCCACTGAGTGGTGCGACTCGGAGGTGCTGCGTTCGATCCGCCGCCGCTCGCTCGCCGCGCTGCGCAAGGAGGTCGAGCCTGTCCCCCCGCAGGCCCTGGCGCGCTTCATTCCGGCGTGGCAGGGCCTGGGCGCTCGTTCGTCGCGTGGGGTCGACGGGCTGTTGCGCGCGATCGAGCAACTGGCCGGTGTGGCCCTGCCGGCCAGCGCTCTCGAGACCCTGGTGCTGCCGAGCCGGGTCGCCGGCTACTCGCCCGGGATGCTCGATGAGCTGACGTTGGCCGGCGAGGTTGTGTGGGCCGGCGCCGGAGCACTGGCCGGCAACGACGGGTGGGTCGCGCTCGCTCCGGCCGAGATCGCGCCGCTCATCCTCCCCGTCCCTGATGAGGTCGACGACCCACTCAGCGTGGCGCTGCGCGACGCCTTGATCGGTGACGAGGCCGTGTTCTTCCCTTCGCTGGCCGAGCGGACCGGCGGGGCCGAGACCGACGACGCGATCGTCCGGGCGGTCTGGGCGCTCGTCTGGGCCGGGCGGTTGACCAACGACACCCTCGCGCCGGTGCGCAGCCTGCTCGGCTTCGGTGGGCGGACGGCGCACGGCCGCAAGCCGCGGGCGGCGCGGGGGCGCTATGGGCGCTACGCCGGCCTCACTGCGCCGCGCGGCGCGGCCTCGGTCACCCGACTGGTACCGAACGGGATGGCCGGGCGGTGGTCGGCTGTGCCCCCGCGCGACGGCGACGCCACCCGGCGGGCACTGGCGGCCGCCGAGGTGCTGCTGGACCGGTACGGCCTGGTGACCCGTGGGTCGGTCGGGGCCGAGCGGATCACCGGTGGATTCGGCGCGGTGTATCCGGTGTTCAAGGCAGCCGAGGAGTCCGGCCGGGCCCGGCGCGGCTACTTCGTCGAGGGGCTCGGGGCCGCGCAGTTCGCACTGCCCGGCGCGGTCGACCGGCTCCGCGGCCAGGCCCGCCCGCTCGACGCGCGCGGTCCCGACGGCGCGCCAGCGCTCGTCCTGGCCGCGACCGATCCGGCGAACCCGTACGGCGCCGCGCTGCCGTGGCCCCAGGCCCCGCGCCCCACCGACGGTGGCCGCGGGCACCAGCCGGCCCGCAAGGCCGGGGCGCTGATCGTGCTCGTCGACGGCGCCTGCGTGCTCTACGTCGAGCGTGGTGGCCGGACCTTGCTGTCCTTCACCGAAGACCCGGCAGTCCTGCAGCCCGCCGCCGACGCGCTGGCGTTGGCCGTCCGCGACGGCGCGTTGGGCAAGTTAGAGGTCGAGCGCGCCGACGGCGCGCCGATCAGCGCGTCGGCACTGGGCGGGGCGCTCGAAGCAGCCGGCTTCCGCCCCACGCCGCGCGGCCTCAGACTGCGCAGCTGACCGGCGAGGTCACTTCGTGCCTGAGGGCGACACCGTCTGGTTGACCGCGCACCGCCTGCACCAGGCCCTGGCCGACCGGCCACTCACCGTCTCCGATTTCCGCGTGCCCGCCCTGGCCACCCTCGACCTGCGCGGGCGCTCCGTCACCGAGGTGCTCGCTCGCGGCAAGCACATCCTCACCCGCCTCGACGACGACCGCACCCTGCACAGCCACCTGCGCATGGACGGCTCGTGGTACCTCTCGCGCGCCGGCGCCCGGCCGCCGCGCCGGCACCCGGAGCACTTGATCCGGGTGTTGTTGGGCAACGCGCAATGGTTGGCGACCGGCTACCGGATCCACGACCTGAAGCTCGTGACCCGAGCCGGTGAGCGCGAACTTGTCGGCCATCTCGGCCCGGATCTGCTCGGGCCCGACTGGGACGCCGCGCTCGCCGTCGCGAATCTGGGTCGCGAGCCCGACACGACGATCGGCGAAGCGTTGCTCGATCAGCGGAACCTGGCCGGCATGGGCAACATGTACAAGTGCGAGGTGCTGTTCATCGAGCACGTCCATCCGTGGACGCCGGTGCGCGCGGTCGCCGACCTCACCGGCCTGGCCGAGACGGCCTACCGGCTGCTGCGGGCCAATCGCGATCACCCCGGGCAATCGACCACCGGATACCCCGGTCGCGGCCGCGAGCACTGGGTCTACGAGCGTGGCGGGCAGCCGTGCCTCCGGTGCCGCACCCCCATCAACCGCGCCGACCAGGGCGCGCCGCCGCGCGCCCGCGGGACCTACTGGTGCCCGAAGTGCCAGCCGCGAGACTCGACCTGACGTTCAAGCTTCGCCGGCGGGCGGCTTCTTAGTCGTGTCCACCGGCTCGGTGCGCTTGGCGGCCGCGCCGTCGGTGAGCGCTGCGTCCGGCCCGCCGGCACCGAGAGCCGGTTGGGTAGGGATCGCCAGAGAAGCGCGCAACTCGTCCAGGCGAGCGGCGCCCTTCATGTCGGTGGTGGCCCGCTGGACCTCGAGCATGCGGGCGCCGCTGGAGTCCTTCGCCAGTTCGGCCTGGCCCAGCGCGACGGCGTAGCGACGTTCGATCTTGTCCCGGACCTCGTCCAATGTCGGGGTATTGCCCGGGGCGGTGGTATCACTGAGTTGCTGCAGCGACGCCGCCACGGTCTCCTGCATCTTCGCCTGTTCGAGCTGGCTCAGCAGCGTCGCCCGCTCGGCCAGTTTCTGCTGCAGGATCGCGGCGTTGGTCTGGACGGCCTCGCGCGCCTGCCCAGCCGCCTGCAGCGCCTGGTCATGCAGCGACTTGAGGTCCTCGAGCGACGATTCGGCGGTGACGAGCTGATTGGCCAGCGCCTGAGCAGTGGCGTCGTACTGGGCCGCCTTGGCACTATCACCGTCGGCGCGGGCCCGGTCACCGAGCACGAGCGCCTGCCGGGTCTGGGTCTGCAGGTTCTCGACCGTGTTGAGCTGGCGATCGAGCTGCATCTCCAACTGCCGCTGATTGCCGATTACCGCGGCGGCCTGCTGGGTGAGGGCCTGGTGCTGGCGTTGCGCTTCTTGGCTGGCCTGCTCGATCTGGATCTTCGGATCAGCCTTCTCGTCGATCTTTGCGCCGAACCAGGTCGACAGGTACTTCCATCCCCTGATGACGGGGTTGGGCTTGGCCATCTGCACTGCCTCTCGCCTGGGCCGGGGCCGGCCGGGCCGGGCGTGCCGCCCGCCGGGTCAATCGTGGCAGACGCATGGTCCCGGGCGCACTGAGCAGAAGGGCTCATCGCCGCGTCCGGGTCAGGCGGGCCGGGCGACGTCGACGGTGGGTACGCCCGAGTCGAGCACCGGCAAGCCGGCGACCAGCACCGCGACGTCGGCCGTGATCGAAGCCGCCCCGCCGGGCGAGAGCAGGTAGGACGCCAGCCAGCGCAACACCGTGTCGGTGCCGCCCCGGTCGGCCCGGGCGAGGGCGGCGGCAACACCGGCCCGCGCGTCCTGCCAGGCCTGGGCCGAGGTGTCGATACACCCGATTGCGGCGAGCGTGGCCGGCTCGACCCGGGCCAGCCCTCGGCGGACCGGGTGTTGGCCGATAGCCGCGGCGGCATCGGCCAGGGCGGTCTCGAGCGGTTTGCCCGCCTGCTCGTCGACGATCGCGGTGACCTGATGCAGCAGCAACGCCGAGAGCACGGCCTCGCGGGTGCGGAAGTGGTTGTAGAGAGTGGCCTTCGCGACGCCTGCGGCGGTCGCGACCTGGGCCATCGTGATCTTCGTGCCGCTGGTCTCAACCGCGCGAGCGGCGCCGGAGAGCAACGCGGCGCGGGTGCGGTTCATCGCGTTCCCGGCCCGGGAGTGGGTGCCCTTCGCCCGCACCGGTGCGGCGGACGCAATACTCGGGGCGGCCGCCGTTGGTCGAAACAACGTGTCGATCAGCGGGTTGCTCACGTCTTGGCCTCCTCGCGCGCCACATGCGTTGCCCGCGGTGCCGGCTGTGCGGCGCGACATTCCGGGGCCTCAAGGCCGGAAATTACCTACCCCGGCACGAGGTGTTGGGATGTCGGGCGGCGGGTCGCCGAGGCTGTGACTGGTGTGACGGGTGTGGCGAATTGAGTGGTCAGGCGGCGACGGTGGGCAGTGTCCGCACCTGAGCGCCGCCGCTGGCCCCGGACACCGGCGCAGGGGTGATGCGGGCCGAACCGGCGCCCACGAGCGCCACGCGGTTGGCGACGGCCAGCTTCTCTTCGCGGCGCAGGATCTGGCTGACCTCGGCGAACAGTTCCGACAGCTCGACATCGAGGGCGCCGCAGATGGCGGCGAGCAGTTCGGATGACGGTTCCTTCTGCCCGCGCTCGACCTCGGACAGGTACCCCAGGCTGACGCGAGCAGTGGCCGAGACCTCACGCAGCGTGCGGCGCTGGCGCATGCGCAGCCCACGCAGGGTGTCCCCCACAACCTGTCGAAGTACGGGCATTGGGATCCCTCCTCGCGGAACTGCAGTTGATCGGCCTGCGCTCAACGGTACCGGGCCGACACCACCGGCATCGTGCGCATGGGCGCCGTCCGCTGACAGCGAACATCACTACCGCACACAACGATCGACGCTGCGCCGGGATTCCCGCCCCGTGCTCAGCCGGTGGCGGTCGCGGTCGCGTCCCCCGCTGTCGCCTGACCCAGCCGGGCGTTGCGCCGCAGTCGCAGGGCCCGGGCCACGTAGTCGGCCCCGGTGACCAGAGCGACGAAGATGGCGGCATACATGATCACTTGAGCCACGAGGTGCAGCCACCCGGTCAGCGGCAGAACGTAGAGCCCGGTCGCCACCGCCTGCAACAGGGTCTTGAGCTTGCCCCCGCGGCTGGCCGGGATGACGCCGTGCCGGATGACCCAGAACCGCAACAGCGTCACGCCGAGCTCGCGGGTGAGCATGACAACCGTGATCCACCAGGGCAGGTCGTGCAGCACCGACAGCCCGATCAGGGCCGCGCCGATGAGGGCCTTGTCGGCAATGGGGTCGGCGAGCTTGCCGAACTCGGTGACGATGTGTCGCCGGCGCGCGATGTCACCGTCGATGCGATCGGTCACCGACGCGATCGCGAAGATCACCCACGCGCCGATTCGCCAGCCGTTGTCGTGACCGCCACGGGCGAACAGGGCCACGACGAAGACCGGCACCAACGCGAGCCGCAGCACGGTGAGCGCGTTGGCGATGTTCCACGCCGACACCTCGCTGGGTGGGTCCCCGATCGGGTCGTCGACTATCCGCGGGGTCATCGGACGGCCGATCGGCCGGCTCTGCTTCACCATGGCCGGCCGTCGACCTCGGCCACGAGATCGACGCCTTCGCTGTCGACGGCGAACGCCGCCACGAGCTGCCCGCGGTGTAGACCGTCGGCCCCGACGAGCCGGACCGCGCCGTCGACATCGGGGCCCTGGTGCGCGGCCCGGCCGACCACGCCGTCGTCGTCGAGATCCTCGACGAGCACCTCGAGCCGGGTGCCGACGCGGTCCTCGGCCCGCTGCGAGACGAGCTCGTCGGCCAGCGTGGTGACGCGTTCGACCCGCTCAGCGATTACCTCGGGCGGCAGCTTGCCGTCGAAGCCGACCGCATCGGTGCCGTCCTCGTCCGAGTAGCCGAATACGCCGATCGCGTCGAGCCGGGCCTCGGTCAGGAACCGGCGCAGTTCCTGGTACTCCTCCTCGGTCT
>CAXTHY010000029.1:10000-22408 GCA_964244175.1 uncultured Jatrophihabitans sp. | reverse complement strand
TCCGTCTCACCGGGGAAACCGACGATGACGTTGCTCCGTGCGCCGAGGTCGGGAGTGAACGCCCGAGCCCGGCCCAGCAGGTCGAGGAACGCGTCGGTGCCGCCGAAGCGCTTCATGCGACGCAGCACCAAGGGGCTGGCGTGCTGGAAGGACAGGTCGAAATAGGGCGCGACGCCCGGCGTGGTGGCGATGATCTCCAGCAGGCTCGGACGCAGTTCGGCCGGCTGCAGGTACGACACCCGGACCCGCTCGATGCCGTCGACCCCGGCGAGTTGGGGCAGCAGGGTCTCGAGCGCGCGGAGGTCGCCGAGATCCTTGCCGTAGGACGTCGAGTTCTCGCTCACGAGCACGAGCTCACGCGCGCCGGTCGTGGCGAGCCATTTCGCTTCGTCGAGGACGTCGGCCGGCGGTCGGGACACGAACGAGCCGCGGAAGGACGGGATCGCGCAGAAGGTGCAGCGCCGGTCGCAGCCCGAGGCGAGTTTCAGGTACGCCACGGGCGCGTCGTCGAGGCGGTTGCGCACGGTGGCGCTGGGTAGCCAGGCGTGCCCGGGCACCGCCACGAACTCGCTCGCCGCGGGCCGCTGCACCGGGCTGACCGGCAACAGCGTGCGCCGGTCGCGCGGCGTGTGCGGGGCGATGGGCCGGCCGGCTGCGACGTCGTCAAGGCGGGCGGCGATGTCGGCGTAGGAATCGAAACCGAGCACGGCGTCGGCCTCGGGCAGCGACGCGGCGAGTTGCTCGCCGTAACGCTCGGCCAGGCAGCCGACGGCCACGACCTTGCGTCCGGTGTCGGCGGCCGCGAGCAGCGTGTCGATCGAGTCCTTCTTGGCCGAGTCGATGAACCCACACGTGTTCACCACCACGACATCGGCGGTGTCGGCATCGGCGGTGAGCGACCAGCCAGCAGTGTGCAGGCGGCCGGCGAGCTCCTCCGAGTCGACCTCGTTGCGGGCGCAGCCGAGAGTCACCAGGGCGACGCTGCGCTGGGGGTGGGACACGTGTGCAGGTTACCTGCGCCATGGCTGGCGCCGGGCCGTACGCAACCCGCAGCGGCTAGCGTCGTGCGGGTGTCCACTGTCGTGCGTCGTGCCCGCACCAGCGACGTCCCGGCCATCAAGTCGATCGTCGACATCTACGCCGGCTCGGGGCGCAAGCTGCTGGCCAAGGAGCTCGTGACCCTCTACGAGGACGTGCAGGACTTCCAGGTCGCCGAGGTCGACGACCGGGTCGTGGGCTGCGGCGCCCTGCACGTCCTGTGGGCCGACCTCGGTGAGGTGCGCACGCTCGCCGTCCATCCCGATCAGATCGGTCAGCGCATCGGCCGGCAGCTGCTCGACGCGCTGATCGACACCGCCCGTCACCTCGGGCTGTCGCGGCTGTTCGCGCTCACGTTCCATGTCGACTTCTTCGCCCGCGCCGGCTTCGTCGAGATCGACGGGAAGGCGCCGGCCGACGTTGTCGATATGGCCACTTACGACGCACTGCGTCGCTCCTACGACCCGGGCGTCGCGGAGTTCCTGAATCTCGAGTACGTCAAGCCCAACACCCTGGGCAACACGCGGATGCTCTTGGACGGCCTGTAGGGCGTGTCTGACCGGCTCTCGGCGCCGCGGCCGATAGCGTCGCAGCACCAGATCCTCGACGGGAGGTGGCGACATGGCCACGCTCGACCGCATCGAAGCGACCTTCACGCCGTGGACGCCATCCGCGTCCGGCCTCGGGGTCGCCGAGGACGAGGACTACGTCGGCCGGCACCGCAAGCTGGTTGGCCGGGTCTTCTCGCTGCGCCGAATGTTCTACAGCGCGCGGCACCGCGCCGGCTGACTCAGCGCGGGTCGGAACCGGTCGGTAGCGGCGCGCTGGGCGCCGGCTCGTCGGCCGCCACGATCAGGTCATCGGCGCTGCCGCCGTTGCGCAGCGTGTAGAGCAGACCGGCCACCTCGTCGGGCATCACCAGCACCTCGCGCGCCTTCGAACCCTCCGACGGACCGACGATGCTGCGCGACTCCATCAGGTCCATCAGCCGCCCGGCCTTGGCGAACCCGACCCGCAGCTTGCGCTGCAGCATCGAGGTCGAGCCGAACTGGGTCGAGACCACGAGCTCGACGGCCGATAGGAACAGATCGAGGTCGTCGCCGATGTCCTCGTCGATCTCCTTCTTCGCTGCCTGCGGGGACGTCACGTCGGCGCGGTAGTTCGGCTCCAACTGCTTCTTGCAGTGCTCGACGATCGTCTGGATCTCGGTGTCGGTGACGAACGCACCCTGCATGCGGGCCGGCTTGGCCGCGCCCATCGGCAGGAACAGCGCGTCACCCTTGCCCAGCAACTTCTCCGATCCGGGCTGGTCGAGGATGACGCGTGAGTCGGCGAGCGAGGATGTCTTGAACCCGAGCCGCGAGGGCACGTTGGCCTTGATCAGCCCGGTCACGACGTCGACGGACGGACGCTGGGTCGCGATGACGAGGTGGATACCGGCTGCGCGGGCCAGCTGGGTGATGCGCACGATCGAATCCTCGACGTCGCGCGGGGCGACCATCATCAGGTCGGCGAGCTCGTCGACGATGACCAGCAGGTACGGGTAGGCCGAGTAGACGCGCTGCGAGCCGGGCGGCGCGACCAGCTTCCCGCTGATGACCTTGGCGTTGAAGTCGTCGATGTGCCGGGTGCCCGAGTGCTCCATGTCCTCGTAGCGCATGTCCATCTCGCGCACGACCCACTGCAGCGCGTCGGCGGCCTTCTTCGGGTTCGTGATCACCGGGGTGACGAGGTGCGGGATCCCCTGGTAGGCCGCGAATTCCACCCGCTTGGGATCGATGAGCACCATGCGCACCTGGTCGGGTGTTGCGCGGGCGAGGATCGAGAGGATCAGCGTGTTGATGCAGCTCGACTTGCCCGCGCCGGTGGCGCCGGCGACGAGCAGGTGCGGCATGCGGGTCAGGTTGGCGACGACGAAGCCGCCTTCGACGTCCTTGCCGAGCGCCACCAGCATCGGGTGCTGATCGCGCTGCGCGACCTTCGAGCGCAGCACGTCGCCGATCATCACGACCTCGGGGTCGGCGTTGGGGATCTCGACCCCGACGGCGCTCTTGCCCGGGATCGGACTGAGGATGCGGACCTCGGCGCTCTTCACCGCGTAGGCGATGTTGCGGGTCAGGTTGGTGATCCGCTCGACCTTCACGCCCGGGCCGAGCGAGACCTCGTAGCGCGTGACGGTCGGGCCGCGGTTGAAGCCGGTCACCGAGCAGTCGACGTCGAACTCGGTGAAGACCTGTTGCAAAGCGGCGATGACCTCGTCGTTGGCTTTGGTGTGCGTCATGTGCGGGCTGCCCTGCGCGAGGGTCGACAGGCTCGGGAGCGTGTACATGCCGGCGCCACCGGCCAGCTCGAGCTGCATCGGGCGGTCGATGGGTGGTAGATCCGGCTCGGGGGCCTTCGAGGTGCGCGGCTTGCGCGCCCGACCCGTCGCCGGCTGGCCGGTAGCGGTGTCGGCCGGCTCGCCGCTAGCAGTGTCGGCCGGCTGGCCGGCCGCGGGGTCGGCCGGCTCGCCGTCTAGCGGCGGCGCGATTTCGGACGTGGGCGCCTCGGGGTCGCCCTCGGCCGCCACCGGCCGACGCCGGCGTTTGGACTTCGGCGCGACCTGCTCGACGATCTCGTCCGAACGGTCCGCGCGGCCGAAGCCGAACAGGCGGCCGACGTATTCGACGAGCGCGCTGATCGGCGTGGCCGTCACGACGAGGATGCCGAAGATGCCGATCACTGCGAGCAACGGCACCGCGAGTGCGGCCGACAGTCCGCTCGACAGCGGAGACCCGACCGCGGTGCCGAGCAGGCCGCCCGCGTGCGCCCGGTCGCCGGCCACGGTGGGGCTGGCGCTCCAGACGTCGAAGAGCCCGAGGACGGCGATCGTCAGGGCCAGCGAGCCCACGAGTACCCGGCCGCGGGAGTTGGGTTCGGGAGCCTGGCGCAGCATATGGGCGCCGCCGCCGAGGAGCACGAGCGGGATGAGCAGGGCGCCGTTGCCGGCCAGCGCCCGCAGGCCGCTGTCGATGGCGCGTCCGACCGGTCCGGCCGCGTGGAACCAGGTCGACATCACCGTGATCAGCCCGAAGGCGAGCACGCCGAGGGCGGCGCCGTCGCGGCGGTGCTCGGGCGGGAGATCGCGGGCGGTGGCAGCGTTGCGGCCCGCGGTACGGGCGATGCTGCCCAGCATCGCCGCGCACGCCCGCCAGATCGCCGCGATGGCCTTGCCGACGCCGATCACGGGCGCGGCCACCGGCGACCGGCTGCGCCGCTTGGCCGTGGTCCGTCCGGTCGCCCGGCGGCCTGACCTACCGGTCGACTTGCGGGACGGTGGGCGCGTTCGGGTTCCGGTACTCACCCGACAACGCTAACCCTGAACTGGAGGGTTGGTGGGGAGGCGCGACGGCTACAGGCCGGCCGCGGCCAGATCCTGCGCCAGATGGCTGATCTCGTGCTCAGTGGCCTCGACCAGCGGCATCCGCACCGGCCCGACGTCCAGCCCGCGCAACCGGAGACCGGCCTTGACCAGGATGGTCCCCTGGGTGCGGAAGATGCCGGTGTAGATCGGCAACAGCTGGCGGTGCCGGGCCAACGCCGCGGCGACGTCACCGCGCGCGAAAGCATCGATGAGCTCGGCCGTCGGCGCTCCGGAGAAATGCGTCGAGGTGCCGACGACGCCGACCCCGCCAACCGAGAGCAGCGGCAACGTCAGCGCGTCCTCACCGCTGTAATAGGCGAGGCCGGTCTCGGCAATGACCCGACTCGTCGCAGCGAGATCGCCCTTGGCGTCTTTCACCCCGACAATGCGCTCGTGCTCGGCCAGCGCGATCAGCGTCTCGGTGGCGATGGGCACCCCGCTGCGGTGCGGGATGTCGTAGAGCAGCGTCGGGAGATCCGTGGCGTCGGCCACGGCCCGGAAGTGGGCGAGCAACCCCGACTGCGGTGGACGGGAGTAGTAGGGCGTGACGCACAGCAACCCGTGTGCGCCGGCCTTGGCGGCCTGCTCGGCGAGGTGGATGGAGTGCACGGTGTCGAAGGTGCCGACCCCGGCGACGACGTGGGCCCGATCGCCCACCGCGTCGACGACGGCCGCGAGCAGATCGGCCTTCTCGGCGTCGGAGGTTGTGGGCGATTCACCGGTCGTACCGCTGATGACCAGACCGTCGTTGTGCTGCTCGTCGACGAGGTAGGTCGCGAGGCGGGCCGCGGCGTCGAGATCGAGGCCACCGGTGACGTCGAAGGGGGTCACCATCGCGGTCAGCAACCGGCCGAAGGGACGCGCGGGTGCCGACGCAGGGTCGACGGTCATCGGCTCAGTCTACGCAAGGCCCAACCTGCGATCCGGCCCGTTAGCCTTCGGCCACGAACGGGCTGGAGGCCACCTCGGTGCCATCGGGCAGGGACGAAATCTCGAAATCGGCGAACGCGTTTGTGGCGATGCGCTGCAACTCGCGCAGGCAGGCGATCGCCAACTCGCGGATTTCGACGTCGGCGTGCTCGGACGCGCGCATGGCGACGAAGTGCCGCCAGGCGCGGTAGTTGCCGGTGACGACGATGCGGGTCTCGGTGGCGTTGGGCAGCAGCGCCCGCGCGGCCTGCCGGGCCTGCTTGCGTCGCAGCGTCGCATGCTCGACGTCGGCGAACTTCTTCTCCAGGCCCTCGAGCAGCTCGGTGTAGGCACGCACCGCGGCGTCGGAGGCCGCGACGAACTTGGCGTGCAACTCGGGGTCGTCGGCGATCACGTCGGGTTCGACCATCGCGGCGTCCTTCTCAGGGACGTAGCGCTGTGACAGCTGCGAGTAGCTGAAGTGCCGGTGCCGGATCAGCTCGTGCGTCAGCGAGCGCGAGATGCCGGACAGGTAGAACGTCACCGACCCGTGCTCGAGGACGGACAGGTGACCGACTTCGAGGATGTGCTTCAGGTAGCCGGCGTTGGTCGCGGTGGCCGGGTTCGGCTTCTTCCACGACTGGTAGCAGGCGCGTCCGGCGAATTCGGCGAGAGCTTCGCCGCCGCCCGTATCGGTGTCCCAGGGCACGTCCGCCGGTGGTTCGAAATGCGTCCAAGCGATGGCCTGGACCTGCAACGCGACGATGTCGGGCACACCGTGCTCCCTGCTCTCGGCCGCACCGGACACCTGGCTGTGCGCGGCATGTCGGATGTGGGACCCGAGCCTAACCGGCGACGGCGTCAACTCCGTCGAGCCACGCTCGCCCGCCCGCGCGCCGCCGGTCGATCCCCCGGCCGACCAGCCGACCGCCAGCACCCGCTGCCATTGCAATGATGGCACGAACGATGTCATGATGACATCATGCAGCTCGATCACCATCTCGCACAAGTGTCCGCTCAGCTGTCCGCGGCGGCCGCGCTCGGTGACGAACGCACTCGCGAGATCGCCGACGCGCTGGCTGCCGCCGCCGCCCCGGCGTTGCGGCTGGCCGTGCTGAACGCGCTGTCCGAGGCGGCGGACGAGATCACTGCCGTCCTGCTCGACCTGCCGGGCTCCCCCACCGTCACCGTCCGGCTGGACGGTGACGAGGCCGTCGTCGAGGTGCGGCTGGCCGACACCGGGACGGAGGCCGCGCCCGGTCGCGGACGCGATGACGGTGAGCCGAATGCGCGGATATCGCTGCGGCTCACCGAGGCCCTCAAGGCCGACGTCGACACCGCCGCGGCCCGCGACGGCGTCTCGGTCAACACCTGGCTGGTGCGCGCCGCCACCGCCGCCCTCGAGCCCAACCCGTTCGACGCGTTGGCAGCGTTCGGCAAGAACTTCGCCGGCGGCTTGGGCGGCGGACCAGGCGGTGGCTTGGGCGGCGGACCAGGCGCTCGGTCGGGCGCCGGGCGCCAACGCCACGGCGGCGGCCACCAACGCATCACCGGCTGGATCAACGGCTGACTGGATCAACGGCTGACTGGAGGCCACGTTCGATGCCTGTGCACACCTTTCCCCTGGACGCTCCGATCAACCTGCAGGTCCGCATCGGGCACGGCTCGGTCACCGTCGAGACGCGCGACGAGCTGGCCGAGGCGAGCGTCGAGCTCACCAGCGCGCCCGGCATTACCGACGAGATCGATCAGATCGTGGTCGTCAAGCAGGGCCCGACGCTGCTGGTGGCTGGGCCCCGCCAGGGCGGCGTCTTCGATCTCGGTTTCCTCGGTGGTCGGCGCGGCCGAGGCGGTGTCGACGTCAGGGTGGTCATCCCCACCGGCACGGCGGTGAAGATCAGCACCATCACGGCCGGCATCACCATCAACGGCCGGGTGGCCGGCGCGGACGTCGCCTTCGGGGCCGCAGACGCGTCGATCGAGCACGTCGACGGCGACCTGCGGCTGCGCTTCGGCAACGGGTCGGTGCAGGTTGCGCAGGTCGGCGGCGCGGTGCAGGTGCGCTCCGGTTCGGGCAACGCTCGCTTCGGCGAGATCGGCGGTGACCTGCGTGCCGGATGCGGTAGCGGTGACCTACAGGTCGAGGTCGCGCACGGTGCCGTCGTCTCGCGCTGCGGCTCGGGCCGGGCCCGGCTGGCCGAGGTGCACGGCGACGTCGACTTCGCGAGCGGGTCCGGCGGCCTGGAGATCGGACTGCCGGCCGGCGTCACCGCACGCTTGGACCTCACCACTGGCTCGGGGAAGGTGCAGTCCGACTTGCCGATCGAGGACGAACCGCGCTCAGCCAAGGGCGCCATCACCGTCCGCGCCCGCACCGGCAACGGCGACGTGCGCCTGTTCCGCGCGGCCTGATGCTCAGCCGGCCGCGGCCGCGAGCGTCGGGGCGAGGTCGCCGCGCGGCATCACCTCGACCGCGGGCAGGCCGAGCCACCGGGCGGTGACGGCGAGCTCGGCGGCCAGTTCGGCCGCTACGTGGTCGGCGTCGTGACCCGGTTCGAGCCAGGCGCTTTGTACGCGCAGCACTCCGGCCTGCCGGTCGGATTTCAGGTCGACGCGCGCGACGAGTGCGTCACCGAGCAGGAACGGCAGCACGTAGTAACCGAAGCGGCGCTGCGGCTCGGGGACGTAGATCTCGATGCGGTAGTGGAAGCCGAACAGGCGCTCGGTCCGCTCGCGGAACCAGATGAGTGAGTCGAACGGCGACAGCAGGGCTCGGGCCGCAATCGACCGCGGACGTCGTGCGTCGTGCCACAGGTAGGCGGGTGCGGCCCAGCCCTCAACCTCAACGGCGATGAGCTCACCGGCGTCGACGAGTTCAGCCAGCGCCGCCTTGCTCGACTCGTGGGGGATGCGGAAGTAGTCGCGGATGTCGGGCTCGGTGGCGATACCGAGCGCCCGGGCCGAGATGCGGACGAGCTCGCGCTTGGCCTCGGCCTCGGTGGGCGTGGGGGCGGCCAGGACGTCGGCCGGCAGCACCCGTTCGGCCAGGTCGTAGTAGCGCTCGAAGTTCACCCGCTTCGCGGTAGTCACCCGGCCCGTCCAGAAGAGGTGTTCCAGCGCCGTCTTGCCGTCGTGCCAATTCCACATGTGACCCGGCCGAGGCGCGGGACGCGGAATGCCGGTGTCGCCGGCCCGGATCGGGCCCTGGGTGACGACCAGCTGTTCGACGTCGCCGAGCAGCCCCGGATTGGTCTCCGCGATGCGACGGATGGACCCCCACGGATCGATGTGCGCGCGGGCCATCCGCCAGCGCAGCAGCGGTTGGTACTCGACCGGGATGAGCGACGCCGCATGCGCCCAGTACTCGAACAGCTCGGGTGGGCGCGGCCGCGCCGTGTAGGCCGTCATCCGGTCCAGCAGCTCCCGCGGGTACGGACCCAGGCGAGCGAACACCGGCAGGTAGTGGGCGCGGGAGAACACGTTTACCGAATCGATCTGCAACAGGCCGATACGACTGAGGACGCGCCGGATGTGCCGGGCGTCGACCCGACCGGTCGGACGCGGGTCGGCGAAGCCCTGGGCAGCCAACGCGATGCGCCGGGCCTGGGCCGCAGTGAGCCGCGGACTCGTGCTCATACCACCGTCACAGGGGTGACAGTACGACCGCGCACCGACAGCGATCCGTGGGAGCATCTCGCCATGTTCGAGCACATCATGCGCAGCATCGGTGACTCGGTCGGCCTCTGGCTCTACGCGATCGCCGGGGGCCTTGCCTTCGCCGAGGCGGCAATCCTGGTCGGCATGGTGCTGCCGGGCGAGACCGCGCTGCTCGTGGCCGGCGTCTTCTGCAATGCTAAGTACGGCGACCTGAATCTCGGGGTCATGATCGCAATCGCCGTGGTCTGCGCCATCGCCGGCGACTCGGTGGGCTACGAATTCGGTAAGAAGTTCGGTCCGTCGCTGCGTCGGTCGCGCCTCGGCCGCTGGGTCGGTGAGCACCGGTGGTCGGCCGTCGACGGGTTCATCCACCGGCACGGCGGCAAGGCCGTGCTGCTCGGCCGGATGACCGCACTGATGCGCGCGCTGATGCCGTCGATGGCCGGCATGAGCGGCATGCGCTACCGCACGTTCCTGCTGTGGAATGCCGCCGGCGGAGTCATCTGGGCACCGGGCTGCGTGTTGCTCGGTTACGGGTTCGCGTCGGCACTCGACGTCGTCGGCGAGACGCTCACCTGGGCCCCGCTGGGCATCCTGGCCGTCGTCATCGTGGTCTTCGTGATCATCCACCTGCGCAAGCGCAAGAGAGAACAGGCCGAGGCCGAGGCGTTCGCGCGCGCCGACGTCGAGCCCAGCGTGTGACGCCACGCCCAGGTCGGTTCGCAGGCGAGCGACTGGCTACGGCCGGCGCATCGCCGGGGCGATCGGGGTACCGCTGGCGCTGTGATTCCAAGGGATCGGACGGCGTGCCAGATCTCAGCGAGGTCAGGCGGCGTCCGGGTGCTCGGCGGTGTCCGGGTGCTCTCTGGGTGGGGTACCTGATTGTGAATGCTTTGCGCAGATCGTCGCGCCGGCCAACGGCGAACCACCGATGCCGAGGGTGTGCCGATCGCCGAACCGGCCAGACAACCGCACTGACCGAGCCGGAACGTAGGGTCGCGGGGTGGCCGATGTCAGCGTGCGTCCAGCCCGGCCGGAGGACATCGCCGAGATCGGGCGAATCCAGGTCGACACGTGGCGCACCGCGTACGTCGACATCCTGCCGGCTGCGGTTCTCGAGGCGCTGACGCCAGTGGCGGCGGCGCAGGCGTGGTCGTCGGCGGTGACGTCGCCGCCGTCGCCGCGCCACCACGTGCTGGTCGCACTCGAGCAGACCTGGCGAGTCGGGTTCGTGGCCCTCGGGCCGACGGACGAACTCGAGGACGACGACCCCGAGCCGACGAGCACTGTGGCACTGGCGCCGATCCTGGTGGAACCGCGGTGGGGGCGGCGCGGCCACGGGTCGCGGCTGCTGGCGGCCGCGGTCGATCACGCCCGGCTGGACGGTATGACCCGAGCGATCGCGTGGGTGCCGGAGGCCGACGAAGCCACCCGCGCGTTCCTCGTCTCGGCCGGGTGGGCGCCGGACGGTCTGGCCCGCGCGTTGGACACCGGAGCCGGCGAGCTGCGCGAGATCCGGCTGCACGCCTCGATCGTCGATGCGCCGGATGCCTAGATGAGTTTCACCGGCATTCCGCTCGCCGCCCTGGACTTCTACGAGGATCTCGAGGCCGACAACTCGAAGGCCTTCTGGACGGCGCACAAGCAGATCTATGACGAGTCGGTCCGCGCCCCGCTGGAGGCGCTCTGCCTGGCACTCGAACCCAAGTACGGCCCGGCCAAACTCTTCCGGCCGTATCGCGATGTCCGGTTCTCCAAGGACAAGACCCCCTACAAGACGCATCAGGGCGCGTGGTTCGACGAATCGTCGCGCTACCTGCAGGTATCGGCCGCCGGGCTCCGGGTGGCCGGCGGTTACTGGCACACGTCGTCGGCCCAGGTCGAGCGGCTGCGCCGCGCGATCGCCGACGACGTCGCCGGCCCGCAGCTCGAGCGGGCGCTGGCTGGCAGCCGCCGCAAGCGTCTCGAGATCGGCGGCGAGCAATTGACCCGCGTCCCGTCCGGCTACCCGAAGGACCATCCCCGCGCCGAACTGCTGCGCTACAAGTCCTTGACCGCAGCCCGCGAACTGGGTGCGCCCGACTGGTTGACGACGTCCGCGGCCCGCGGCGAGATCGTCAAGATGTGGCGGGCGATGGATCCGCTCGTGACCTGGCTGGACACGCACGTGGGCCCGCACGCCGGGTAGCTGCCCTTCGGGGCAGTCTCATTGTCCCTTTGGGCGAGGTCCTTGTACCTGGGTTGCGCGCCGGCGCGGCAGGCAAGCTATGCGGTAACCACCGACCGGCCGAGGAGATCCCATGAGCGACGCTTGCGGAGCGAATCAGAGGAATTGTTCGCGCGTCAGCGCGGATGCGGGCGACGACGGGCCCGAGCTTGCGAGTGGCCCTGAGGAGATCGCATGAGTGCACCGAGCGACGACGACACGATGGCCGGCAGCGCCGGAGCGGGCGATGGTGCCGGTGCCGGCGCCGGCCTGGTCGAGGAACAGGATGCCGGTGCGGCCGGCGCAGGCGCGGGGGCGGCCGCGGGTGACGATTACAGCGGCGGCGCAGCGTCAGGAGGCGGGTTCGGCGGGGTCGGCGGCGCCGTCGAGGAACCTATCGGCGGGGCCGGCGGCGGCTACGACCAGGGCCAAGCGGGCGGGGCCGGCGGCGGCTACGACCAGGGCCAAGCGGGCGGGGCCGGCGGCGGCTACGACCAGGGCCAAGCGGGCGGGGCCGGCGGTGAGTACGGCGGCAGCGTCGAGCGCGACTGGAGCGGTGAGTACGGAGGCAGCGTCGGCGGCGTCGACATCGGCATCGAGGCCGACAAGGACTTCGGGGCATCGGGCAGCGGTGACGGGTACGGCGGTAGCGGCGAGGTACACGGCGACGTCGGCGTCCGCGGACACGTCGGCGACTACGAGTTCGGCGGCGAGGCCGGCGGTCAGGCGTCAGGCGGGGTGGACGATTCCGGCGGCTACGCCACCGGGTCCGGCGAGTGGGGCGCCAACGCGGGCGACTCCGAATGGGGCGCCGGTGGCGCGGCCGGGGCCGACGCCGGATGGGGCAGCGATCAGGGGATGGACGCGCCGTACCACCCGTCGACCCATGGGCCGTACGACCCGAATGCACACGGCGAGTACCACCCGCAGACCCACGGCGAGTACCACCCGCAGACCCACGGCGACTATCACCCGCAGACCCACGGCCAATACCACCCCGACCTCCACGGCCAATACCACCCCGAAATGCACGGCCCGTACCACCCGGACACGCACGGCGAATACCACCCGCAGACCCACGGCGAATACCACCCGCAGACCCACGGCGACTATCATCCACAGATCCACGGCCAATACCACCCCGACCTCCACGGCCAATACCACCCCGAAATGCACGGCCCGTACCACCCGGACA
>CAXTHY010000029.1:0-9900 GCA_964244175.1 uncultured Jatrophihabitans sp. | reverse complement strand
CACGGCCAATACCACCCCGACCTCCACGGCCAATACCACCCGGACCTGCACGGCAAGTTCTATCCGGAGCTGCACGGCGAGTACCAGCAGGAAACTCACGGCCAATACCACCCCGACCTCCACGGCCAATACCACCCGGACCTGCACGGCAAGTACGAGCCGGCCAAGCACGGCGAGTTCGACGAGTCGATCCACGGCCAGTTCGACGCGCAACTGCACGGCGAGCGCGACCCCGCAATTCACGGCCAGGAGGCTGCGGCCTACTGACGCTCAGAGCGCATCGAGGAAGTCCCCCAGGTCGCGCCACAACGCGATCCGAAGCGGCAGCGGCATGCCGTTGTTCGCCCCGGACGGCCCCGGCAGCACGAAGCCGGGGGCGCCGGCAACATCCCAGTCCAGCGGGCCGTAGCCGCGCGGCCGCCGCTCCCCGGCCGCCCGGGCGTACGAGGTCGCGGCGGTCTTGCTCACGAACGCGACGACGAGCGGACGGGCGCGCACGAGCTTGCGGGTGAAGGACGCCAGGTCGAAGCGCGGCGGCTCGCCCGGCGGAGAGGGCTCGGTGCGCACCAGATCGGTCAACCCGATCCCGAAGTCGGTGACCCGGTGATCATCAGCGGGCTCGAGCCGCTCGGGCACCAGTCCGCTGGCGTGCAGCAACACCCAGAACTGGTTGCCCGCACCAGCGTAGTAGTGCTCCTGCTCCGCGCGGTGCCACGCCGCGATCGTCCCGGTGATGACGGCCCGCAAGCCCGGCCGGAGAAAGTCGTCCAGACTCATCGCGTGCTGTTCGCTCCGCCAGCGTCGCTCATCGCCTTCTTGTTCGCTCCGCAAGCGTCGCTCACAGGTCGAGCAGGGCTTCCAGACCGATCGTCAGGCCCGGCCGCGACGCCACCGTTCGTACGGCCAGCAGCACGCCCGGCATGAACGACACGCGATCAAGCGAGTCGTGGCGGATCGTCAAGGTCTCGCCCTCGGCCCCGAACACGACCTCCTGATGCGCGACCATCCCCGAGATGCGCAGCGCATGCACGCGGACGCCGTCGACATCGGCCCCGCGAGCGCCGTCACGGCCCTGCGTGGTCGCATCGGGTGCGGGCGCCAGCCCGGCCCCGCTGCGGGCCTCGGCGATGAGCTCGGCGGTCCGCACGGCGGTGCCGCTGGGGGCATCGGCCTTGCCTGGGTGATGCCACTCGATGACCTCGGCCGACTCGTAGAAGCGGGCGGCCAGCTGGGCGAAGCGCATCGACAACACGGCGCCGATGCCGAAGTTCGGGACGATGAGCACGGCGGTATCAGGCGAATCGGTGAGCCAATGCCGGACGGTCTCGATTCGCTCGGGCGTGAAGCCGCTGGTGCCGACGACGGCGTGGATGCCCTGGTCGATGGCGAAGCGGATGTTGTCCATGACCACGTCGGGGTGGGTGAAGTCGACGAGCACCTGCGAGCCGGCGTCGGCGACGCTGAACAGCCAGTCGCCGGCGTCGACCATGGCCACGAGATCGAGATCGGGTGCGGCGTCGACGGCGCGACAGACCTGCTGCCCCATGCGCCCGCGCGCGCCCAACACACCAACCCTGATCGGCTCCGTCATCGTCGCCTGCCTTTCGCTCGTCAGACCGCGCCGTCGAAGTCGTGCCCACCGAATGGCCCGACCACCGTCAGGCACCGAGCACGATGGAGTACGTCGGCCGCGACGTCGGCGAGGTCAGCCGGCGTCACGGCGTCAACCCGCGCCAGCACCTCGTCGACCCCCAGCACGTCGCCGTAGGCGATCTCGCTCTTGCCGATGCGGGTCATCCGCGAACCGGCGTCCTCCAGACCGAGGACGATCGCACCACGCATCTGGCCCTTGCCCCGCTCGACCTCGTCGGCCCGCAACTCCCCGGCCGCGACGGCGTCGAGTTCGGTGATCATCAACGCCAGAACCTCGTCGGCCTTGCCGGGCTGGCAGCCGGCGTACACGCCGAACTGGCCGGCGTCGGCGTAACCGCTGCTGAAGGAGTACACCGAGTAGGCCAGTCCGCGTTCCTCGCGGATCCGCTGGAACAGCCGGGAACTCATCCCGCCGCCGAGGGCCGACGAGAGCACGCCGAGCGCGTACCGGCGCGGGTCGTGACGCGAGAGGCCGTGGCAGCCGAGGACCAGGTTCGCCTGCTCGGTGTCGTCGGGGACGACCGTCACCGCCGCGGCCGGCACGCCGGACGTGTCGGTGGACGCCGCGCGCGGTGGGCGCGACGTCTGGCGCCGGTCGAGGCTGCCGTCGAACGCCCGGCGGACGAGGCGCACGACATCAGCATGCTCGAGGTTGCCGGCCACCGAGACCACCATCGCGTCAGGGTTGTAGTGCCGGCGGTAGTAGCCGTTCACCTGCCGGCGCGACAGCGTACGGATGGATTCCTCGCTACCCAGGATGGGCCGGCCCAGCGGCACGTTCCCGAACAGCGACGTGCTGAACTCGTCGTGCACGAGATCGCTCGGGTCGTCGTCGCGCATCGCGATCTCTTCGAGGACGACCCCGCGCTCGATATCGATGTCCTGCGCGGTGACCGTCGCGTTCAGGACCACATCGGTGACGATGTCGACGGCCAGGCCGAGATCGCGGTCGAGCACCGTCGCGTAGAAGCAGGTGTGCTCCTTCTCGGTGAACGCGTTGAACTCACCGCCCACCGCGTCCATCGCATTCGCGATGTCGAGCGCCGAGCGGCTCGCCGTGCCCTTGAACAGCAGGTGCTCGAGGAAATGGCTGGTTCCGGCCAGCGAGGGCGACTCGTCGCGCGAGCCCACCGGGACCCAGACGCCGACACTCGCACTGCGCACGCCGGGCATCGCTTCGGTGACCACCCGCAGACCGCCGGGCAGCACCGTGCGGGTGATGACGCCCCCACCCGTGGCCGCCGGCAGTTGATGGGTGCTCGCGCGCGCGAGCGGACGGCCGGCGCGGGCAGAGGTCATCCCGCGATCCTACGGATGACGCCACGATCGGTCAGGGGCGGACGCCGCAGAACGACGGAGCGCGGGGCGCGCGGACCACCGGGAAGTGGTGTGGCCGCAGCCCGAGCAGGTAGGCCCCGGCCGCCACGACCAGGCCGCGCAGCAGTGGGACACGCAGCAGCCAGCCGGCCAGGCCGAACGCTGGGGCCACCAGCCACGCCACCAGGCCGCCCACGACGAAGGCCGCAGCGACGTGCCCGGCAGTGTGCGCACCGACCAGCAACCACGCCGCCAGCGCACCGGAGGCCGCCGTCACCGCGAGCCACAGTTCCCACAGGACGTCGGTGTGCAGCACCGGCATCGGCAGCAGCCCCAGGATGAGAATCGCGGCGACAGCCAGGACACCGAGGAACACCGCCGCCATGGATCGGGGCGGGGGCTGGTCATAGCAGGGCAACTCGGTGAGCGGGTGCTCAGCCAGCATGGCGTCGGGGTCGGCGTACAGGCGCGCCGACGGATAGCGAGTGGCCACGCGCTTGCGCAGCCAGTCCGGCGCCGCGGGGCTGATCCAGACGGCGACGATGCGCGCATGCTCGGCCCGAACGCCCTGCGTGCCCGCGACGACCGCCCCCCAGCACGACACGACCGCCTGGACGTGCCGCAGGTGCTTGTTCTGCCGGGCCGCTGCGGCGCTGCCGTAGGCGTAGAACCCGCACTCGCAGTCGTCGGACGGGACGGGGTGGGGCCCACGCTCGTGGTGGCCGGTGGGCGGCGCGCACTGCGCCGTGTTGGGGCCGTCGTACCAGGTGCCGCTGGAATACAGGGGTAGCAGCAGGCCGGACTCGTCGACGCGAAAGGTACGCAGGCCGAGGATCTCGCCGACCAGGGGCTCGGTCCCGCCGAACTGGCGCACGGTCATGATCGCGTTAGCGCAACGCCCGGGCGGCGCGCCGCAACCACCCGGGCGTGTGCCGCTGAGCATGACTCGCCGGCGACGACGGGACGGTCATCGTCGGCGGCACCTCGCGGGGCGCCAGCAACCACTGATCGGCGTCCTCGATGCCGAAATCCGGAATCGGCAGCACGTCGTAGCGCTGCCGAGCGGGCCCGATGTTGCCCATGACCGGCACCTCCCCGTAGTTCAACCGGTTCCCCGTCCCATCACCGCGCACCGTACGCCGCGAACTCGACGAACACACCCCAGCGTGCGGCGGGTCGTGGGTCAGCGAGGCAGCCAGGCGTCCGGAGCGTCGTTGAGCCGCCGCACGTGCGCGGGCAGGGCACCACTCAGGACCTGCGCCAGCGTCGTCTCGTCGAGCACTCGGCGCAGGCTGGACCGCACGGCTACCCACACTTCGGGCAGGTGCTCAGCCACGCCGGCGTAGGTCGTCTCGTGCGGACGCAGCCCGCGCACCTCGGCCAGCGGGCCGTCGACGGCGCGCAACACCGAGCCGAGCGTGATCTCACGGGCCGGGCGAGCCAGGGCGTACCCGCCGTCGGCGCCGCGCTGGCTGCGCACCAAGCCGGCCCGACGCAGTTCGCCGAGGATGGCTTCAACGAACTTGCGGGGCAGACCCTGCTCGGTGACCACGGTGTCGATCTTGACCAGTTCGGGCTCGCGGGCGGCCAGACTGAGCAGCGCCCGCACTGCGTAGTCGGTCTTGGCCGAGATCTGCACGTATGCATCCTTGCATTGGCGTGCGCCGGATCGTCCGGCGCGCCGTCAGGCGGGTACGGCCAGGCTGGTGCTGTTGGGCACCAGACGAAGCCAAACCTTCGTGCCGTCGGCCAATTGCAGCGATTCGGACTGCGCTCGGGTGAGCTGGGCCATGGTCGTCTCGCCGGCGTTCGTGCTCATCTCGACCCGCACCTCGAAGCCGATGCGCTGCAACTTGGTCACGGCCCCCTCAACGGCATCTGACCCCGGTGACCTCGACACCGCGATGTCGTGCGGGCGCACGAGACGTCCACCCAGAGTCGTGACCGGGCCGAGGAAGGACATCACGAAGTCGTTCACCGGCTCGTCGTAGAGCTCGTCGGGGTGACCCACCTGTTCGATACGTCCTTGGTTGATCACGACGATCTCGTCGGAGACCTCGAGGGCTTCCTCCTGGTCGTGTGTCACGAAGACCGTCGTCACGTTGACCTCGTCGTGCAGGCGACGCAGCCAGTCGCGCAACTCCTTGCGCACCTTGGCGTCGAGCGCCCCGAACGGTTCGTCCAGCAACAACACCTTCGGCTCGACCGCGAGCGCGCGGGCCAGGGCCATGCGCTGGCGCTGGCCACCGGACAACTGCGCCGGGAGCCGGTCGGCGAACTGCTCGAGGTGGACGAGCTCGAGCAGCTCGTTCACCCGCTTACGGATCTCGTCCTTGGGCCGCTTGCGGATCTCGAGCCCGAAGGCGACGTTGCGGGCCACCGACAGGTGGGTGAACGCGGCGTAGTGCTGGAACACGAAGCCAACGTCGCGGTGCCGCGGGGGGAGGCTGGTCGCGTCCGCACCGGCGATCTCGACGGTGCCGGCGTCCGCCTTCTCCAGGCCGGCGATGATGCGCAGCAAGGTTGACTTGCCGCCGCCGCTTGGGCCGAGCAATGCCGTCAACGCGCCGGTGCGCACCGACAGGTCGACGCCGTCGAGCGCGACGAAGTCCCCGAACCTCTTGCCTATGCCTTTGACTTCGATGCTCATTTGGCCTCCCGCCGTCGGCGGATGTAAGCGGACACGATGATGGCGGCGAGGGCCGCGAGGACCAGTACGAACGCGATCGCGTAAGCAGAGTTGACGTCCTGCTCGCCGTCGACCAGGGTGCCGATGCGCAGTGTCGCAGTTTGGGTGTCACCCTCCACATTGCCCGAGACGACAAGCACGGCGCCGTACTCGCCCAGGCAGCGGGCGATGGACAGGACGGCACCGTAGGCCAGGGCGACCCGGATCGTGGGCAAGGTGATGCGGACGAAGCGCTGAAACGCGTTCGCGCCGAGCGACGCGGCCGCCTGCTCCTGGTCCATCCCCGCCTGCTCCAGCACCGGCACGACCGCCCGGACCACGAGGGGAAGCGACACGAACACCGTCGCCAGCACCATGCCGGGCTTGGCGTTGATGATCTGCAGCGGGCTGCCATCGAGCGAGCCGCCGAACCAACCGCTCGTCCCGTAGACCAGCACCAGCGCCAAACCCACCACGATCGGTGACACCGCGACCGGGAGATCGATTAAGGCGCTGAGCAGACGACGACCGGGAAACCGGTACCGCGCGAGCAGAATCGCCGCGCCTACGCCGAAGACGATGTCGATCAGCACCGCGAGGCCGGCGACGACACCGGTGACCTCGAAGGCTTTCACGGCGTTGGGATCGGAGAGCGCGTCGAAGAATTCGGTGAGGCCGGGCTTGAATGTCCGGTACGCGATGATCCCCAACGGGACAAGAACCAGGATGCCGACGTAGAGCACGACGACCACACGCAGCGCGCGCGCCGCATTGCTCGCCGGCCGGCCCGTCGGCTTGGGTAATGGCGGGGCCGAGGCCGGAGTGGGGGCGATCGCGAGATCAGCCACGGCGGGCCATCCGGCGCTGAAGCTGATCGAGCAATACGAGCACCACCGCACTGGCGAACAACAGGACCGCCGAGATCGCCGCGGCCTGCTGAGTGGCGACCGCGGGAGAGTCTGCATTCTGCAGCTTCGCGTAGATCAGCATCGACGCGACCTCGGTGTTGTGCAGCCCGCTGGAAATGAAGACCAGGGAGCCGTATTCGCCGAGCGCGCGGGCAAATGCGAGCGTGGCGCCGGACGCGACTGCGGGCAGGATCTTCGGCAGCACGATGCGCCGGAATACCACCGCCGGCGCCGCGCCGAGCGACGCCGCGGCCTGCTCGGCGTCGCGGTCGAGGTCGAGCAGCACGGGCTGCACGGTCCGCACGGTGAACGGCAGCGTGACGAACAGCAGCGTGACGAACAGACCCATGCGGGTGCCGAACAGGTTGGGGGCAATGGGCGTGTGGCCCCCGTAGACGGCGAGCATGACGATGCCGGCGACGACGGTCGGCAGCGCGAACGGGATGTCAATGACCATCTCGAGCACGCGCGAGCCGCGGAACGGCTCGCGCACGAGCACCCAGGCCACGATCGTCCCCATGACCGCGCCAACGATGGCGACCGCGACCGAGAGCTCCACGGTGAGGCGCAGTGCCGCGGCCGCCTCGTCGTCGGTGATAGCCGACCAGAAATCCGACCAGCCGCTGCCGAAGGCCTTGCCCACGACCGCGGCCAGGGGCAGCAGCACGAGGATGCTGAGCCACAGCACGATGACGCCGAGGCTGACGCCCGACGCCGAGCCCAGCGGCAGACCGGCGCGCGCCGCGCGGCGCGCATTACGGCGCCGGCGAGTGTTGCTCGCCGGCGCCGAAGTGGCCGTTCGGTTGAGCTCCAGGGTCACCCGGAACCGCCGATCTTGGTCACGATGCCGGTCTTGTCGGCGAAGAACTTGTCATTGACCGCTGTCCAGCCGCCGAGCTGGGCGATGGTGACCAATTTCTTCGGCTGCGGGAACGGGTTGCTCGGGTCGTTCGCGCCCGGCACGGTGGGGATCTTGGTACCGGGCCGTACCGGACGGAAGCCCTGGCTGGCGAAGACCTCCTGACCCTTCTCGCTCTCGACGAAGGACAGGAACTTCTTCGCCGTGGAGGACGCAGTCTTCGTCACCGCGGCCGGGTTCTGGATGAGAATGGTCTGGTCCGGGACGATGTAATCGACCTTGGCACCCTTCTGCCGCGCGGCAATTGCCTCGTCCTCGTAGGAGATCAGCACGTTTCCGGTGCCCGACGTGAACTGCGTGGTGGCCGTCGCGCCGCTCTGCGCCCGGCTGGTGATGTTCTTGTAGAACTTCTGCAGGTACGTTTGGGCCGCTGCCTCGGTGCCGCCTTCGGCGAGGACGTGGGTGTAGGCGGCCAGGATGTTCCACTTCGCCGAGCCCGAGGTCGCGGGGTCGGGCGTGACGATCTTGACGCCCGGCTTGATGAGGTCGTCCCAGCCGGTGATGTGCAGCGGGTTGCCCTGGCGCACCACGATGACGACGACGGAGTCGGAGACCAGACCCTTGGTCGGGCCGCTGTTCCAGTCCTTGCTCACCTTGCCCGGAACGAGCTTGGTGAGGTCGGGCTCGACCGAGAACGCCACGTAATCCGCCTTCTGCCCGGCGAGGACAGCTTTGCTCTGCGAGCCACTGGGACCGTACGAGCCTTGGATCTGGACGCCCTTGCCGGCCGAAGTCTTGGCGAACGCCTTGCCCAGCGCGTCGTAGGCGGGCTTGGGCACCGAGTACGCCACCAGCTTCACGGTCTTCGAGCCGCCGCTGCCGCTGCTGGAACAGGCGCTGACTCCGACAGCGGCCGCGACTGTAGCGGCGACGGCCGCGGTCACCCTTCGCGTGCGGGAGAGCGTCGTTGTCATGCGTACCTGCTTTCGGAAGATGTAAAGCCATCGAGTCGAGTATCCCGATGGAACGACTAGACAATACAGTGAAAGAGGCCGCTTCAGCCAAAATCACACGATGGCGAGTCCCCGGGGCACACCGCGGATCGGGATATTCGGCTCACTGGCCACATCGCGTCCGACGCGGCGCCGTCGCCACGGCCGGACACCGGCGGAGCGGCCGGCGGTTGCCGGGTCTCCGGAGTGCGGCGACCGCGAGCATCGGCAGTAGCGCACAGTGGCCACTGGCAAGCCAGCGACGGCGGGCAGCGCCCAGGCCGCCGAGGGCTCGGCTCGGCGATCTTGTGCAGACCCGCGGGTTATAGCGCGCGGGTCTGCACAAGATCGTGTGCCCAGCCGGCCGTCAACGTGATCTTGTGCGGTTCCCCCCGCCATGGCGCGCGGTTCTGCACAAGATCGCGTGCCCGGCCGGCCCTTCGGCTCGGGCGGATCAGGCTTCGACTGGCTCCGGTGTGAGCGCGTCGGCCTTGGTCGTCGCCGCGTCGTCGTCGACCAGCACGAGGCTGATCTTGCCGCGCTGGTCGACATCGGCGATCTCGACCTGCAGCTTGTCGCCGACGTTCACGACGTCCTCAACCTTGCCGATGCGCTTGCCGCGCCCCAGCTTGCTGATGTGGACGAGCCCGTCCTTGCCCGGCAGCAGTGAGACGAACGCGCCGAACGCGGCCGTCTTGACGACCGTGCCGAGGAAGCGCTCCCCCACCTTGGGCATCTGCGGGTTGGCGATCGCGTTGATCTGGTCGACCGCAGCCGCGGCGGACGGGCCGTCGGCGGCACCGACGTAGATCGTGCCGTCGTCCTCGATCGTGATCTGTGCACCGGTCTCGTCCTGGATCGCGTTGATCATCGCGCCCTTGGGCCCGATCACTGCGCCGATCTTGTCGACCGGGATCTTCACGACGGTGACGCGCGGCGCGTACGGGCTCATCTCATCCGGACCGTCGATGGCCTCGGCCATGACCTCGAGGATGTGCAGCCGGGCGTCGCGGGCCTGGGTGAGGGCCGCAGCAAGCACCTCGGACGGGATGCCGTCCAGCTTGGTGTCGAGCTGCAGCGCGGTGACGAACTCCTTGGTGCCGGCGACCTTGAAGTCCATGTCGCCGAACGCGTCCTCGGCCCCGAGGATGTCGGTCAGCGCGACGTACTCGGTTTTACCGTCGACGGTGTCGGACACCAGACCCATCGCGATACCGGCAACCGGCGCCCGCAGCGGCACACCGGCGTTGAGCAGGGCCAGCGTCGAGGCGCAGACGGAACCCATCGAGGTTGAGCCGTTGGAGCCGAGCGCCTCGGACACCTGACGGATGGCGTAGGGGAACTCATCGCGCGACGGCAGCACGGGCACGAGGGCCCGCTCGGCCAGCGCGCCGTGGCCGATCTCGCGCCGCTTGGGCGACCCGACGCGACCGGTCTCACCGGTCGAGTACGGCGGGAAGTTGTAGTTGTGCATGTAGCGCTTGGTGCGGTTGGGCGAGAGCG
>CAXTHY010000028.1:33932-40799 GCA_964244175.1 uncultured Jatrophihabitans sp. | reverse complement strand
TCGTCGACGGTGTGCTGGCGGCCGTGCCCGACGTGCACGTCAACGGGCACCCGACCCAGCGGCTGCCCGGCATCGCGAACCTCACCTTCGCCGGCTGCGAGGGCGACGCGCTGCTGATGCTGCTCGACGCCCGCGGGGTCGAGTGCTCCACCGGCTCAGCCTGCTCGGCCGGCGTCGCCCAGCCGTCCCACGTGCTGTCGGCGATGGGTGCCGATGCGCGGGCGGCCCGCGGGTCGCTGCGATTCTCACTCGGGCACGACTCCACCCCGCAGGACGTCCAGGCCGCCATCGATGCGCTGGTGCCCTCGGTCGAGCGCGCCCGCCGCGCCGGGCTGGCCTCGGTGGCCACGTGAAGGTGCTCGCCGCCATGAGCGGGGGGGTCGATTCGGCCGTCGCGGCCGCGCGCGCGGTCGACGCCGGCCATGACGTCACGGGCGTGCACCTCGCACTGTCGGCCGCCCCGGCCACGCTGCGCCACGGCGCGCGCGGCTGCTGCACCCTCGAGGATTCCCACGACGCCCGGCGGGCGGCCGACGTGCTCGGCATCCCCTTCTACATCTGGGACCTGGCCGAGCGCTTCCGCACCGACGTCATCGACGACTTCGTCAGCGAGTACGCCGCCGGTCGCACCCCCAATCCCTGCCTGCGCTGCAACGAGAAGATCAAGTTCTCGGCGGTGCTCGACAAGGCGCTGGCGCTCGGCTTCGACGCCGTCGTCACCGGCCATCACGCCCGCCTCGTCGACGGCCGCCTGATGCGCTCGGTCGACCCGGCCAAGGACCAGTCGTACGTGCTCGCCGTCTGCACACCCCGCCAGCTCGCGCACGCGGTCTTCCCGCTCGGTGACACCACCAAGGCCGACGTGCGGGCCGAGGCGGCCGCGCGCGGTCTCGCGGTGGCGACCAAGCCCGACTCCCACGACATCTGCTTCATCGCCGACGGCGACACCCGCGGCTTCCTGGCCCGCGCCATCGGCGCGCAGGACGGCCCGATCGTCGACGCCGAGAGTGGCGCCGTCCTCGGCACGCACGCCGGCGCCTTCGGCTTCACCGTCGGCCAGCGGCGGGGGCTCAACCTGCAGCGCCCGACCCCCGGGGGCGAGCCGCGCTACGTGCTGTCCATCCAGGCGAAGGACAACACCGTCGTCGTCGGCCCCCGCGCGCTGCTCGAGGCCGACGTCGTGCAGGCCGAACCCGTGGTCTGGACCGCTGGCGCGGCGCCGGGGGACAGCTTCGACTGCGCCGTCCAGCTGCGGGCCCACGGCCTGACGAGCCCGGCCCGGGTCGTCGTCGCCGGCACCGCTGTCACCGCCGATCTCGGGGTGGCGCAAACCGGGGTGGCCGCCGGGCAGGCGCTGGTCATGTACGACGGCGACACCGTCCTGGGCTCGGCGACGATCACCGCGGCCCGCCGCGCTGCGGCGGTATGACCTCCCGCCAACCTCGGACGCGGCCCTGGACGCCGGGCGCGGCGACCGCGATCGGCTCACTGCCCGGCACCGACCCGGACGAAGCCGCCGCCCTGGTCTTCGGTGAGCTGCCCGACCTGCCCCACCTGCCGGAGCTGCCGGCCCGTGGCGCGGGCGCGGACCTGATCGGGCGCAGCGCGGCCCTGCTCGTCGACCTGCCGGTCGAGATCGTCCCGTCGGCCTGGCGGATCGCCGCGCACCCCGGGCGCGACGTCCGCCGCGCCCGCGACTTCCTGGCCTACGACGTCGACGCCCTCGAGGCCCATGCGGGTGGTTACACGGGCCCGTTGAAGGTACAGGCCGCCGGCCCGTGGACGCTCGCCGCCGCCCTCGAACTGCCCAATGGGCACGCCGTCGTCACCGACCGCGGTGCGGTCCGCGAGCTGATCGCCTCCCTGGCTGAGGGCCTCGCCGGGCACGTCGCCGACGTGCGCGCCCGCGTTCCCGGCGCCCAGGTTGTCGTGCAGCTCGACGAGCCGTCGTTGCCCACCGTCCTGGCCGGCCACGTCCGTACGCCCTCCGGCTACGGCAGCGTGCGGGCCATCGAGGCCGACGTCGCCGAGCAGGGTTTGCGCGCGGTACTGGAGGTTGCCGCAGCGGGTGCCCGCGTCGTGCACTGCTGCGCCGCCGACATTCCCATCGCCCTGCTGCGGGCCGCGGGTGCCGATGCGATCTCACTCGACGCCGCCCTGCTCACCAGCGCCCACAACGATGCGCTGGGCGAAGCGCTCGACGCGGGCTGCGGACTATGGCTCGGCGTACTGCCCGGCACCGATGCCGACGTCACCCTCGACCGCGCCCGGGCGCCGATCGAGCGGCTGTGGCGCGAGCTCGGCTTCCCGCTGGCCGACCTGGCCGCAGCCGTCGTGCCCACACCGGCCTGCGGACTCGCGGGCGCCAGCACCGCCTACCTGCGTCGCGTGCTGAGCCTGCTGCGCGACACCGGCCATTGGCTCGTCGACGCCGGGCACTGAGCCTGCGGCGTTGTCAGTCGGGGTCGCTAGGTTGGCACCGTGAGTGAGGTCAAGGCCGCCGACGACGTCGCCCGCGACGAGCACGCGCGCATCGCGCAGGAACTCGACGACGACGCGTACCGGTACTACGTCCTCGACGCGCCCACCCACAGCGATGCCGAATACGACGCGCTGATGCGCCGGCTGCAGGACCTCGAAGGCACCTATCCCGACCTGCGCACGCCGGCCTCGCCCACCCAGCGGGTGGCCGGCACCTATTCCACGCTGTTCACCCCCGTCGACCACCTCGAGCGCATGCTCAGCCTTGACAACGCGTTCTCGGCGGACGAGATGGCGGCCTGGGCGCAGCGGGTCGAGCGCGACGCCGGCGCAACGGCCGACTACCTGTGCGAGCTCAAGGTCGACGGCCTGGCCGTCGACCTCGTCTACGAGAAGGGGCGGCTGGTCCGTGGCGCCACCCGCGGCGACGGCCGCACCGGCGAGGACGTCACCCCCAACATCCGCACCTTGGCCAATGTCCCCGATCGCTTGACCGGCGACGACGTCCCCGAGGTCCTCGAGGTCCGCGGCGAGGTGTTCTTCCCCGTCGCCCGCTTCACCGAGCTCAACGAGTCGCTGGTCGAGGCCGGCAAGGCGCCGTTCGCCAACCCGCGCAACACCGCCGCCGGCTCGCTGCGCCAGAAGGACCCGCGCGTCACCGCTACCCGCAACCTCGCGATGGTGCTGCACGGTGTCGGCAAGGTCGTGGGCGGACCCCGGGTCACGACGCAGTCCGGCTGGTACGAGCAGCTGGCGGCCTGGGGGCTGCCGACCTCCGAGCGCGTCCGGGTGATCAGCGCCGGCAGCGGCCTGGTCGGCGTCCAGGAGTTCATCGAGTACTACCGCGAGCACCGCCACGACGTCGAGCACGAGATCGACGGCGTGGTGGTCAAGGTCGACGACCTGTCACTGCAGCGCCGACTCGGCTCCACCAGCCGCGCCCCGCGCTGGGCGATTGCCTTCAAGTACCCGCCCGAAGAGGTCAACACCAAGCTGCTCGCCATCGAGGTCAACGTCGGGCGCACCGGCCGGGCGACCCCCTACGGGATCATGGCACCGGTCAAGGTCGCGGGTTCGACCGTCGTCAACGCCACCCTGCACAATCAGTGGGAGGTCGCGCGCAAGGACGTCCGCGTCGGCGACACGGTAGTGCTACGCAAGGCCGGTGACGTGATTCCCGAGATCGTCGCGCCGGTGATCGCGCTGCGCCCGAAGGGCACGCGCAGATGGAAGATGCCCGCGAAGTGCCCGGCCTGCCGCACCGAGCTCAAGCCCGAGAAAGAGGGCGATAAGGACTACCGCTGCCCGAACACCCAGCACTGTCCGGCGCAGCTGCGCGAGCGACTGTTCAGCCTCGCGTCGCGCTCGGCGCTCGACATCGAGGCGCTCGGGTACGAAGGCGCGGTGGCGCTGCTCGACGCGGACGTGCTTGCCGACGAGGGCGATCTGTTCCGCCTCGCCCCCGACTCCGATGGTGACGACTCGGCTGCCCGCGCGCTGCTGGCCGCGGTGCCGCTCTACACCCGCGCGGCCAAGAAGTCCGACCCGGCCGACGCGGTGACCGACGGACGGGTGCTGTCGGCCAACGGCGAGAAGCTGATCGCCAACCTCGCGCAGGCCAAGACTCGTCCGCTGTGGCGGGTCATCGTGGCCTTGTCGATCCGGCACGTGGGGCCCACCGCGGCCCGGGCGCTGGCCGCCGAGTTCGGCGATCTCGCCAAGATCCGCGCGGCCGGGGTCGAGCAGCTGGCCGACGCCGATGGTGTCGGCCGGGTGATTGCCGAGGCCGTGGTCGAGTGGTTCGCGCTCGACTGGCACGTCATCATCGTCGACAAGTGGGCGGCCGCCGGGGTGCGTACCGCCGACGACGTCGACGAGTCGACGCCGAAGACGCTCGGCGGGCTCACCCTTGTCGTCACCGGGTCGTTGACCGGCTTCTCGCGCGACGAGGCGAAGGAGGCGATCCTGGCCCGCGGCGGCAAGGCGGCGGGCTCGGTGTCGAAGAAGACCGACTACGTCGTGGTGGGCGAGAACGCCGGGACCAAGGCCGAGAAGGCCGAGCAACTCGGGGTCCCTATCCTCGACGAGGACGGGTTCCGGGCTTTGCTCAGCGACGGTCCGGCACGTTCCGAATAGGTATCGATCACGGTGTTGTCGAGCACACCTGGGGCCCATACCCGGTTAAATCGCGGGTAGTTCACAGCAAGTTGTGGCAAGAACATAGGAGTGGATTTCTCGTTGCCCACGCATCGCACCTTGTCGCGCGGGCCGATCCGTCTGTCGTGGCGGGCAATCCTGACGGTCCTGGTGGTCGCCGCCTACCTCGCGCTGACCCTCGCCGTGATCTTCCGTTCGCCGATCCTGAGCCTGGACACCGACCTGTTCAAGCTCGACCTGCGGCACAGTCACCCGGCCTGGCGGCCGTGGGTGAAGGGCACCCTGCTGCTGGGCCAGCGCGGCCCGGCGACGCTGGCGTTCCTGCCGGTGTTCATCTGGATGGCGTGGCGGCGCCGCACGAGCGAGCCGCTGGTCGCCCTGGCCGTCTCGCTGGTCCTGCTCAATGTCAGCGTCGGCATCGTCAAGCTCATCACCGGCCGGGTGGGCCCGCGCCAGACGCACAACACCCACGACCTCTTCGTGGGCGGCAACATCTACCCGTCCGGGCATGTGTCGAACGCGGTCGTTCTCTACGGCTTGATCGCGATGCTTGCCGTCAGCCACCGCAGGTTGCTCGCCGTCGCCGCCGTCGTCATCTCGCTGACGGTCGGGATGGGCACGATCTACCTCGACACGCACTGGTTCAGTGACGTGCTCGGCGGTTGGATCGCCGGCGCCCTGGTGCTGCTGGTCCTGCCGAGCGCTATGCCCACTGCGCAACGCTGGGCCGACGCGCTCGCCGTGCGGGCCCGGCGCCGGTTCGGGCGGGACAAGCCCACCCCGAGCGAGGCGACGGACGCGGCCCGGCCGGGCTCCCAGACCCGGTCACAGCGGCCCGGCGCGGCCGTCCCCCCGATACGGATCGTGCGGGCGCCGAGCGGGCCCGCCCGGCACGCGCTACCGAGCCGCCGCGGCGCTCAGATCGAGAACGCCACCCCGGTCAGCTCCGAGGCCTGATCCCACAGCTTCGTCGCCACCTCGGTGTCGCGCGAGGCCCGCGACGACGAGACCCGCTTCGGGTGCCCACGCATCTCGGCGATCCCGTCCGGCCCGTAGAAGCTCCCGTTGGGCAGGTCGGGCATCGTCGCCGCGTACAGCGTCGGCCGGGCCCCACCGACGGCGTCCTGCGCCAGGATCCGGTTGCCGACGTCCATCACCTTGTCCAGCACCGTCTCGGTGTGCGATTGCAGCTCGGTGGACGAGTACCCCGGGTGCGCGGCGTACGAGCGCACCGGCGAGCCCTGCGCGTCGAGCCGGCGGGCCAACTCGTAGGCGAACATCAGGTCCGCGAGTTTGGACTGGCCGTAGGCGCCCCACCGGCGGTAGCGGCGGGTGTTCCAGTTGAGGTCTTCGAGGCTGATGCGCCCGGCCTTGTGGACGAAGCTCGACAACGTGACCACTCGATCGCCGATCTTGGGCAGCAGCAGCCCGGTCAGCGCGTAGTGGCCGAGGAAGTTCGTGCCGATCTGCATCTCGAAACCGTCGGCGGTGCGCTTCTTCGGGATCGCCATGACCCCCGCGTTGTTGATGAGGACGTCGATGTCGCCCGTGGTCTCGACGAAGTGCCGCACGGACGCGAGGTCGGCCAGGTCGAGCGCGCGGACCGCGACGTCGCCGGTCATCTTCGCGGCCGCCGCCTCACCCTTGTCGGTGTTTCGGCAGGCCAGGACGACGGTGGCGCCGTGCTCGGCGAGCGCCGCGGCCGTCACCTCGCCGAGACCGCTGTTGGCGCCCGTGACGACGACCGTGCGGCCGGCCTGGTCAGGAATGTCCGAAGCGGTCCATTTCGCCATGGCCCAACACTATGGGCCGGCGGTGGCCGCGTCTGCTCGAACCGGGGTAACGCTGGCCGCGATCGCCGCGAGGTGCTGCAGGCGCACCAGCTCGGACGGGAGCCAGCGCAGCGCGGTGCGCCCGACGAGCAGTCCGGTGTCGCCGAAGGGGCTGATCGCCAGCTCGGTGTCCAGGCGCCCCCAGTCGGCCGGGGCCCAGTCGTCGCCGGCCTCGAGGGCGCGGGCCGGGGCGGGCGGCCACCACGGCGCCGGTAGCGAGTCGAGCTCCGGGGCCGCTCCGCCATTGGCCAGCACCTGACACTGGCCGGCGATGGGCGCCTCGAGCACCAGCGCCCACCCGGCGCGGAAAATGCGCGCGACCCCGTCGGCGAGCAACGGCAGGCTCGACTGCGGCTCGCGGGCCAAGGCCTCGAGCAGCTCAAGCTCGCGGTGCGGG
>CAXTHY010000028.1:30802-33922 GCA_964244175.1 uncultured Jatrophihabitans sp. | reverse complement strand
AGCAACGCGAGTGACTCGCCGGGCTTGGCGGCAAGATTGTCGAGCAGTTCCAACTCGCGGTGCGGGTCGATCTGACCGGCGTACGGGCGGATCGACTCGACGTGCACACCCTCGACGGTCGCGGCCGCCGACACCAGCGTGTCGGCCAGCTTGTCGGCCGGCAGCTCGACCACGAAATCGTCGACTGCGCTGCCGGGCGAGCGCTCGATCACGTCGACGCTGAGGATGTCGGCGCCGACCGTGCCCAGAGCCGACGCGACGGCACCAAGCGCCCCGGGGCGATCGGGCAGCACGAGGCGCAACAGGTACGACACGGGCGACAGCCTGCCCCACGTTCGTGTCCTGCTGGTTACGCCCGGTCCGTCCCGTCCCGTCCCGTCCCGTCCAGTGCGCGGGCGCCGCGACCGTCCGTAGACTCCGGGTCGTGTCCGATCCACTCAGCTCCCCCACCGACCCCGGCCATGTCGTGACGGTCGGCTCGGTGACCGCAGCGCCCGACGCCCCGCCCGGGCGGATCAGCCGTGCCGATGTCGCGCACCTCGCCCGGCTCGCCCGGCTCGCCGTCACCGAGGAGGAGCTGGACGTCTTCGCCGGCCAGCTGGACGTGATCTTGGGCGCAGTGGCGCGGGTCGGCGAGGTCGCGACCGGCGACTCGGCCGACATCGCGCCCATGACGCACGCCGTTCCGATGACCAACGTGTACCGCCCCGACGAAGTCCGCGACTCGCTGCCGCGCGATACCGTGCTGGCCGCGGCGCCGGCGGTCGAGGACGACCGGTTCCGCGTGCCGCGCATCCTCGCCGAGGAGGTGTGACCGTGAGCGACTTGACCTCGATGACCGCGAGCGAACTGGCCGGACTCATCGCCGGCGGTGCGGTCGCCGCGGTCGAGGTGGCGCAGGCCCACCTCGACCGCATCACCACCAGCGACAAGGCGCTGCACGCCTTCCTGCACGTCGACACGTCCGGAGCGTTGGAGGCGGCCAAGGCCGTGGACGACGCCCGCGCCTCGGGCGCCGTGCTCGGGCCGCTGGCCGGCGTGCCCCTGGCCATGAAGGACGTCGTGGTCACCAAGGGCGTCCCGACGACGGCCGGCTCGAAGATCCTCGAGGGCTGGCTGCCGCCGTACGACGCCACCATCACCCGGCGGATCAAGGACGCCGGCATCGTGATGCTCGGCAAGACCAACATGGACGAGTTCGCGATGGGCTCGTCGACCGAGAACTCCGCCTACGGGCCGACCCGCAACCCCTGGGACCTCACCCGCATCCCCGGCGGCTCGTCCGGCGGCTCGTCGGCCGCGGTCGCCGCCCAGCTGGCCCCGCTGGCGATCGGCACCGACACCGGCGGCTCGATCCGCCAGCCGGCGGCGGTCACCGGCATCGTCGGCCACAAGCCCACATATGGCGGCGTGTCGCGCTACGGGCTGATCGCGTTCTCCTCGTCCCTCGACCAGGCCGGACCGTTCGGCCGCACCGTGCTCGACACCGCCCTGCTGCACGAGGTGATGGCCGGGCACGACCCGAGCGACTCGACATCGATCGCCGGGCCGGTACCACCGGTCGTGGCCGCCGCGCGCGAGGGGGCGCAGGCCGGCAGCCTGGCCGGTGTCCGCGTCGGCGTCGTCCGCGAACTCGGCGGTGAGGGTTACCAGCCGGGCGTGCTGGCCTCGTTCGACGCCGCAGTCGAGACCCTGCGCGGCCTCGGCGCCGAGGTCGTCGAGGTCAGCTGTCCGCACTTCGGGTACGCGCTCGCCGCCTACTACCTGATCGCGCCCAGCGAATGCTCGTCCAACCTCGCCCGCTTCGACGCCGTCCGGTACGGCCTGCGGCTCGGTGACGACGGTGCCAACTCGCTGGAAGAGGTCATGTCGATCACCCGCGAGGCGGGCTTCGGGGCCGAGGTGAAGCGGCGCATCATGATCGGCACCTACGCCCTGTCGTCGGGCTACTACGAGGCGTACTACGGGCAGGCCCAGAAGGTCCGCACGCTCATCGCCCGCGACTTCGGGGCGGCGTTCGAGCGCGCCGACGTCCTCGTCTCGCCGACATCGCCGTTTGTCGCCTTCGAGATCGGCGAGCGCGTCGACGACCCGATGGCGATGTACGTCAACGACCTCTGCACCCTGCCGGCCTCACTGGCCGGCACGCCGGCGATCTCGCTGCCGTGCGGGCTGTCGGAAGGGTTGCCAGTCGGGCTGCAGATCATGGCCCCGGCGCAGGCCGATGACCGGTGCTACCGCGTCGCCGCCGCCTTCGAGTCGGCCACCGAACCGATCCTGGCCCGGATGCCGGAGCTCGTGCGATGACTACTGACCTGACCGACGTCCTGAGCCGCTACGAGCCGGTGATCGGGCTCGAGACGCACGTCGAACTCGGCACGGCGTCGAAGATGTTCTGCGGCTGCTCGACCACCTTCGGAGCCGACGCGAACACCCACACCTGCCCGGTCTGCCTAGGCCTGCCCGGCGCGTTGCCGGTCGCGAACGAGAAGGCCATCGAGTCGACGATCCGCATCGGGTTGGCGCTGAACTGCTCGATCGCGTCGTGGTGCCGGTTCGCGCGCAAGAACTACTTCTACCCGGACATGCCCAAGAACTTCCAGACCTCGCAGTACGACGAGCCGCTCTGCGTCGAGGGCTACCTCGATGTCGAGGTCGCGGGCGAAACGGTGCGCGTCGGCATCGAGCGCGTGCACCTCGAGGAAGACACCGGCAAGAACACGCACGTCGGCACGTCCGGGCGCATCCACGGCGCCGACTACTCGCTCGTCGACTACAACCGCGCCGGCATCCCGCTGGTCGAGATCGTCACCAAGCCGGTGCCGGGCACCGCTGCGCTCGCGCCGGACGTCGCCCGTGTTTACGTCACCGAGCTGCGCGACATCCTGCGCACTCTCGGGGTGAGCGACGTGCGCATGGAACAGGGCTCGCTGCGCTGCGACGTCAACACCTCGCTGAACCGGCCGGGCGACACGTGGGGCACCCGGACCGAGACCAAGAACGTCAACTCGCTGCGCTCGGTCGAGCGGGCGGTGCGCTCGGAGATGGTGCGGCAGGCCGAGGTGCTCGACCGCGGTGGGCGGATCATCCAGGAGACGCGACACTTCGACGAACAGAGCG
>CAXTHY010000028.1:0-30792 GCA_964244175.1 uncultured Jatrophihabitans sp. | reverse complement strand
GGACGCAGCAAGGAAGAGGCGACCGACTACCGCTACTTCCCGGAGCCCGACCTGGTCCCGATGGCGCCGGACGCCGACTGGATCGAGTCGCTGCGGGTGGCGCTGCCGGAGCTGCCGGCGGCCCGGCGGGCCCGGCTGCGCGAGCAGCTCGGGGTCAGTGCCGAGGACATGACGCAGCTGACCAACGCCGGTGTCGTCGACGTCGTGGGCGCCACGGTCGATGCCGGTGCCCCGATCGGCGAGGCCCGCAACTGGTGGCTCGGCTACCTCGCGCAGCGGGCGAACGAGCGCGACGTCTCGGCGGCCGACCTGCCGATCACCCCCGCCCACGTGGCGCGGGTCATCGCGCTCGTGGCCGACGGAGCGCTCTCGAGCGCACTGGCCCGGCAGGTCGTCGACGGCGTGCTCGAGACCGGCGCCGACGTCGATACCGTGATCGCCGAGCGCGGACTACAGATAGTGACCGACACTGGAGCGCTCGAAAGCGCTGCCGACGAGGCCATCGCCGCCAACCCGGCCGTCGCCGACAAGGTGCGCGGCGGCAAGGTCACGGCCGTGGGCGCCTTGGTGGGCGCGGTCATGAAGGCGACGCGGGGGCAGGCCGATGCCGCGGCGGTGAAGGACATCCTGCTCGCGAAGCTCAGCGTCGGGTCCGAGTAGCGCACCTTCGCGCGGCGATCGCGGTTACGGAGCGTGAGCTTCGGGTATACCGCAGACACCCCCGCGAATGTGAGTTCTCCGTGAATGTACGTGCCAAGGGCGTCAGCGTCCTGATCATGACCACCCTGTTCGCGCTGCTGATGGCGCTGCTCCCGGTGAGCGCCTCGGCGGCGTCGGCGACCCGCAGCGCCGGCGCGTCGACCGCGCACCCGTACTCGAATCCGGTCTGGTGGCCGCTGGGCACCGCGTCGACGATGGACTGCTACCGCGGCAACCCCGGTGGCTGCGGCAACACCCACCCGACGTACCTGTGGGACATCATCGGCCAGCGCGGCGTCAACACCCAGCCCGTGTACGCCATGGGTGCCGGTGTCGTGCACATCGGCGCCCGCGGCACCGGCTGCGGCCACGCCCAGTCGCGCGGCGACTACCTCTACATCGACCACGGCAACGGCGTGCTCACCTACTACGGGCACCTCGGCCGCATGTTCGTCAAGAACGGCCAGTACGTCACCGCGCGGACCCGGATCGCCTACATCGGCAACAGCGGCTACGCGCGCTGCCACATCTACCCGACGCTGCGCTACCTGATGGTGGCGCTCAAGCACGGCGGCACCGGCGGCAACTATGTCGAGATGACCCACTCATGGGCCTGCCTGCCCGGCCGGTCAAGCGCGACGTTGTGGCCGCAGCACCTCGCCCACGCCGGCGTCACGCACTGGAACGCCGTGCGCAAGTTCACCGCCATCCCGGCAACGACCCGCAGCTGCGTCCCGCGGACCCCGGCCACGGCCGTCCGCCCCGGCCACCCGGCCCTGACCCACCCGGGCGCCGGGCAGCTGCGCGCCCGCTGGGCCCGGCCCCGCTCGGCTGACCACGTCACCCGCGCCGTCGTGCAGCTGTGGCAGTACCACCCCACCACCAAGCACTGGGGCCTGCTGCGCACGCACGCCAAGACCCCGGGCGCGACGACCACCTTGTTCACCCACGTGAGCGGCCGCTACAAGTACCGGACCAACGTCCTGTTCCGGAATACCACGGGCTACAGCGCACCGTCGATCAGCCGGTACCGCACCCTGGGGTGATGACCGGCTGATCGGGCGCGCGGCCTAAGCTCGCCCGCTGTGACGATCCCGCCGCGCGTCCGGAGGCTGGTGCGCCACCGGGCCCCGCCCAAGATGCTCGCGCTGCAGGTCGCACAGGTCGGTTCGGTCCTGTCCCTCGACTTCGAGACCCGCGCCGACCTGCGCGCCGTAACCCTTGGGGTCCGCTGGCTCGGCCGCGACCAGTGGGTGCAGGTGACGGCCCTCGAGCCCGGATCCACGAGTCACCGGATCCGCGTCGAACTCGCCACGCTGGTGGCACCTGGGACCGCGCTGGCCGCTGAAGGCGACACGGCCGAATTGTGCGTGGAATTGACGACCCCGACCGCCGACCGGACGCAGCGCGTCCCCCTCGGGCGGGCGGGCGCGACGACCAGCGCCGGGCTGCGACCGGTCACCGTGGACGGTCGCGAGCTCACCCCGTACCTCGCGCGCGACGGCGTGGTGTCGGTGGCGATCGGGCGCCCGGTCGAATCCTTCGGGGAGGTCCGCGTGCAGTCGCTGCGCGGGCACGGCGGGGTGCTGCGCCTACGGGGCCGGATCGACACCGCCGCCGGCGTGCTCGTCGACGCGCGGTCGCAGCTCACCGCCCGCTCCGGCGATCGTCGCCTGGAAGGTCCCGTCGACATCGTCGCCGACCCGCGGCGTACCGCCCGTCGCCACGGCCAGCGTTGGTACAGGTTCTCGGCCGCGCTCGACTGGCGCGCGCTGTGGGACGGCGACGCGGAACCGGCCAACGACATCTTCGACCTGTGGCTGGCGCTGACCTTCGAGGGCCGGGCCGAGCCGCATCGGGTCCGGGTCGGCAAGACCCCGTTCTTCGTCCGCAAGCTGACCCGGCCGACCTGGGCCCGGCGCGGCGAGGCCGCCGTGGCCATCGAGCCGTACTACACGTACCGGGCGCACGCGACGTCCTTCCGCGTGGATCTCTTCGACGCCGACGCGCTGCGGTACATGCGGCGCCGCCTGCTGACCCGGCACGCCGACCGGCTGCGCTACACCGGGCCGCCGATCTGGCTCGTCGGCGAGCAGCCGGTCAAGGCCCAGGACACCGGGCTGGCGATGTTTCGGTACCTGCGCCGCAACCACCCCGAGATCGCCGCCTACTACGTCATGGACACGAGCTCGCCCGAGTACGCCAACGTCGCCGAGCTGGGCAACGTCGTGTCGCACCGCTCGAAGGAGCACATCCGGCTCAGCCTGCTCGCCTCGCGCGTTGTCGGCTCGCACCACCCGGAGTTCCTCTATCCGGTGCGTTCGGCCCGCTACCGCCGTGCCGTCCGAGCGGTTCGGGTCTTCCTGCAGCACGGGGTCATGGGCATCAAGTGGATGGCCCCGATGTACGGCAAGGGCCGCAGCGACTTCGAGACCGACCTGTTCATCGTCAGCTCGGAACGCGAGAAGGAGTACATCGTCAGCGACTTCGGCTACGAGCCCGACGAGGTCGCGGTCACCGGGCTGCCCCGGTTCGACACCCTGTTCGCCGACGACGTGCCGCTGCGCCGCCAGATCCTGATCATGCCGACGTGGCGCACGACGCTGCTCGAGGACGCGCAGACCTACCTGGACTCGCAGTACCACGCGCGCTGGTCCGGCCTGCTGCACAGCGAGCGGCTCCGCGCGCTCGCCGCCACCTACGACCTCGACCTCGTCTTCTGCCTGCACCCGAACATGCGCGCGTACACCGGGCTGTTCGCCGACACCCCGGCGCGGGTGATCAGCCAGGGTGCGGTCGACGTCCAGCACCTGCTCAAGGAGAGCGCGGTGCTCGTCACCGACTTCTCCAGCGTCGGGTTCGACTTCGCCTTCCTCGACAAGCCGGTGGTGTTCTTCCAGTTCGACCGCAACCAGGTGCTCGGCGAGACGGGCGCCCATATCGATCTCGACCGCGAACTGCCCGGAACGGCGGTCCTCACCGAGGACGGCCTACTCGACGCGCTCGAGCGCATCTGCGCCCGCGGGTTCACCCCGGACCCCGAGGCCCGTGAGCGGGCGGACCGCTTCATCGTCGCCCGCGACCGCGGCCACAGCGAGCGGGTCTTCGCAGCCGTCCAGACTGCACGGCGCCGCCGGTGGCAGCCCCGGCTGCTGATCCAGCGACCGCTGCCGCAGGGCGTCTACCGCCGCTGGCGGGGCAGCCGCTACTACTTGCCGATGATGCGCTGGCTGTTCCGGGCGGTGCGGCGGCTGCCCGGCGACAGCGACCGCGTGGTCTTCGAAGCGGGGATGGGCCTGCAGTACGCCGACAGCCCGCGCTACCTCTACGAGGAACTCGTGCGGCGGGGCAGCACGATGACGAAGGTCTGGGCCTACCAGGGCAAGATCCACACCGAGGATCCGAACACGACGGTGGTCCGGCGGCTCTCGGTCGCGTACTTCTGGCATCTCGCCCGGGCCAAGTACTGGGTCAGCTCGCAGAACCTGCCCTACTACCTGACCCGCCGGCCCGACGGCGTGTACGTCCAGACCTGGCACGGGACACCGCTCAAACGGATGCTGCGAGACGTCGCCGAGGTGCACGGCCGCGACGAGGGCTACGTCGCCCGGATGACCCGGGCGGCCGCGCAATGGTCCGTCCTCGTCTCGCCGAGCCCGTTTGCCACCGAGCACATCTGCGCGGCCTACGGCTACACCGGGGCGGCGCTCGAGGTCGGCTACCCGCGCAACGACAGCCTGCTCGGCGACGACCGGGAGCAGCTCGCGGCCGTGGTCCGCTCCCGGCTCGGTATCCGGCCGGGCACCCGGGTGATCCTGTACGCCCCGACCTTCCGCGACGACCAGGCCCGCGGCGGGAACCGGTTCGACTTCCGCATGCCCTTCGACGTCGCCGCGGTCAGCGAGCGGCTCGGGCCCGACACCGTGCTGCTGCTGCGGATGCACATCCTCGTCAGCAGCCAACTGATCATCCCGGCGCAGTGCACCGAGCGGGTGTTCGACGTGTCCGCCTATCCCGAGATCCAGGAGCTGTACCTGGCCAGCGACGCCCTGGTCACCGACTACTCGTCGGCGTTCTTCGACTACGCGCTGCTGCGCCGCCCGATCGTCTTCCACGCCTACGACCTGGACGACTACCGCGACCGATTGCGGGGCTTCTACCTCGACTACCGCACCGAACTGCCCGGGCCGATCACCACGACCGAGGACGAACTCGTGGCCGCGCTCGATGACCTGGGTGGGATCAAGGCGCGCTACGCCGACCGCTTCGACGAGTTCCTGGCGCGCTTCGCCCCGCACGACGACGGGCACGCCGCCGAACGCGTCGTCGACGCCATCTTCGGATCGCGGGGTGGCTCCGGGCGATGAGCAGCGGGAACGGTGTCCGGGTCAGCGTGGTCGTCGCGCTGTACAACACCGGGGCACATCTGCGCAAGCTGATGGCCTCGCTGGACGCGCAGACGATGCCCCGCACCGACTTCGAGGTCATCCTGGTCGACGACGGGTCGACCGACGACACTGCGGCGCGGGCCCGTAAGCTGGCGGCGACGCGTCCGAACGTCGTCGTGGAGACGATCCCGAATTCGGGCTGGCCCGGTCGCCCGCGCAACGTCGGGACCGACCTCGCCCGCGGCGAGTACGTCTTCTTCAGCGACCACGACGACCGCTTCGGGCCGACGGCACTGGCCGCGCTCTACGCCTACGCCACCGCCAACGGCTCCGACATCGTCTACGGCAAGGTCGTGCGCATCGGCCGGGCCACCACGCACTGGCCGGTCTGGCACGACGACATACCGGTCGCCGACCCGGCCGGCGTGGCCGTCGCGTCGCGCACCGTCCACAAGCTCTACCGGCGCGAGTTCCTGCGCGAGCACGGCATTCGGTTCCGCGAGGGCCGGATCCGCATGGAGGACTACGACTTCACCGCACAAGCGCTGCCGCGCGCGAAGGTCATCTCGATCCTGGCCAGCGTGCCCTGCTACTGGTGGGTCCACCGCAACGACGGCACCAACACCTCCAGCACACGCAGCGATCCGAACGTCTACTGGGCACACTTCGCGCACTCCCTACAGACCTGGACGGCGACGGCCGGACCCGGACCCGTCCTCGACGCGGCCGTCCTGTCGACCCTGGACCAGGCCTACTTCCGCATCGCGCCCGACCGCTACCTGCCGCGCACGGACGCCAACCGCGCGAAGATCTTCGCCGCCGTGCACCCGGTCTTCCGCACGTACCTGCGTCCAGAACTCGACCATCGGATGTCGGTGCTGCGCCGGCTGCGGTCACAGGCGCTGCGCGCCGGCGACCGGCCCCGCTTCGAGGCGTTGCAGCGGCACCGCGACGAGTTGGTCTTCGAGCTCAGCACCGACGCGATCGCCCGCAGCGACCGCCGGCTGCGGCTGGTCGTGTCCGCCGTTTGCCGCAGCGCCGAGTCGGCCGGCCCGCTCGCGCTCGAGCAGCGTGGCCCCCGGACGCTGCTGCCGCTGCCGCGCGAGCTGCCGGCCGATGACGACGACCGAGCGCTGCTCGACTCCGATCTCGGCCGGCTCGAGGTCACCATCCGGCACCGTGAGAGCGGCGTCGAGTGGCCGATCCACACCCAGAGCTCGGTCCGGCCCACCGGCCTGCAGGTGCGGACGGAGGCCGACGTCGACCTGGTGCGCGACACGTTCGGAGCGCTTCTCGCGCCGGGGATCTGGGATCTGTTCGGCCGCATCGAGTTCCTCGGCGAGGCGGCGGTGAGGCGGGTACCGCCGCCGGCCGGCGGGCTGCCCGCGGGCTCGGGCCGCGGCCCGGGGGCGCTGTACGTCACCGCCAACGGGCTGCTGTCGTTCCGCGTCGGACCGCGCAGACCGCGCGAACTGATCCGCTGGATCGCACGCCGCACTCGCCTGCGCGCAGCGGCGGCTCGGCTAGGTTCGTGGCATTACCACTGATGGGAGCAGTCCAGTGTCGACCGTTCAAGTGGTGATCCTCGCGGCCGGGAAGGGCACGAGGCTGGGCCGGCCGCTGCCGAAACCGCTCACCGAGCTCGACGACGGCCGCACGATCATGGCGCAGCAGATCGACAACATCCGCGCGGTGTTCGGCGAGGTGGCCCGGCTGATGATCGTCGTCGGCTTCAAGCGCGAAGTGATCATGGAAGCGGTCCCGAGTGCGCTGTTCGCCTACAACGAGGACTACGACCAGACGAACACCGGCAAGAGCCTGCTGCGGGCGTTGCGCAACTCGGCCGACGGGCCGGTCATCTGGATGAACGGCGACGTCGTGTTCGACCCCGAGGTGCTGCGCCGGCTGCAGCCGTTTCTCGACGCGGACCGTTCGGTGATCGCGGTCAACACGGCGGCCACGGCCGATGAAGAGGTCAAGTACACCGTCGACGGCGAGGGCTACGTCAACGCGCTCTCCAAGCAGGTCACGAACGCGCTCGGCGAGTCGATCGGCATCAACCTGATCGCCTCGGCCGACAAGGCGACGCTGATCGAGCGGCTCGACGAGTGCGATGACCAGGACTACTTCGAACGCGGCATCGAGCTGGCGATCGCCAGCGACGGCCTCAAGGTGACGCCGGTCGACATCTCCGATCTGTACGCGGTGGAGGTCGACTTCGCCGAGGATCTCGAGCGGGCCATCGCGGCCCGGCAGGAGTACACCCGCACCCACCCCCGCTCCTGAGCCGCGGGCCGGTTGCGGTCCGGTGCCTCGATAGGCTGCCGGGGTGAAGGGAATCGTCTTGGCCGGGGGTGCGGGTACGCGTCTGCATCCGATTACCCGGGCGGTGAGTAAGCAGCTGTTGCCGGTGTATGACAAGCCGATGGTGTATTACCCGATCTCGGTGTTGATGCTGGCTGGGATCCGTGAGGTGTTGTTGATCACGACGCCCCATGATCAGGAGCAGTTTCGGTGGTTGTTGGGTGACGGGTCGCAGTGGGGGATCGAGCTGTCGTATGCGGTGCAACCCTCGCCGGATGGGTTGGCGCAGGCGTTTGTGATCGGTGCGGATCATCTGGCTGGTGGTCCGGGGGCGTTGGTGCTCGGCGACAACATTTTCTTCGGCCAAGGGATGCCGCGCCGGTTGACTGAGGCGGTGGCGCAGGTGGTGACCGAGGGCGGGTGCACGCTGTTCGGGTATCGGGTGGGGGATCCGCAGCGGTACGGGGTGGCGGTGCTCGACGCCGACGGGCGGCTGATCGATATCGAGGAGAAGCCGGCGACGCCGAAGTCGAATCTGGCCGTGACCGGCCTGTATCTCTATGACGGCGATGTGGTGGGGCACGCGCGGGGGTTGGCGCCCTCGGCGCGGGGGGAGTTGGAGATCACCGATCTGAACCGGATCTATCTGGCGGCGGGGCGGGCGCGGTTGGTGGATCTGGGTCGGGGCACGGCCTGGTTGGACACCGGCACGCATGAGTCGCTGTTGGAGGCGGGGCAGTTCGTGCAGGTGTTGCAGCATCGGCAGGCGGTGACGATCGCGTGTCTGGAGGAGATCGCGATGCGCCGCGGGTTCATCACCGGTGAGCAGGCGTTGGCGCTGGCCGAGGAGATGGGCAAGTCCAGTTACGGGGAGTATCTGCGGCACACGGCCACGGAGTTCCTGGCCGGGCGGAGCGGCTGATGGCCGTCGAGGTCGTGGAGATGGCGGTGCAGGCGACGGCGATCGACGGGTTGTGGCAGCTGGGTACGAAGTCCGTGGCCGATGAGCGGGGCACGGTGCGCGAGTTCTTCCGCACGTCAGGCTTCGCCGAGCTGGGGTTGCCGGTGCCGGCGCGGTGGTCGCAGATCAACCTGACCTGGACGCACCGCGGCGGCGTGCGCGGGCTGCACGGGGAGTCGATGACCAAACTGGTCGGGGTGGCGTGGGGTGAAGCGTTCGGCGCCTACGTCGACACGCGCCGCGACTCGGTGACGTTCGGGGTCGTGGTGACGGTGCCGTTGACGGTCGGGGTGCAGGTGCTCGTCCCACCCGGGGTGTGCAACGGCTTCCAGGCCACCAGCGAGGGCGGCTGCCAGTACCTGTACTGCTTCGACGCCGAGTGGATCCCGGGCATGGCCGGTGTGGCGCTCTCGCCCCTGGACCCCGACCTGGCAATCAGCTGGCCGATCGAGCCCGACCCGGGCGACCCGGCGATGCTCTCGGCCAAGGACGCCGCCGCGCCCAGCCTGGCGCAACTGTCGGCCGGGGAGTCGTAATGCGGGTACTGGTCACCGGTGGGGCCGGGTTCATCGGCGCCAACTTCGTCCACTACACGGTCGCGAACCGACCCGATGTCGAGGTGACGGTGCTCGACGCGCTCACCTACGCCGCGAGTGAGTCGAGTCTGGATCCGGTGCGCGAGCGCATCCGGTTCGTACGTGGTGACGTCGCCGACCGCGACGCCGTCGATGCCCTCGTGGGCGAGAGCGACCTGGTCGTGCATTTCGCGGCCGAGTCGCACAACGACAACTCGCTGCGCGATCCCGAGCCGTTCGTACGCACCAACCTGGTCGGGACGTTCACGGTGCTCGAGGCGGTGCGCCGGCACGGGGTGCGGCTGCACCACATCTCCACCGACGAGGTCTACGGCGATCTCGAGCTCGACGATCCGGCCAAGTTCACCCCCGAGACGCCGTACAACCCGTCGAGCCCGTACAGCTCGACCAAGGCCGGCTCCGACCTGCTGGTCCGCGCCTGGGTGCGCTCGTTCGGGCTGGCCGCGACGCTGTCGAACTGCTCCAACAACTACGGCCCGTATCAGCACATCGAGAAGTTCATCCCGCGCCAGATCACCAACGTGCTGGCCGGATTGCGACCCAAGCTCTACGGCGCCGGCGCGAACGTGCGTGACTGGATCCACGTCGATGACCACAACGACGCCGTGTGGGCGATCATCGACCGTGGCCGGGCCGGTGAGACGTATCTGATCGGCGCCGACGGCGAGCAGAACAACCGCGCCGTGCTCGAACTGATCCTCGAGCTGATGGGCCAACCCCGCGACGCGTACGACCACGTCACCGACCGGGCGGGCCACGACCTGCGCTACGCCATCGACGCCAGCAAGCTGCGCGACGAGCTCGACTGGACACCGCGCTACCGCGATCTGCGGGCCGGGCTGGCGCAGACCGTCGAGTGGTACATCGCCAACCGGGTGTGGTGGGAGCCGGGCAAGGCCGCCGTCGAGGCCCAGTACGCCCAAACCGGCCAATGAATCCAGTCCGGCCATGACGCGCCTCCGTTGGCTGGTGACCGGCGCCAACGGGCAGGTCGGCCACCACCTCGCCGCGGTGCTCGACCACGCCGGCGCCGACGCGGTCTGCCTGACCCGGGCCGAGCTGGACATCACGTCACGGGCCGCGGTCGACGCCGCCGTCGAAGCGCACCGACCCGACATCGTCGTCAACGCCGCGGCCTACACCGCCGTCGATGCCGCCGAGGACGACGAGGGCCACGCGCTGGCCGTCAACGGCGCAGGCCCGGGCAACCTGGCCGCGGCCCTGGCCCCCTGCACCGGCCGGCTCGTCCACGTCTCCACCGATTACGTGTTCGACGGCCGCGCCACCCGCCCCTACGAGCCCGACGACCCGACCGGCCCGCAGACCGCCTACGGACGCACCAAGCTCGCCGGTGAGCACGCCGCGACGGCCGCGCTGCCCGACCGGTGCGTCGTGGTCCGCACCGCGTGGGTCTACGGCGGCCCCGGCCCCAACTTCGTCGACACCATGCTGCGACTGGAACGTGAACGCGACACGATCGACGTCGTCGCCGATCAGCACGGCTCACCCACCTGGTCGGCCGACCTGGCGGCCGCGCTCGTGGCGGTCGGCGCGTCGTCGATCACGCACGGCACCCTGCACTACGCCAGCACCGGCACCGCCACCTGGCACGACCTCGCCCGCGAAACGTTCCGGCTCGTCGGGGCCGACCCGGCCCGCGTGCACGAGACGACCTCCGACCAGTTCGTCCGACCCGCCCCGCGCCCCGCCTGGTCGGTGCTGTCGACCCAGGCGTGGATCGCGGCCGGGCTGCCCGCCCCGCGCCCCTGGGCGGCGGCGCTGGCCGACTGCCTCGTCACCCGCAGCTGAGCCCCGTGCACGGGTAGTGCCACCGCGGGGGAGGATCGGCGGATGCGTCTGTTCCGCCCGGTCTCGGCCGGCCTGCTCGTGCTCGCCGCTGTGCTCGTACCGGCGGCGTCCGCGGCGGCCACCCCGGCTCAGCTGGTGTGCCGGCTGGCTGACGCGCGGATCGACGAGGCCAGCGGGATCGCCCCCGGACTGGCCTCGCCGGGAGTGCTCTACGTCCAGAACGACAGCGGCGACTCGAGCCGGTTCTTCGCCCTGAACGCGCACACCTGCCAGACCGCGGCAACGATCACCGTCGGCGGCGCCCGCAACGTCGACTGGGAGGACATCGCGGTCGGCCGCGACGCCAGCGGCGTGGCGTCGGTGTGGCTGGCCGACATCGGCGACAACGACAGTGACCGCTCGGACGTCGCGGTGTATCGGGTCGCTGAGCCCCGCGTCTCGCCCGCGGCCCATGATCGCACCGTCCACGTCGAGGCGGCGGACGTCTGGCGGCTGCGCTACCCCGGCGGCCCGGCCAACGCCGAGTCGTTCGCCGTCGGCCCGGACGGTACCGGGTACGTCGTGACGAAGTCCGATCTCGGCAACTCGGTCGTCTACCGGCTCCCGGCCCACCCGGACGCCGGCCGCGTGCAAACGCTGCACCGCATCGCGAGCCTGCAGTTCACCCCGGTCGCCAATGCTTCCGGCGGACCGCTGGGCCGCTTCGGCGGGCTGCTCGCGACCGGCGCGGCAATGTCGCCGGACGGGCACCGGTTCGTCGTCCGGACCTACACCGCCGCCGAGGTGTGGACGGTGGCCCGCGGCAACCTGGCGGCGGCACTGCGCACCCGGCCCACGGTGATCACGCTGCCCGACCAGCCGCAGGGTGAGGGGATCGCGTTCGACGGCCCGCGCCTGCTCGTCGATTCCGAGGGCACCGGCAGCGCCATCTACGCAGTCGGGTTGCCCCGCGCGGCGGCGTTGACCACGACAACGGCGTCGCACGCGACAACGGCGTCGGCCACCACCGGCACCCGCTCATCGCCGTCGGCCACGGCGCGCTCGACCGGTTCTCCGGCACCCAAGGGCAACTACGGCGGGGGCGGCAGTTGGATCCCCGGCATCGTCGTGTTCGGCCTGGCCGCGCTGCTGACGATCGGCTGGTGGGTCGCGCAGCGCGGTGCCAGGGGCCGACGCGCCGAGCGTTGAGGTCGACGGCGTGGGGCAGGATCAACTCATGCCACTCGCCGTGCAGCACCCCGTGCTCGACACCACGTTGTGGATCGTGGGTGGCTTGCTCGTGCTGGCCGTCATCGGGGTCGTCGTCCGCACCTTCCTCGTGCGGCGCGGCATCCGCGAGCCGTTCATCGTGCGGTTGATCACCCGGGCCTCGGACAAGATCGTCGCGATCGTCAAGCGGCCGATCACCATCGCCGTGCTCGACGAGGTCGCCGCCGTGCTGCAGACCGGGCACTACACCCGCAACATCGCGTCGGCGTTGGAGGAGAACCGTCTCGAGATCAAGGAGATGGTCGCGGAGAAGATCAAGGCGGACCCGTCGGCGGGCGCGATCAACCTCATCCCGTTCCACGACCGACTCATCGGGCAGGTCAGCGAGACGACGCTGCGGGTGATCCTCGAAGTGCTGGCCGATCCGCGTACCGATGAGCTCGTGTCGGACATGCTGCGCGACAACCTCAGGCAGATCCGGCAGGCCGTCCGCGAGCGCACCGACTGACGGCGATCAAGCCGGGTTCTTGCCGCCGCCGGAACTCGACGGGACGTAGCGGATCACCCGCTCGTCGTCGGCCACCGGCGCCCCTTTGCCGTCGCGGTTGGACGTCGTCAACCACAGGGCGCCGTCGTCGGCCGCGACGACGGTCTTGAGCCGCCCGTACTTGCCGCGCAACTCGGCGACGAACTTTCCGGGTCGCAGGGTCGCGCCCGCGCCGGACAGTCGCGACGACAGCAGCGCCCGCCCGTCGAGGCTCGTCACGTAGAGCGTGCCGTCCATGACGGCACAACCACCGGGGGAGCGGCCGTCGACGGGCAGCGTCGCGGCCGGCGGCTGGACTGTGCCGGCCGAGGTGGGCCAGCCGTAGTAGTCGCCGCCGGCGAGGACGTTGACCTCGTCGTTCTCGCTCGGCCGGGCGCTCTCGGTCTCGAGCACCGAGCTGGTTTGCGGCACCGGGCACAACCCGTCGACGACGTGATGCCCGCTCGTCCACACCGGCGAGGTCCGGCGCGGGTTGCCCGGCGTCGGCTTGCCGATGGCGCTGATCCGCAGCACCTTCCCGGCCAGGCTCGTGGGCGTCGAGGCCAGGGACGGGTGCCCGGCGTCGCCGGTCCCCACGTAGAGCTCGTCGTCGGCGCCGAACGCGATCCGCCCGGTGTTGTCGGTCGTGCCCTTGGGGATGCCGATGAGCACGGGAGTAACCGGCCCCTTGAGCGTGAAGTCGACGACCCGATTGTCGGTCGCGGTCGTGATGTAGGCGTAGATCAGGCCGTCCTCGTCGTAGGTCGGCGACAGCGCGAGGTCGAGCAGCCCGCCGTCACCGGACGGGTCGAGGCCAGGCAGCGTGCGCACGGTCGGGACCGGCTGGCCCGCCTTGGGCTGCACCCGCACGATCCGCCCGGTCGTCCGCTCGCCGACCAGAGCCGTGTTGTCCGGCATCATCGTCAGCCCGACCGGTGTCGTGAGGTGGGTGGCGACGACGAGCGGATCGAGCTGGCCCGACTTGCCCGACGACGGTGACTGGCCCTCACTGCCGTTCTCGTCCGGCTGCTGGCCGAGGCCGGAACGGGGCGACAGCGACGGCACCGGGATGATCGGCGTCAACTGGATGCCCGGACCCTCGCCGTTGGTGCCGAAGCCGGGGCTCGGCTCCCAGGTCGGCTCGGCCGAACTCGCTTTCGCGCAGCCGGCCAGCAGCAGACCGGCCGCGCCGACGAGCAGGCAGGAACGGACGCGGCGCATGACCACCAGTCTGCCTGCCGATCCTGTGGGGCACCCCCGCCGCCCGGTCTGTGCCGGTTGTCCTGAAGTTCACCCGACCGTGACCGAATCGTCGCCGCGCGCGTCCCCCGTTGCGCCGGGCGGTCAGGCAGGATCAGCCCACCTGGGAGGGCGCCATGAGCGACGCTGGTGTGGATGAAGATGGTGCGCTGAGCCGTCGCAGCCTGCTTCGGCTGGGCGCGAGCGGCCTGCTGCTCAGTGCCGGCCTAGGTGCGTTGGACCAGCTGGTCAGCGTCCCCGCCTCGGCGGCCGCGCACCCGAGGCCGGCCTGGGAGCGGCGCTGGCATCACCCGATCGAGAGCCTCGTCGGGTTCGAGCACCGGATGCCGCACGTCCCCGGCCCACGCAAGGCGATCATGTTGACGATCGACGACGGGCCGCACCCGGAGTGGACGCCGAAGTACCTGCGGCTGCTGGCGAAACACAACGTCCACGCCACCTTCTGCATGATCGGGCGCCAGGTTCACCCGCTGCGTCACATCGTGAAGGACGTCGCCGAGCACGGCCACGTGATCGCCAACCACACCTGGGACCACGACGAGGCGCTGACGTACGGCTCGACCAGGCACATCCGCACCGAGATCGCGCGTACCTCGGCGGCGATCCATCGGGCGGCGGGGGTCGTGCCGACGCAATTCCGCGCCCCCGGCGGGGTGTGGGGCCGCCCGTTGTTCACCGAACTGCTGCACCAGCGCATGATGCCGCTCGGCTGGAACATCGACCCGACCGACTGGGCCCGGCCCGGGACCGCCGCGATCGAGTCGGCGATGCTGCGCGCCCGCACCCACGACATCATCCTGTGCCACGATGGCGGCGGTGACCGGTCGCAGACCTATCACGCGCTGAGGAAGGTCATCCCGACGCTGCTGCACCGCGGGCACGCCTTCGTGACGCTGCCGATGCTCAAGACCTGAGCCTGTCTGGATATCGGCTCCTGTCGTACGGTCGGTGGGTGCCGACGATCAGCCTGCCGACCCAGGACGCCGCCCGCCACGTGGGCGAACTGCCCGACGACATCGAGGTGATCGTGTGGGACGGGCACGGCGACCCCCCGCCGGGGGCCGAGCGGATCGAGTTCTTCGTCGGTCGCTACAACGCGGCCCCACCGGACGCCGGCACCCTGGCCGGGCTGTCGGCCCTGGCCGCGGTGCAGCTGGTGTCCGCCGGGGTAGAGCCGTGGCTGGCCGCCGTGCCGTCCGGCGTCGAGCTGTACAACGGGCGTGGGGTGCACGGCGCCTCGACGGCCGAGCTGGCCTTCGCCGGCCTGCTGTCGATCCTGCGCAACCTGCCCGGCTATCTCGAGGCGCAGCGCGCGCAGCGCTGGGAGCGGCGTGATTCAATCGGCCTGACCGGCCGGCGGGTGCTCGTGCTCGGCGCCGGCGACATCGGCACGCGGGTCGCCGCGGCCGCCGCGGCCTTCGACGCCGAGACGACCCTGGTCGCGCGCCGCGCGCGCGACGGCGTCCGCGGCATCGACGAGCTCTCGGACCTGCTTCCCGAGCACGACGTGGTCGTGGTCGCGCTGCCGCACACCCCGGAAACCAGGCGTCTCGTCGACGCGGAGTTCCTGGCCGCCATGCCCGACGGCGCGGTGCTGGTCAACGTGGCCCGCGGGCCGATCGTCGACACCGACGCGTTGCTGGTCGAGCTGCAGGCCGAACGGCTGCACGCGTTCCTCGACGTCACCGAGCCTGAGCCGCTGCCGGCCGGGCACCCGCTCTGGTCGGCTCCCAACCTGCTGCTGACGCCGCATGTCGGCGGCGGCACCCGGGGCTGGGAGCGTCGGGCCTACGGGTTGGTGCGCGATCAGGTGTTGCGGTGGCACGCCGGCGAGCCGCTGGAGAACCGCGTCGAGCACGGGTACTGACCTTCCCCAGCGTCGGCACGCCGGCACGCGGGCACGCCGGCGCCGTCAGCGGCGACGGCGGCGCTGCGGGGCGTAGCGCGGTTTCGGGTCGGCGATCGCGGGCAACCGGCCGTCGCTGGCGCGCGCGACCCGGCTCAGCTGGGCCACGCCAACGCACGGCAGCCGCACCGAGCCGTCGGCTTGGACGGCGTACACGCTGCGGCCGGTCACCGACAACCCGCGGACCGTGTCCCAGGGCAGGCGGCGCGAGCCGAACGCCGCCCGCACGGTGATCCCGGCGTCGTCGACGATCGTCGCCGTCCGGGCGATGAAGACCAGCGCGATGATCGGCACCACGAACAGCAGGACGAGCGGGGTCACGCGCGCCGCCGTGGCATAGCCGGACCCGTCCTCGCCGCCGTACAGCGCGATCGGCCAGATCCCCACCGCCAGGAACACGACGACCAGATAGGCCGGACGCGCGACGCGGAAGACGACCGCCTGACGACCCTCGGGCATGCGCCCAACCTACGTCGTAAGGTTTCCCGGTGAGCACCGAGCAGCCAGCCAAACCGGCAGACCAACCCCAGTCGCATCTCAAGCCCAAGTCGCATCTCAAGCCCAAGTCGCATCGCAAGCCGCACAGCGGCATCGTCACCGACGGTCTCGAGCGGGCTGCCGCACGCGGCATGCTGCGCGCCGTCGGCATGGGCGACGACGACTGGCGCAAGCCGCAGATCGGCGTCGCGTCGTCGTGGAACGAGATCACGCCCTGCAACCTGTCGCTGAGCCGGCTGGCCAAACGGGCCAAGGACGGCGTCCGCGGCGCCGACGGTTACCCGTTGGAATTCGGCACTATCTCGGTGTCCGACGGCATCTCGATGGGCCACAGCGGCATGCACTACTCGCTGGTCTCGCGCGAGGTCATCGCCGACTCGGTCGAGACCGTCTTCCGGGCCGAGCAGCTCGACGGCGGCGTGCTGCTGGCCGGTTGCGACAAGTCGCTGCCCGGCATGCTGATGGCCGCGGCGCGCCTGGACGTCGCCGCGGTGTTCGTCTACGCCGGGTCGACGTTGCCCGGCAAGGTGGGCGAGCGCACCGTCACCATCATCGATGCGTTCGAGGCCGTCGGCGCCTGTCTGGCCGGCCGCATGACCCGGGCCGAGGTCGACGAGGTCGAGCGGGCCATTTGTCCCGGCGAGGGCGCGTGCGGCGGCATGTACACCGCGAACACGATGGCCAGCGCGGCCGAGGCGATGGGCATGTCGCTGCCGGGCAGCGCCGCGCCGCCGGCCCCGGACGCCCGCCGCGACGCCTTCGCCGAGCGCTCCGGCGAGGCCTCCGTCCACCTCGTCGACGCCGGCATCACCGCCCGCACGATCATGACCAAAGAGGCGTTCGAGAACGCGATCACCGTCGTCATGGCGCTCGGCGGTTCCACCAACGCCGTGCTGCACCTGATGGCGATCGCGCACGAGGCCAAGGTCGAACTCAGCCTCGACGACTTCAACCGCATCGGTGACCGCGTGCCCCACCTGGCCGACGTCAAGCCCTTTGGCGAGTACGTGATGACCGACGTCGACCGCATCGGCGGCGTCCCCGTCGTGATGAAGGCGCTGCTCGACGCCGGCCTGCTGCACGGCGACGCGCTCACCGTCACCGGCAAGACGGTGGCCGAGAACCTGGCCGACATCGCGCCGCCCGACCCGGACGGCAAGATCATCCACGCGATGAGCGACCCGATTCACCGCACCGGCGGCCTGGCGATCCTGCGCGGCTCGCTGGCACCGGACGGTGCGGTGGTGAAGAGCGCCGGCTTCGACGCCGATGTCTTCGAGGGCACGGCCCGGGTCTTCGACCGTGAGCAGGCGGCGATGGACGCGCTGGCCGCCGGCCGGCTGCAGGCCGGCGACGTTGTGGTCATCCGGTGGGAAGGGCCGAAGGGCGGTCCGGGAATGCGCGAGATGCTGCAGATCACCGGGGCGATCAAGGGCGCCGGGCTGGGCAAGGACGTCCTGCTGCTCACCGACGGACGCTTCTCGGGTGGGACGACCGGGCTGTGCATCGGCCACATCGCCCCGGAGGCCGCGATGAGCGGGCCGATCGCGTTCGTCGATGACGGCGATGTCATCCGGCTGGACATGGCGGCCCGGACGCTGGACCTGATCGTCGCTGCCGCCGAGCTCGAACGGCGTCAGGCGGAATGGAAGCCGATCGAGGCGCAGTTCGACTTCGGGGTGTTGCGCAAGTACGCGAAGCTGGTCGGTTCCGCGGCGAACGGTGCCGTCTGTGATTGACGAGCCCCGTTCATCACCCCGCTCGGCGGTTACCGCCGAGCGAAGTCGGTGGTGAGCCAGATCTTGTGGTGGGCCCGGTCGATATAGACGTCCGCGCCGACGTTCTTGAACTTGGGGTTGAGGATGTTCAGGCGGTGGCCGTTGTCGGGCGCCTTCTCGTTGTACATCGCGGTCTCGAGCCGCAGGACGCCCTTGGTGTTCAGCACGGAACTCCAGGCGATGTTCTCACTGGCCGCGCGCCACTTGTAGCCGGTCGCGCTGATTCGCTTGGCGAGGTAGGCCTCGCCGGGCAGCTGGTGCGAGATCGAGTTGTAACGCGCCATGGTGATGCTGTGCCGGCGGGCGGACGTGTTGAGCTGCGCGCTGCCGGTCACCGGCTTGAGGTGGTGGGCCTTGCGCTCGCGGTTGATCAGGTGCACCACCGCTATGGCGATGCTGTACTCGCGGCTGGTGCGAGCGTGCGAGGTGCTCGCCGACGCGGCCTGGGGGACGGCGAGCACGGCCGCGATCACGCCGAACAGCAGGGCGAGCACGGTCGCGCGGACGACGCCGTGGTTACGGGCAGTGCGCGCCGCGGGGGTGGAGTCCTCGGCAAGGTCCTCGGCAAGGTCCTCGGCAAGGTCCTCGGCAAGGGGGGCCGAGGTGGGAGCGAATGCTGGCGTAGTCATGGCATGCCGTCCGGGGTGGTCTCGTCGCCGCGGGTCTCCGGTGTGGCCCAACCCCCCCGTCAGGCCCAAAGGCTCTTTACCCACGACACCAGCGTCCTTCACGCAGAGTGACCAACTTTCCGCCCTGACGCCGCAAGCGCGGTGCCGCGCCGCCGCCCGTTGAAGCCGCGGGCCCCGGGCGTGTACGCTCGCCTCGTGCGCCAGCTCGTACTCGTTATCGAGCGCGCCGCGTAGGTTCTGACCACCATCGCGGCGCGCTAGCCCTTCGTGCATTGGCACGAGGGGTTTTTTGTTGCGTTGGCGACCAACACGAGACCGATTCCCAGATCGAGAGAGCTAGCCACATGACCGGACAGCCGAGCAGTTCCGACGCCACCACCACCCTCACCGGTGCGCAGTCGCTCGTCCGCTCGCTGGAGCACGTCGGCGTCGACGTCGTGTTCGGCATCCCCGGCGGCGCGATCCTGCCCGCTTACGACCCGCTGTACGACTCGACCAAGGTCCGGCACATCCTCGTCCGCCACGAGCAGGGCGCGGGGCACGCCGCAGAGGGGTACGCGCAGGCGTCCGGCAAGGTCGGTGTCTGCATGGCGACGTCGGGACCGGGCGCCACGAATCTGGTCACCCCGATCGCCGACGCCCATATGGACTCGGTGCCGATGGTGGCCATCACCGGGCAGGTGGGCCGCCCGCTGATCGGCACCGACTCGTTCCAGGAAGCCGACATCTCCGGGATCACGCTGCCGATCACCAAGCACAACTTCCTCGTGCAGTCGGCCGACGACATCCCGCAGGCGATCGCCGAGGCCTTCCATCTGGCCTCGACCGGGCGACCCGGCCCGGTGCTGGTCGACCTACCGAAGGACGTCCTGCAGGAGAGCACCACGTTCCACTGGCCGCCGCGCATGGACCTGCCGGGCTACCGCCCGGTCATCCGGCCGCACGGCAAGCAGATCCGCGAGGCCGCGCGGCTGATCGCCGCCGCCCGCCGTCCTGTCCTCTACGTCGGTGGCGGCGTGCTCAAGGCCCACGCGACCAAGGAGCTGCACCGCCTGGCCGAGCTCTCCGGCATCCCGGTGGTCACCACCCTGATGGCGCGCGGCGCGTTCCCCGACAGCCACCGTCAGCACCTCGGCATGCCAGGCATGCACGGCTCGGTCTCCGCGGTGACGGCGCTGCAGCAGGCCGACCTGCTGATCGCGCTCGGCACCCGCTTCGACGACCGGGTGACCGGCAAGCTCGACACCTTCGCGCCGCACGCTGCGGTGATCCACGCCGACATCGACCCGGCCGAGATCGGCAAGAACCGGGTGGCCGATGTGCCCATCGTCGGCGACGTGCGCGAGGTGTTGATCGAGCTCATCCCCGCGCTCGAAGCCGAGTTCGCCGCCGACAAGCGCACCGACCTGACCGGCTGGTGGCGCCAGGTCGACCAGTGGCGCGACACCTACCCGCTCGGTTACGACGAACCGCCCGACGGCACGCTCGCGCCCCAGTACGTCATCGAGCGGCTCGGCCAGATCGCCGGTCCGGAGACGATCTTCGCCGCCGGGGTCGGGCAGCACCAGATGTGGGCGGCGCAGTTCATCAAGTACGAGCACCCGTACACCTGGCTGAACTCGGGCGGCGCGGGGACGATGGGCTACTCCGTCCCGGCCGCGATGGGCGCCAAGGTCGCCTGCCCCGACAAGCTGGTCTGGGCCATCGACGGCGACGGCTGCTTCCAGATGACCAACCAGGAACTGGCGACCTGCGCGATAGAGGGCATTCCGATCAAGGTGGCCGTCATCAACAACGGCAACCTCGGCATGGTCCGGCAGTGGCAGACGCTGTTCTACGACCAGCGCTACAGCCAGACCGAGCTGGGTACGCACGCTATCCAGACAGCCAGCGGTCGGGGGGGCACCCGCATCCCCGACTTCGTGAAGCTGGCCGACGCGCTGGGCTGTATCGGATTGCGCTGCGAGAGCAAGGACGATGTCGACGCGACGATCGAGAAGGCCATGGCCGTCGACGATCAGCCGGTGGTCGTCGACTTCACCGTCGGCAAGGACGCGATGGTGTGGCCGATGGTCGCCGCCGGCGCCAGCAACGACGACATCCAGGCCGCCCGCGACATCCGTCCGACCTACGACTCGGAGGCTTGAGATGAGCGCTTACGCGAAGAGCAGGACTGTCCAGTGAGCACGCACACGCTGTCGGTGCTGGTGGAAAACAAGCCCGGTGTCCTGACCCGCGTCGCGGGCCTGTTCGCCCGGCGCGGCTTCAACATCGAGTCGCTGGCCGTCGGACCGACCGAGCACCCGGGTATCTCGCGCATCACGATCCTGGTGAGTGTCGAGGGCACGGCGCTCGAGCAGGTGACCAAGCAACTGAACAAGCTGATCAACGTGCTCAAGATCGTCGAGCTCGAGGAGAAGCAGGCCGTGCAGCGTGAGTTGTTGCTGGTGAAGGTGCGCGCCGACGAGGCCAGTCGCCGCGACGTGCTGCAGATCGCCGAGCTGTTCAAGGCCAAGATCGCTGACGTCGGCCCCGAGGCCCTCACGATCGAGCTCACCGGCCGCCCGGACAAGCTGGACGCACTGTTGAAGATGCTCGAGCCCTACGGCATCCGCGAGATGGTGCAGTCGGGCATGGTTGCGCTCGGGCGCGGACCGAGATCCATGACGCAAGCCGCGCTGCGCTCGGTCGAGCGCAGTGCCTGACTCCGACTGGAAGAGGACGACGTTCTGATGGCAGTGGAGATGTTCTACGACGACGACGCCGACCTGTCGATCGTGCAGGGCCGCACGGTGGCCGTGCTCGGGTTCGGCAGCCAGGGCCAGGCGCACGCGCTGTCGCTGCGCGACTCCGGCGTCGACGTGCGCGTCGGCCTGCTCGACGGCTCGCGCAGCCGGGTCAAGGCCGAGGAAGAGGGCCTGCGCGTCGTCACCCCCGTCGTCGCCTCGGCCGAGGCCGACCTGATCATGGTGCTGGCGCCGGACCCGGCGCAGCGCAAGCTGTACGCCGAGTCGATCGAGCCGAATCTGACGGACGGCGACGCCATCTTCTTCGGGCACGGCTTCAACATCCGCTACGGCTACATCGAGCCGCCGGCCAACGTCGACGTCGCGATGGTGGCGCCGAAGGGCCCTGGGCACCTCGTGCGCCGGCAGTTCGTCGATGGCAAGGGCGTGCCGGTGCTGGTGGCCGTCGAGCAGGACCCGAGCGGTTCGGCCTTCGAGCTCGCGCTGTCCTACGCCAAGGCGATCGGCGGGACGCGGGCCGGCGCCATCAAGACGACGTTCACCGAAGAGACCGAGACCGACCTGTTCGGCGAGCAGGCGGTGCTGTGCGGCGGCGCGTCGCAACTGGTGATGTACGGGTTCGAGGTGCTGACCGAGGCCGGCTACGCCCCCGAGATCGCGTACTTCGAGTGCCTGCACGAGCTCAAGTTGATCGTCGACCTGATGTATGAGGGCGGCATCGCCAAGCAGCGTTGGTCGGTGTCTGACACCGCCGAGTACGGCGACTACGTGTCGGGGCCGCGGGTCATCGACCCGCACGTCAAGGAGAACATGAAGGCGGTGCTCGCCGACGTGCGAAACGGCAAGTTCGCCGAGCGCTTCATCGCCGACCAGGACGCGGGCGCCCCCGAGTTCGCTGAGCTGCGCAAGAAGGGCGAGCAGCACCCCATCGAAGACACCGGTCGCAAGCTGCGCGGGCTGATGTCGTGGGTCGCCTCCGACGACGACTACACCGAGGGCACGGCCCAGCGTTAACCCCTCCCAAGTTGTCCGCGTGTCGCCGGGCCCCGGCCCCGTGACGCGCGGACAACTCGCCGGGCCCCTGACAGTTGTCCGCGTGTCGCCGGGTTACCGCCCCCTGACGCGCGGACAACCCGGCCGGCGAGCGCAGATAGGGTCGGGGTCATGAAGCTGGCGGTTATCCCAGGGGACGGCATCGGCATCGAGGTCACCGAGCAGGCGTTGCACGTGCTCGAGGCCGTACACCCGGACATCGACGCCACGCACTACGACCTCGGCGCCGCACGCTGGCACCGCACCGGCGAGGTCCTGCCCGACGCGGTGCTCGACGAGATCCGCGGGCACGACGCGATCCTGCTCGGCGCGGTCGGCGACCCCACCGTCCCGTCGGGCGTGCTCGAGCGGGGCCTGCTGCTGCGGCTGCGCTTCGAGCTCGACCACCACGTCAACCTGCGCCCGGCCAAGCTCTACCCCGGTGTCAGCACGCCGCTCGCCGGTGAGCCGGCGATCGACTTCGTGGTGATCCGCGAGGGCACCGAGGGCCCGTACGCCGGCAACGGGGGCGTGCTGCGCAAAGGCACGCCGCACGAGATCGCCACCGAGGTCAGCGTCAACACCGCGTTCGGGGTCGAGCGGGTCGTGCGTGACGCGTTCACCCGCGCGCAGGCCCGCCCGCGCAAGCACCTGACGCTGGTGCACAAGAACAACGTGCTCACCAACGCCGGCGACCTCTGGTTCCGCACCGTGCAGGCGGTCCGGACGCAGTTCCCCGACATCACCGTCGCCTACAACCACGTCGACGCCGCGACGATCTACCTCGTCACCGACCCCGGCCGCTATGACGTGATCGTCACCGACAACCTGTTCGGCGACATCATCACCGATCTCGCCGCGGCCATCGCCGGTGGCATCGGGCTGGCCGCCAGCGGCAACCTCGACCCCAGCCACACGCACCCGTCGATGTTCGAACCGGTCCACGGCTCGGCGCCCGACATCGCGGGGCAGGGCAAGGCCGACCCGACCGCCGCGGTGCTCTCGGTCTCGATGCTGCTCGCGCACATGGGTGCGGACGACGCCGCGCAGCGGGTCGAGGCCGCGGTGGCCGCCGACCTGGCCGCGCGCGACCCGAAGCGGCCGGGTTCGACGGCCGAGATCGGCGAGCGGCTGGCCAAGGCCGCCGCCGGCTGAGCCGATCGCAAAGGCCGTATCCGGACGGCCCGCCAAGCGCTAGATTCAGCGGACCAACTCCCACAGCGCTACGAGGGAGCACCATGCCGGCTGGTCAGCACACCTTCGTCATCGTCGGTGGAGGGTCGGCCGGGTGTGCCCTCGCGAACCGCCTGTCGGCCGATCCCGGGAACAGCGTGCTGGTCCTCGAGGCCGGCCGGCGCGACTACCGCTGGGACGTCTTCATCCACATGCCGGCGGCGCTGACGTACCCGATCGGCAGTCGCTTCTATGACTGGAAGTACGAGTCGGAGCCCGAGCCGCACATGAATGGCCGGCGCGTCTATCACGCCCGCGGCAAGGTGCTGGGCGGCTCGAGCAGCATCAACGGGATGATCTTCCAGCGCGGCAACCCGATGGACTACGAGCGCTGGGGCCACGATCCGGGTATGCAGACGTGGGACTACGCGCACTGCCTGCCGTACTTCAAGAAGATGGAGGACTGCCTCGCCGCCGACCGCGACGATCCGTTCCGCGGGCACGGGGGGCCGCTGACTCTCGAGCGCGGGCCGGCGACCAACCCGCTGTTCCAGGCGTTCTTCGACGCGACCGTCCAGGCCGGCTACCCACGCACCACCGACGTCAACGGCGCGCGGCAAGAGGGCTTCGCCCCGTTCGACCGCAACGTGCGTAACGGGCGCCGCTGGTCGGCGGCGCGCGCGTACCTGTACCCGGTGCGCAAGCGCGAGAACCTCGAGCTGGTGACGCTCGCCCACGTCAACCGCGTGCTGTTCGACGGTAACCGCGCGACCGGCGTCGAATACGTCCACCGCCGCCAGACGAAGATCGCGAAGGCCGAGACCGTCATCCTGTGCGGCGGGGCGATCAACACCCCGCAGGTGCTGCAGCTGTCAGGCATCGGCAAGGCCGACGAGCTGCGCAAGCTCGGCATCGAGGTGCGCCACGACCTGCCGGGCGTGGGCGAGAACCTGCAGGACCACCTCGAGGTCTACATCCAGTACAAGTGCACGCAACCGGTGTCGATGCAGAAGTACATGAAGCAGCGCTACAAGCTGCCCATCGGGGCCCAATGGCTGTTCCTGCGCTCAGGGCCGGGCGCGACGAACCACTTCGAGGGCGGCGGCTTCGCCCGCAGCAATGTCGACGAGGCCTACCCGAACCTGATGTTCCACTTCCTGCCGATCGCGGTGCGCTACGACGGCTCGGCGCCCGCGTCGGGTGACGGTTACCAGGTGCACATCGGCCCGATGTTCTCCGACACCCGCGGGTCGGTGAAGATCACCTCGACCGATCCGCGGGTCAAGCCGGCGTTGCGCTTCAACTACCTGTCGACTGATCAGGACCGGCGCGAGTGGATCGAGGCCATCCACGTCGCCCGCAACATCCTGAACCAGCCGGCGATGGCGCCGTTCAACGGCGGCGAGACCTCGCCCGGGGACGCGGTGAAGACGGACGAGGAAATCCTGGAGTGGGTGCGCAACGACGGTGAGACGGCGCTGCACCCATCGTGCACCGCGAAGCTGGGCACCGATGACCTGGCGGTAGTCGACCCGCTGACGATGGGCGTGCACGGCGTCGAGAACCTCAAAGTGGTGGACGCGTCGGTGTTCCCCTACATCCCGAACGGCAACATCTACGCGCCCGTGATGATGTCGGCGGAGAAGGCGGCCGACCTGATCCTCGGCAACATCCCGCTCGCGCCCCTGGACGCCGAGTTCTACCGCGCCACCCCGGGAGCCGCAGGGTGAGCCAACTGTTCATCGGGGGGACCTGGCGCGACGCGTCCGACGGCCGCGTGCGGGAGATCCGCTGCCCGGCCGACGGCACGCTGGTGGCCACCGTGGCCGAGGCCACGGCCGACGACACGTCGGCGGCGATCGCGGCCGCTCGCGCGGCGTTCGACACCGGGCCGTGGCCGCACACGACCGAACGCGAGCGGGCCGAGCTGCTCTTCCGAGTGGCCGACGCCATCGCACGCGATGCCAAGGCATTCGCGCGGGCCGAGTCGCTCGACACCGGCAAGCGGCTGGTCGAGTCGGAGTACGACATGGCCGACATCGCGGCCTGCTTCCGCTACTACGCCGGCATCGGCGGCACCTTGGCTGGCCGAGTGGTCGACACTGGCCGGCCCGACGCCATCAGCCGCATCGTGCACGAGCCGGTCGGGGTCTGCGCGCTGATCACGCCCTGGAACTACCCGCTGCTGCAGGGCTCGTGGAAGGTCGCACCGGCCCTACTCGCCGGCAACACGTTCGTGCTCAAGCCGAGCGAACTGACCCCGTCGACCGCCGTGCTGCTGATGCAGGTGCTGCACGAGGCCGGCCTGCCCGACGGTGTCGCCAATCTGGTCCTCGGGGCCGGCCCGGTGGCGGGAGCGCCGCTGGCCGACGACCCACGCGTCGACCTGGTCTCGTTCACGGGTGGGCTCGCGACCGGCATCCGGATCGCCGCCGCGGCCGCCGCCACCGTCAAGCGCGTCGCCCTCGAACTCGGTGGCAAGAACCCGAACGTCGTGTTCGCCGACGCCGACTTCGAGACCGCGGTCGACTTCGCGCTGACTGCGGTGTTCCTGCACTCCGGACAGGTCTGCTCGGCCGGGACCCGGTTGATCGTCGAGCAGTCGCTGCACGATCGGTTCGTGGACGAACTGGTGCAGCGGGCCGGGCAGATCGTCCTTGGCGGCCCGTTCGACGACAAGGCGCAGACGGGGCCGCTGGTGTCGGCCGCGCATCGCGACAAGGTCGACGCGTACGTGCGGTCCGGCGTGGCCGAGGGCGCCGTCCTGCGCTGCGGCGGGGCACCACCCGACGACCCAGCGCTCGCGGCCGGCTGCTACTACCTGCCGACCATCCTCGACGGCTGCCATCGCGGCATGTCGGTGGTGCACGAGGAATCGTTCGGGCCGGTGCTGACCGTCGAGACGTTCACGACCGAGGACGAGGCTGTGCGTATCGCCAACGACACCGAGTACGGCCTGGCCGGCGGGGTGTTCACGCAGGACGCGGGCAAGGCGCAGCGCGTCGCGGGCCGGCTGCGACACGGCACGGTGTGGATCAACGACTTCCATCCCTACGTCCCGCAAGCCGAATGGGGCGGTTACGGGCGCTCGGGCATCGGCCGCGAACTCGGTCTGACCGGGCTCGACGAATACCGCGAGACCAAGCACATCTGGCACAACATCGATCCGAAGCCGCAGTACTGGTTCCCACGATGAGTCATCCAGACCGGAGGCCGCAGTGACCGCGACGCAGCACACCGACCACGACGAGCTCGCCAGTTTCGGCTACAAGCAGGAACTCGACCGGACGCTGGGCAAGTTCTCGTCGTTCGCGGCCGGGTTCAGCTACATCTCGATCCTGACCGGCGTCTTCCAGCTCTTCGGATTCGGCTACGCCTTCGGCGGCCCGGCCTACTGGTGGACGTGGCCGATCGTGTTCGTCGGCCAGTTCCTGGTTGCGCTGTGCTTCGCCGAGCTGGCCGGTCAGTTCCCGCTGGCCGGCAGCGTCTACCAGTGGTCGAAGCAGCTCGCGCGGCCGGTGACCTCGTGGTTCGCCGGCTGGATCATCCTCATCGGCGCGATCGTCACCGTGGCCGCGGTCGCGGTCGCCTACCAAGTCGTGTTGCCGCTCATCTCGGACTCGTTCGAGTTCATCGGTGGGCCGAAGGACGTCGGGTCGTACATCACGCCGGACGGTGCCAAGAACGCGGTCGTGCTTGCGGTGCTGCTCGTCATCTTCACGACGGTCATCAACATGATCGGCGTCAAGGTGATGGCAATGATCAACAACGCCGGTGTGTTCATCGAACTGGTCGGCGCGACCCTGCTCGTGATCTTCCTGGCCTTCCACGCCAAGCGCGGCCCGGGCGTCATCTTCAATACGAACCACACCGGCGACGGACGCAGTCTGGGATACCTCGGCGCGTTCCTGCTTGCCGGAATCGCCAGCGCGTACATCTTCTACGGCTTCGACACGGCCGGCTCGCTCGCCGAGGAGACGAACAACCCGCGCAAGCACGCCCCCGGTGGAATCCTGCGGGCCATGCTCGCGGCGTTCGTGATCGGCGGCCTGCTCATCCTGTTCGCAGTCATGGCCGAGAAGAACCTGGCGCAAGGCGCGAGCGGGCTGCCGACGATCGTCAAGTACTCCCTCGGTGACACTCTTGGAGACGTCTTCCTCGCCTGTTCGGTCATCGCAATCACCGTCTGCGCCCTGGCGGTCCACACAGCAGGAATCCGCATCATGTTCACGATGGCCCGCGACGGTCGACTGCCCCTCGGCTCGAAGATCGCCCGGGTGTCGGGGAAGTCGAAGACCCCGGTGGTGCCGGCGATCGTGATCGGCCTGCTAACTCTGGGCCTGCTCGTGGTCAATATCGGCAACCAGCGTGTCTTCGTCGTCCTGACCTCGGTGGCGATCATCCTGTTCTACATCGCGTATCTGTGTGTGACCGGTCCGATGCTGCTGCGCCGGTTGAAGGGCGAGTGGCCCCGCGACAACCACGGGCCGTACTTCTCGCTCGGCCGATTCGGGACGCCGCTCAACGTGGTTGCCGTGATCTACCAAACCGTCGTCGTGATCAACCTGGCCTGGCCGCGGCCGGACGTGTACGGCTCGGACCACTGGTACTTCCAGTACGGCGCGTTCGTGTTCATCGGCTTCGTGGTGATCGTCGGCGGCATCTATTACTTCATGATGCTGCACGGCAAGACCAGCGAGGTCCTGGCCGAGCACCGGGCCCTGCCGACCGGAGAGGCTGGGGCGGCGCCGGTCTGATCACCCGCCCTCCCCCACCGAGTTGTCCGCGTGTCGCCGGGCTACCGCCCCGTGACGCGCGGACAACTCGGATGGCAAGTTGGCACACCGGTGTGGCAGACTCGGGTTGTGCGTTTGAGTTCCATCATCATCAGTTAGCGCGTCGGTACCGGCTCCACACCGACGCGCATACCCTCCGCCCCCCGGGCGGAGGGTTTTTTGTGTGCTACCGAGGGATCACGCGATGCAGACCGACGAGTTCCATGTCTTCGACACCACGCTGCGCGACGGCGCCCAACGTGAGGGCATCACCTACTCGGTCGGCGACAAGCTGGCCGTGGCGCGCCTGCTCGACCAGATCGGCGTGGGGTTCATCGAAGGCGGCTGGCCCGGCGCGATGCCGAAGGACACCGAGTTCTTCGCCCGCGCCGCGGCCGGTGAGCTGAGCCTGCGCCACGGCACGCTCGTCGCGTTCGGCGCCACCCGCAAGGCCGGCGTGCGGGTCACCGACGACCTGCAGGTTCGGGCGCTGCTCGACTCGCAGGCCGCGGTCGTCACGCTGGTCGCCAAGTCCGACGTCCGGCACGTCGCGCGGGCCCTGCGCACGACGCTGGAAGAGAACCTGGCGATGGTCGGCGACACGGTGGCGTTCCTGCGCGCCGAGGGCCGGCGCGTCTTCCTCGACTGCGAGCACTTCTTCGACGGGTACAAGCACGATCCTGACTACGGAGTGCGCGTCCTCGACGCTGCGGCGCAGGCCGGCGCCGACGTCGGGGTCCTGTGCGACACGAACGGCGGCATGCTGCCCATGGGCGTGCACGACGTCGTGACGGACGTGCGCCGTCGCGCCGGCATCCGGCTCGGCATCCACACCCAGGACGACACGGGTTGCGCGGTGGCCAACACCCTGGCCGCTGTGGATGCCGGCGCGACACATGTCCAGGGCACGGCCAACGGCTACGGCGAGCGGGCCGGCAACGCCAACATCTTCAGCGTCATCGGCGGCCTGGTCACGAAGATGGGCCGCGACGTGCTCCCCGACGGCTGCCTGAGTGAGCTGGTCCGCGTCGCGCACGCCATCGCCGAGATCGCGAACCTGGCGCCGGACACCCACGCGCCCTACGTCGGCGCGGCCGCCTTCGCGCACAAAGCCGGTCTGCACGCCAGCGCGATCAAGGTCGATCCCGAGCTGTACAACCACCTCGACCCGCAGCTCGTCGGCAATTACCAACGCATCCTGGTCACCGAGATGGCCGGCCGGGCCTCGATCGAACTCAAGTCGCGGGAACTCGGCGTCGACGTCACGCAGCAGCCCGAGGTCGTCAGCACCGTCGTCGAGCGGATCAAGGACCGTGAGGCGGCGGGCTGGTCGTACGAGGCGGCCGACGCGTCCTTCGAACTGCTGTTGCGCGACGAGCTGGCCGCGAACTCGGGCCACCCGACGACCGCGCCGTTCACGGTCGAGTCGTACCGCGTCATCATCGACCGCCGCGAGGACGGCACGCTGGTCAGCGAAGGGACGGTCAAGCTGCAGGCCGGCGGTCAGCGCGTCATCTCGACCGAAGAGGGCAACGGCCCGGTGAACGCGCTGGACCGCGCGCTGCGCAAGGCGCTCGAGCGGGTCTACCCGCAGTTGGCCAAGATGGAGTTGACCGACTACAAGGTGCGTATCATGGCCGGCCGGCACGGCACCGACGCCGTCACCCGAGTGCTCATCGAGACCTCCGACCACGAGCGTGAGTGGACGACGGTCGGGGTGCACGGCAACGTCATCGAGGCGTCGTGGCTGGCGCTGCACGACGCCGTGCGTTACGGACTGCTCAAGACGCCGGCCGGCCCGGCCCCGCTGTAGGGCTCGATCAGCGCGGCGTCGGCGACGGGCGGGGTCGCGCGAGCGTTGCCGACTCGGGGACCGAGCGCAGGCGGCTCAGCACGCAGGTGTCGCAGCTGTGGGTGCAGCCCACGCCGGCGCCATCGTGCGCGCACGGATCGTCGACAACGTGGAGCTCGTCCGGGTCGTGGTCGTGGCCGCACCCGCACTGCAGCGCGGGTGAACCGTTGGCCACGGCCTCGGCGACCGCTTCCGAGACCACCGCGTCCACCCGTCGGTCGGCAACCTCGAGGGCCACCGAATGCACGACGCCCCACGCGAGCAGCGCCAACAGGACCGCCACGACGAAGGCGACGGCGACGAACGTCTTGAGCGCCGCGGTGTCGGCGCCGGTGGCGGTCACCGCTGCGATCGCGACGAACAGCACGGCGAACAGGCCGAGGACGCCGGCCAGGTGCTGCCGCTTCGCGACCGGGATGCGCGCCAGCGATGAACTCACGCGCTCGATTATGAACGACCGCGCCCGCGGCGGCAGCACCGGAGGTGGGCAGTCGGCTGACCGGTAGCCTCGGTACTCGTGCGTATCGCCCGCTTCGTCCATCCCGGTTCGGCCAATTCTCCCGCCGGGGTCGCGTGGGGGACGGTCGAGGGAGCGCCGAACGCGCCGGTCGACGCCCCGCTCGGCACGGCCGCGCGACTGGCGGTGCCGT
>CAXTHY010000027.1:37391-41116 GCA_964244175.1 uncultured Jatrophihabitans sp. | reverse complement strand
CGGTACAACTCGTCCCAGTCCCACCCGGACTCAAGAACACCGACAGCGGCTGAGTCGCGGACGGGGTGGCGCCAGCTGCACCACTAAACGTTGTCACAGCTGCGACGACGACGACGGAGGCGGCGAGGCCAGTGAAAATTGGTTTGGTCAACGAACGCCACGGGGACATGGTGGACTCCAAGAGTGAATCCCCCGCACGGATTGACTTGCAGTTACAGTACCCAGGACGGCACAAAACTAACACCGACTTTACGTGCCCAAATCGCCGACAACTCGGCCATTCAAGCCTGGGGTGCGAATATTAGCTCGCTATGGCCGTCGAACGCGCGTCCCGTGCACGCGCGATGCCGACTACGTCTCGAAAAGTGACGCAGCTTACCGGATGATGTTCTCGGCACACAGGCACTGCGCGCTGGGCGTAGTGGGGGAGCGATGGGGTGCGCGGTGAACAAGCAGGCTCGGCTTGCCAACGTCGCTGCCTCCAGTGTTGTGGAACTGGTCCGCGACTATCCGGAACCGGCAGCTATCCGATGGCGCGACGTCGACGTCGAGCAGTTCTTACGGGGTTGTGACGCTCATCGGGTCGCCGGCCTGCTTGGTCCGACACTCGCGGCAACCAGCGACCCTCCAGCCGTCGCGGTTGATCACTACCGAATGGTCTCGATACGCCGTAAATTCGCTCATGCCCGATTGGTGCGAGACCTCAACGTTGTAGACGAGGCGTTAGCTGCTGCCGACGTTGCCTGGGTCGTACTCAAGGGACCGGCGCTAGTGGCCGAGGTATACCGCGAGGGTGCACGCGAGTCGAGCGACTTGGACCTGCTGGTCGACGGCCGACAACTTGGCACTGCCCTGGACGCCCTAGTCGATAGTGGTGCCGTGCTGATCGACCAGAATTTCAATCTGCTGCGCTCGATGGGCTCTGGAGAAATTGCCATCAGCCTGCCTAATGGCACGGTGGGGGACCTGCACTGGCATCCGATTCACCAGTGGCGGGTGCGGAAGCACTTTGCCATCGACGTCGCGGCCATGCTTGCCCGTCGCCAATCTGTCGACGACAATTTGCCGGTCCCGACTCTCGACGCCACAGACAGCGTGCTCTACCTCTGTCTACACGCCTGTCTGTCCGGCGGAGACCGCCTGCTGTGGGCAAAGGACATCGACTTGGCCGTCCGTCGACTCCCGTGGTCCCCCACCGAGCTCGTGCAACGCGCGCGAAGGACCGGGACGACGCTGCCAACGGCAGCCATGCTCAGGCGCACGGCGGCGCTGATGGGGACGCCGCTTGACATCAGGGTGATCAAGGAGCTCGCGGGCCGCTCGTGGTGGATCGCCATCCTCCGTGTGGGCGAACGAGTGTGCGGCCGTCGCAGTCGGCGCACGAGCTTGGTCCTCCGGCTGATGTACCGCTGCACCCGGGAGACGTCCGCGGCCTCGCTGCGCGAGTTGGCCCGCGCCAGCGTCTACAACTCGGTCCTCCGCCGGCGTGCCGACCCGTCGCGGCCCTGGCGCAGATTGGGCCCGGGCGGCGAGCATCCGGCCTTCGTGCCGAGTGCGCCAGACGTTCGGGACGCCTACCTGGACGACGTCCGCCGCGAGATCGCTCGACGCGTCACAGAACGGCGGAATCCACAGGGCGCCAACCTCACGGAGAATCCCGGACCGCGATAGCGGCCGCTGGCATCGAGGCCTCCCAGCCGCCGATCCACAACCGACGCTTCGACCAATTCTGCCGCCAGGGTCCAGCAACCGGGATGTGTGCTCGGACCGCAGCAGCTCGCAGGCCGGCGCCGAAGAGCAGCAGGGCGACCCCAAATCGAGCGCGCCATCCCGACCAGTTCCGTCGCATGAAACTGACCTTTCCCCGCAGCATCATTTCCCACTTCGCGGACGAGTCGCTGCTCGCGGCCCCCCGGACATGAACGATCTCGGCGTCCGGCGTAATTCGCGGTCGATAGCCGAGTTCGCGAGCCCGGTAAGAGAACTCGACGTCCTCGCCGTAAACGAAATACACCTCGGGCATGCCGCCGATCCGGTCCCATACGGTCCGCGGGCACAGCAACAGGCACCCAGTGACCACGCCTACCTCGCGCTCGGTGTCCCTGCCCCAGCTACCCAACGACTCGGGGTCGAAGGCTCGCGTGCTCGGGAACACCGCGGACAAGCCGGTCGCGAAGCAGACCAGGCTCCACAACGACGGTTGGGCCCAGCACGAATGGGGGTCGAGCGTGCCGTCCTCATGCACCGTGCGGCCACCGATAATGCCCGCGTCAGGGTGGCGGTTCAGGCAGTCGAGCAGGGCCTCGATACAGCCAGAACGCATCTCGGTGTCAGGGTTGAGCAGCAACACATGCGTGCCCGACGCCGCGGCCACCCCGACGTTGCAGGCGGCGGCAAAACCCGTGTTAGTCGCCTGCGCGAGGACCTGCGCGTGGGGGGTGGCCGAGCGGGCCGCCTCGGCGCTGCCGTCAGCTGAGGCGTTGTCGACGACGATGATCTCGATGGAGACGTCTCGCGCACTGTCGGCCACTGAGTGCAGGCATCGCACGAGCAGGTCCCGCGTGTTGTACGAGACGATGACTATGCTCACGGTCGTTAACACGTGCCGAACCCTAGTCTGGCTCAATGCGGGCAGAAAAAAAGCCCAGCCGAAGCTGGGCCTTTTCTCTGTAGGTCAGGAGTAACCGAGTGGAAATACGTGCCCGCCGAGCCTGAGCCTCTGCCCGTCGAGAGCCCCGCCGATGATCTTCGCCTGACCGGGTGCCGGCATCAGAGTCAGTTCGTGCACGCTCCCGATGACCTCGAGCGTCGGTGCGACATACTTGGTGTCCATGCTGTTCCTCCTCCCCATAGCTTCAGACTGAGATAATTTACCATCGGCTCGAGCATCGCAGCGAGCCGAAAGTAAATTCGGTCCATCGTCACTGCGAGAATCTCGGGTAATGTCCGAAATGTTGACTGGAGCCGCGAAATCGTCACATCCGGGACCGGCCGTTCGACGGCCGTACCCCGCGGCGCGTACGGAATGGTCCTGGACGAGCTGGCTACCGCTGACCCCCAGCTGCTGGTCCCGGCCGCGGATGGGTGGCTGCCGTGGACCGTCGACGCTATCGTGGCGACCGGCTCCGAGATGGCGGCGAATCGCTTCGACGACTACTTGGAAGCCGACCGCGCTCGGCTGACGCTTGCGCCGAACGGTTACGTACTGCTGGACCGTTCTCGCGCACGGACCACCCTGGCCCTCGATCATCCTCCTTCGCTGGACGAACTCGTCCACCCGGGCATCGCCACAACCGGTGCGACACTCGCCTGGTGGCAGGGCCGGCTGGCATTGCACGGCTGCGCTGCGGTGCACGGCGCCTCAGCCGTGGCTTTCCTCGGCGATCGCCAGCAGGGCAAGAGCAGCACGCTCGCCTGGCTAATCTCTCAGGGATGGGGATCGGTGAGTGACGACCTGCTCGTGGTCGACGGGGTCGACGTGTTCGCCGGGCCACGGGTGGTTGACCTACGGCAGGAGAGCGCCGAACTCTGGACGTTAGGCGCGTACCTGGGCGTGGTGGGTACCCGTGAGCGCTGGCGCTTTCGCACCGCCCAGGTCGCGGCACAGTCCCGGCTCGCGGCGATCGTCAACCTCGAGTGGGGCGACACCGCTGGACTGGTGCGGGTGCCGCCGCCTGAGCGCCTCAGCCGGCGTCGGCCGACGTCTTCCCTGCCATGCGCCGGCG
>CAXTHY010000027.1:5035-37381 GCA_964244175.1 uncultured Jatrophihabitans sp. | reverse complement strand
GCGCCTCAGCCGGCTCCTGCGGCACCGTACACTCGACATACCGCCTACCGATCCGTCTGCGCTGCTACGCGCGGCCGCGATTCCGATGTTCACCCTCATCCGCCCCCGTGATGTTGCCAACATCGAGCGTGCGCTCGCCCTCGTCTTGGACGCCACCGGATTGGGCTAACCACGCGGCTTGGAGCAGGCCGAGACTGTGCGGCTCCGGGTGCGGCTTGAGCCACTCGGCGCGTAGGACGTCGGGGTCGATCAACGCGGAATCGAATGTTTTGCCGTCCCACGCCTCGGCGAACGACCGCGTCCCCACCGTGGTGAACGCCTGGTCGAACGAGGCTTTCGTTGTCCGTGAGAACAGCGCGTCCGGCAACAGGTCACCGGCGAGGGCACGCAATCCGCGCGCCCGGCCCGCCGGTCCGGCGGCGCCGACGTCGCCGGCGAAGCTGGTGAGAAACTCCGGTGAACTGAACGGGTGCTCGACGTCTACGTTGTGGGCGCAGCCGAGGGCGGCGACCTGGGCCCGGTAGTTCTGCGTGACCCGCGACGGCCAGAGCCAGTCGAGGAGCGCACGGTCGTAGCGCAGCGGGATGGCCTGCATCCAGCGGGCCAGCCGCTTGTTGATCTCCGCTAGCGGTTCGGGCCTGATCCAGGGGTACGTCAGACCGTGCTCGCGGTAGGCCATTGCGCTGCGCACTCGCAGCGGCAGCAGCCCGGCGGCGAAGCCTCTCACGTCCCGCCACGAGCGTGGGTGCGGCCCGTACAGGAAGCGGGTGGCCACGGGTCGATTGCGCAGCCCGAAAATCTCGTCGCCGTCGGAACCGGTCAGCACAGTGCCGCCGCGCGCCCGGTCGATAACCGGCAGCAGGAAGTGCTGGTTACTCGGCGAAGTCACGCCGAGCTGACGGAGTGTTCGCTGTGCGTACGGCCCGACGGAATCGAGTTCGGCGTCCCAGCTGCGGATCTCCCAGTCGTCCAGGCGCAGGTGCCACACGATAAGTTCCTGCCAAGATGTCTCTTGCGACTCGGGGGCGTTGACGAACCGGTGCGTAAACGGGATCGGGTCGGGCAGACCTTCGCGGCGCGCGACGTGCGCTGCTACGCCGAGGACGACCGACGAATCACGGCCACCCGAGAAACTCACCAGGCAGGGGGGCCGCTGGAGCGCCCGAAGCACCACCGTCTCGAGGGATTTACGGGGGCTGCGCTGGGTATCGGGGAGCAAGGACGGGGCTGCGGTGTCTGGTCCGAAGGGAAGGGCCCAGCACAGCTCTATGGCGCTGAGGTTCGAGTTAGGGAATGTCGCTGCCCAGTCCGACCGAGCCGCCGATTTTGTCAGACGCAAACCGGTTCGATCCTGGAGATCTCGCGGTAGCCGACGTACTCAGTCTCGGGATCGAACCCGGGTAACCAGGCGTGCGCAGCGAACACGTCGTCCGTAGTCCCCACACCGATGACTACGGGCACGAGCTTGCCGTGCGCCGCCAGCCAGCGCTGCAGGATCAGTGACCGCTCGAGGCAGGTGGCGCGGCGCCACCGCAGATAGCGGGAAACCTGGTGGCCGGACCAAAGCGACAACCCGGCGGGGGGTGCCGGCACCGAGGCGTTCGTGCCGTGAGCGCGTAGCTCACGGCGCACCTCGCCGAAGACGCGCTGTGTCCATAACAGCGCCCGGGCATCATCGCGGCCCAGGGTTCTCACCCTTCGGGCGCGTCGGCGAGCGGTTCGCAGCATGGACGCGCAGGTCACGACACCGGCTCCAGGAGCTCGCTGGCCTCGAGGCTCTTGACGAAGGCACGGGCGTCCTGGTCCGCGTGCGCGGCATCAATGCCCCATTTGTGCATGATGGCGGCGGACAGTGCATCGATTGTCGTGCCCTCAACCAGCAGCGGCCATAGCTCGGTCGCCGCCCCACCAAGGCGCATGTAGAGCGCTTTGCGTTCGTCCAGGACGATCAAATCGTCGTCGATGTTCTGCCAGGCAACGCCCTCAGCCCGGATCTTGAGCGTGGTCATCGTGGCTCAGTGGCCCCTTTGGGTGGCGGTATCGGTCGCGGGTGCGAGCCGACGTGCCGGTTCTGCTGCAGCGAGACCAGTTCGGCGTAGAGCCCTCCAAGGGTAATGAGCTCGTCATGACTGCCCTGCTCCACCAAAGATCCCTTCTCCAGAACGCAGATGCGATCGGCGCCGCGAACACTGGCCAGGCGGTGGGTGATGAGTACGACGGTCCGGCCGGCCAGCACCGATCGCATGCTGTCGTACAACTGGGCCTCCGCGCGGGGATCCAGCGCCGCGGTGGGCTCGTCGAGGATGACGATGGGCGCGTCGCGGTAGAACGCGCGGGCCAGCGCGACACGCTGCCACTGGCCCAGGCTCAGCTCCCGGCCGCCTTTGAAGATCTTCGACAACCTGGTGTCGTAGCCCTCGGGCAGGGCGGTCAGGAACGAGTCGGCGCCCACTCGCCGGGCGGCGAACTCGACGCGGTTCGCGTCGTAGGGATCCTCCGGTCGGCCGAACGAAATGTTCTCGCCCGCGGAGAGCGCGTAGTGCGTGAAGTCCTGCAGCACGAGTGCGACGTGTTCACGAATGCGTTCACGTTCGTCATCGCTCACGGCGCGATCGTTGAGCCGGACCGACCCGGTTGACGGGGCATAGAGCCCAGCGAGGATCTTCGCCAAAGTCGTCTTGCCGCTGCCGTTCTCGCCAACGAGGGCGACGATCTCGCCGGGACGGAGATCGATGGACACCCCGGTCACGGCGTTCACCGTGGCCTGCGGATAGCGGAAGCCGACGTCGCGCACGCTGAGACCGGTCAATTGCTCTCGAGGTACCGAAATCTCGGGTTCTTCGGTATCGGTGGGGAGACGGCCCAGGAACTCGTTGTAGTCGTCGAGGAACAGGGCCGATTCGAACAGCGTGGACAGGCCCGCGATCAGCTGCTGCAGGCGACTGCTGAGCAGCCGGATAGCCACGGCAGCCGACGCAGCCTGGGCGAAGCCGATGACGCCCTGGTCAATCAGCAGGATGAGCAGGAGCAGGGTCAGCACAAGGATGACGCCGCTAGCCACCGCCGTGGCCGCGCTGAGCACGTACCGGCGACGCACCTGGACGCGCAGCGCCGCGAGATAAACGTCGTAGAGGGCGTCCCAACGACGGCGCAGCGGCCCGGTCGAACCGTAGGCCCGTAGCTCGGCGGCGTCCTCGCGACGCGACAGTGTGTGCTCGAGGTACTCGCGTTCGCGCAGCGACGCGGTCTGCGCCACCGCGAAGTCGAACTCCAGTCGCCCGCCCTTGCGGGACAGGTACCACAGCGGGACCCCACCCAGCAGCAGGATCGGGACGAGGATCGGCTGGATCACGAACAGGCTCACGGTAAGTGCTGTGACCCCCGCGATCCCGCCGACCAAGGACGCCACACAGGTGACGACCTGGAACGGACGCGACGGAACATTGACCAAAACGCGGCTCAACTGGTCGTGGAAGCGGGCGTCGTCGTAGGTGACGAGGTCGACCTCGGTCGTTACGTCAAGGACCCGACCGGACACGACGCGCTGCACGCGGGCGCCAAGCAACCGGCCGAATTGGGACGACCCAGAGCCGCTCAGCGCGGTAGCGGTCGATACCAGGGCCAGCAACAACAACGGCAGCACCAACCGCGACAGCGAGACGCCGTCCTGCACTCTCAGCAATTCGCGGACCGCTATGCCGCCAAGCACAACCTGCAAGGCGGCGAACCCAGCGACGACGACCTGCGTGAGCATGATGGCCGAGGTCTGGAACCGACTTGTGTTCCAGGTCAGCCGGGTAGCCTGGTAGGTCAGGCGCGGGATTCGGCCGAGGCGTTTCGGCGCCGTCCGCTCGGCGATGAGCAGCTCTTCGACAAAGTTGCCGTAATCGTCGCCTTGCAGGCGCGGACGGTCTGATTCAGGCGATGCCTCTTCGCGCGGTTTCGAGATGGTTGGCGGCTCATCGCGAAGTGACCGACCTCGATTGTGACCATCCTCCTGCGGGGACGGGCGAGGACGCTTGGCCACCGGGTCGACGTCGACGCCCAATACGGTGTCGACGTCCCGGGCGTCCGTGTCCGGCCGGTGTGTGGTCATCAGTACATTGTCACCGGTATGGTCGGCGCGGCCAAACCCGGAGCCACGACCTCAGGCCACGAGGTGGCGGGCGACGCGTGAATTGAGTACGACGTCGCGGAGACGGCCGGCGAACTGATCAACAGAGAACGCGTTCGCGTGAGACTCGATCGCATGCGACGAGTAGGACTTCTGCCGGAAGCGGCGGATGCCGCTCACGATGTCGGCCGGATGCGGCGACGATACAAACTCTCCTGTGACGCCAGGGATGGTGGTGTCGAGGTACCCACCCGCGCGTAGGACTACTGCCGGAGTCCCGGCGCTGTAGGCCTCGATCGGGGTCAGCCCGAAGTCCTCGTACGCACAAGCGACCAGCGCGGCAGCATTGCGGTAGAGCCATCGCAGCTGAGCATCGGGGACGTCCGTCAGCCCGATGATGTTGGGCGCCCAGTTCCCGGCCGGAAGGCCACCGACCGCCACCAGCCGCTCATTAGGTAGCGCCGTGACGGCCTCCGCTACGGCCTGTGTGTTCTTGTAGCCGCGTGATCGGCCCACCGTGAGCAAGAACCCGGGTTCGAGTCCAGCGACGGGTTCGACCGGCCCCGAAGCGATAGTCGCCGGCGGGTGGAGGATCGTCGCGTCGATGCCGTAGGTGCTGGCGATGCGTTGCGCGACGACGGACGAGTTCGCCAGATAGGTCTGAGCGGACCTGGCTGCGGTCTGGTCCCACTTGTGCAGGGCGCGCCCGAGAACACTCATACCGCCGCGCGCAACCGTGCCGGCGCCGGCCATGTACTCGTCGCGCTGGTACAGCCAACGCGCCGGGTTGTGGCAATAAACAACCTTCGGCGCGTCGGTCTGCACGCCGTGAGCCCAGCCCGTCGACGAGCACAGAACAACGTCGGCGTCGCGGATCCAGGTGTTCGACCACACCGACGCCAGCAACGGAAGCGCATGTCGAGGGTCGCGTCGAAACGCCGGCACCCGAGACAACCAGCTGGTGCGCACTTCGCGGTGCCGAAACTCCTGGTACGTCGACTCCGGGTCATAGACCGAGGTCACGATCGGCGCATCTGGGAACGCCTTCGTCATCGCCAAGACGACTCGCTCGGCGCCGCCGCGCTGGGTCAGGTAGTCGTGCGCAATCACGACCCGTGGGCCGTCGGACCCTGAGGAAGAAGACCTTTGACGACGTGAGATTTGAGTTGGCACGGTTTCCCCCGAAACGTGTCGTTGTTCGTGACTTACGGATTTTGCTGGTCACCGGCCTTGGCCGGAACCTGATTCGGGGCCCACCTAGTAGGCGCCCCGGCGAAGAAGCACAGCCGCGACAGTGCGAGCGATCAGGCTCAGATCGAGCCCGAGTGACCAGTTTTCGACGTAGTAGAGGTCGAGGCGGACCGCTTCGTCCCAGCTGACGTCGGAGCGACCGCTCACCTGCCAGAGACCGGTGATGCCGGGGCGAACGAGCAGACGCCGCCGCGCGTGACCGGTATAGGTGGAGTCCGCAGTGGCCAACGGCCGCGGGCCCACCAGCGACATGTCGCCCCGAATGACGTTCCAGAGCTGAGGTAGCTCGTCCACCGACAGCTTGCGCAACCACCGACCGAGCGGGGTGATACGCGGATCGTCGCGCATCTTGAACAGGGCCCCATCGGTCTCGTTGCTGTCCAGCAAGCCGCTGCGACGCCGCTCGGAGTCGACGAGCATCGTGCGGAACTTCAACACCATGAACTCGTCGCCGTTGAGCCCTAGCCGACTCTGCGTGAACAGCACGGGACCGGCACTTGTGATGCGGACGGCCAGCGCCACCAGGGCCAGCAGCGGAGACAGCACGACCAGACCGACCAGCGCGGCAATCACGTCGAAGACGCGTTTAAGACGGCGAGTCGGACCGCTGAACTGCGGTTGGTCAACCCACACCAGCGGCATGCCTTCGATCGGGCTGACGTGCAATCGAGGCCCGGCAATATCAGACAGGCCATGGGCCATGACTAGTCCACGACCAGTTCCTTCAAGCTTCCAGCTCAGTTCACGCGTCCTTGCCGGGCCGAGACCGTCGCCCGCCAGTGCGACAACGTCCGTGCCCAATGATGCGGCTCGATCGGCGGCCTGGCTCACCGTCCCGACGACGGGCACGCCTGGTAGCACGTCCGAACCGACTGCTTGGTCGTCGACGCATGCACCCACGATGACAAGTCCAGCGCTCTTCGCGCGCGCGGAGGTTTCGACTAGATGACGAACAGATTCTTTGGTTCCGACGGCGAGGATGCGGTGGTGCCAATCGCTGGATCTGCGGCGCAGCCGCACCACGTGGCGGACGCTCAACCGGCCCATTGTGAGTAGGACGATCCCCAGTGGGAACACCACGGTGATGAAGCCCCGCGCCAGATCCTGTCGTAGGTAGTAGCACGCGGCGATACAGAGCCCGGCCGCCAGCGCGCCGGCGCGGACGAGTCGGCGCCATTCCTCCGGACCGGACACGACCCGGCGCACTGCGTAGGAATCGAAGGCGTACAGGCTTGCGAGCCAGACAACGCCGATCCCAAGCTCGACGAGTCCCAGGTTCCGCACGGCGGCCGTGCTGTCGAGCGCGCCAAATCGGATGACGTAGGTCACCAGCAAAGCAGTGCCGATGCAGATGATGTCGCTACCGATCAGCAATGCCCGGTACCGCCCGTGCCACCGCGCCGCAACCTCACCGCTGTCGAGCCAAGACTCGACCTCTACCTCGCCAATCGTTGCTGGCGATGACGCATACCGCTGGTTGATCGGTTGCCCGCTCGGACGCCCTTGGACGTCGTCCATCAGCTCCGTCAAGTTTCGTCCCCCCCGGACCGTTCATTTCCCCGTGCCTCGCCTAGCGGCTTTCCGGATCAGTATCGCTGACGGAAACCCTCGGAGCGAGCCGAGGTCTAATGTTTACACGAATGTCAAATAATGTCGTGCTCGAGTCCTTGCAGAAGCAGAAGCCACAACTGAACCGCTTTATGTGCCTCGCGTCACATCGCCACCGGCTGACTTGACGGTTCCGCCGATAGGCGAGAGTTATGTGATGGTTCGGGCGGGTTACCGCGGTGCCGCAAGGCCCCGAAAATGGGGCGATTCGCCGACCAAGCCGGGCGGATTTGTGTCATCCATGATCTTTATACCGGCCGGTAGGCCTCAGCCTAGACGTGCGAATTACATAACCGTTATTCGCCCTATCCGAAGTTTGCTCTCACAGGTAGTCACGATCGGTTACTCACGGTAAATTCACGTGAATTGCAGCATTGTTGCATTTGGTTAGACACGAAGTCAGCAGATTAGGGCCATCTTTGCGCTCCGCGGTCAAGCGTCGAGAAGTATCGCCTTCGCTGCGGCGAACTCGGCATCGGTGAGCTCGCCGCTCAGGTGCAGCTGCGCGAGCTGCGCCAGCTGATCGATCGGCAACTGGGCGGGACGGCCGGGCTTCGGGCGAGGCCGTTGCGACGGACTGGGGGCGAGTCGGCGGCGGGCCAGCGCCCTTTCGAAATCCGGGGGAAATTCGTCGAACCAATATTCGGCGCCGTCGGTCGCTGTGACGACGCTGCACCACACGAGGTGACGTCGCCGCGAGACGACAGAGTCGATCGACGACACGGGCACTGACAAGTCTGATCGCTCGAACAGGTACGAACCCGCGAAGATGAGGCGGTGGGTGGTGACCGCGGCCACACCTTCGAAAACGATGGTTTGCCGTCCTCTTGCGTCGGTCTCGCGAAGACTGGTCTTGGCCGTCTCAACAATATGTTCGCCCGGTCGAAGCTGCCCATCGATCTTCGCCAGCGCCTTCTCGACGTTCATGCGGGGAGCGTAAGTGCGTAGGGTGTCCGGCGCCACACGACCGGTGCCGGGTGAACTGGGGGTGATCTATCGTTCCGAACGGCTTGTGCCACAAATGCTCGCGCCTCACCCGCGCGCTGAGAGGCGAGTCAGAGTGTGGCGGCTGGGCGTTGAGACTTCGGCTAGCCTGACGCCCGTTTCCGGGCAGCTCAATTCGGGGGGTCAAAGATGACGGTGTCAGTTCGCCGACCAGCGATCGTGGCGTTCGCGCTTTCGCTGGGAGTAGCTGGGCTCATCACGACAGCGGGCGCGGCTCAGGCCAGCTTCCCCTCGACCTCCAACGGGCGGATCGTTTTCGACTCCAATAGCAACAACGCAGACCGAATCTACTCGGTCAACCCGGACGGGAGCCAGCCGCGGGCGCTGACCGACGGGACAGCCAGTGATCTCGGCCCGGACGTCTCGGCAGATGGCCGCCGCATCGCGTTCGACAGCAACCGCACCGGCCACTACGAGATCTGGACCATGAACGCCGACGGCAGCGACCAGACTCAGCTGACATCCGACAATGCTGACGACGAATACCCGGCGTGGTCTCCGGATGGCACGAAGATCGCCTACCGGATGGCGACCAGCGCTGATGCCGGCGATATTTATGTCATCCCCGTGAGCGGCGGCACCCCGGTCCGGCTGACCACGACGCCCGGTCTGGACTCGGTGCCGGAGTGGTCGCCGGACGGCACCAAGATCTTGTTCCACTCCAGCCGCGACGACGCCTCGCCGGCCACGTGCGGCCCGTGCGTTCAGTCGATCTACTCGATGAACGCCGACGGCAGCGACCAGACCCAGCTGGTCTACACGGCCGGTCAACGTAACCGGTTCCCCAACTGGTCCCCCGACGGCACGCACATCGTTTTCGAGCGCGACGACAGCCTCGCCTCCAGCGCCGATTCGCACATCTACACGGCCGACGCCGACGGAAGCAACGTGAGCGAGGTAGCGGCCAGCGCCGGCCAGTCCGACGCCATCGCCCCCGACTGGTCGCCCGATGGCACGCAACTCGTCTGGTCCTACTTCGGCGACCTCTACACCGTCCCAGTCTCGGGCGAGTCGTCGGCGACACAGATCCCGGTCGGTACCTACGCCCTGAGCACCGACTGGTCCACGATCGGGACGATCCCGACCACGTCAGCGACCACATTGACCAGCTCGGCTGCGTCGTCGGTCTACGGCCAGCGCGAGACCTACACGGCGAGGGTCAAGAGCGTCGGCGGCGTCACGGCCGCGCCTACCGGCACCGTCACCTTTACCCTCAACGGCACCCAGCTCGGCAACCCGATCACCCTCAGCAAGGGCGCCGCCACCCGCGCCATCACGACCGCACCGGCCGGATCGGACACCATCGTCGCCACCTACAACGGCGACAGCCAGCACACACCGAGCAGCGCCAGCATCACGGTGCAAGTGAGCCAGGCGCAGACCACCGTCACGCCATCGGTCGCTGACGGCGCGACAATCACCTACGGTCAACCAGTCACGGCGAAGGTCAAGGCCTCCGCACCGTCTACCGCCGCCATCCCGGCCAGCGCGAACGGTGGCATCGCCTACGTCGACGACACCAGCACCGGTCCGCTCAAGGTCTCCAGCTCCAAGATCACAGTTCCCGCGGCGGCGCTCACCACCGGATCCCACTCACTGCAGATCTGCTACAACGGCACCGACAACCTGAACTCCTCCTGCAGCGCCACCATCAACATCACTGTCAACCAGGCCTCCACCACCACCACCCTGAGCTCGACCCCCAACCCGAGCACGGTCGGGCAGAAGGTCACGCTGACCGCGAAGGTGACACCCAGAGTGACTGGCACCGTCGCCTTCTACAACGACACCACCTACCTCGGCCAAGCCAATCTCTCCTACGGCGCCGCCCGTATCACGGTCAAATTTGCCAGCACCGGCAACCAGCCGCTCACCGCCACCTACAACGGCAACGACAACTACGAAAGTTCCACCTCCGCAGTCCACAACCAGCAGGTCAACTAAAGCCGCTGATAGTGGCTCAGCTGGTCGGCCGGGTCAGGATCTCGGCGCCATCGTCGGTGACCACGATCGTGTGCTCCCACTGGGCCGCCCACGAACCGTCCTTGGTCAGCACCGTCCAACCGTCGTCCCACATAAACCAGTCGTAGCTGCCCAGCGTCAGCATCGGCTCGATGGTGAAGGTCATGCCCGGCTCGAGAATGGTCGTGGCCCGCGGCTCGTCGTAATGCAGGATCGTCGGCTTGGTGTGAAAGCTCGGCCCAACGCCGTGGCCGGTGTAGTCGCGCACCACGCCGTAACCGAATCGCTTGGCGTAGGACTCGATGACCCGGCCGATCACGCTGATCGGCCGCCCCGGCGCGACCGCCTTGATGCCGCGCATCATCGCCTCGTGCGTGCGGTCGCCGAGGGCACGCACGTCGGTTGCCGCATCGCCGGCGAAGAAGGTCGCGCAGGTGTCGCCGTGCACGCCGCCGATGAACGCGGTGATGTCGACCTTGACGACGTCGCCGTCGCGCAGTTCGCGCGAATCGGGGATGCCGTGGCAGATGACCTCGTTCACGCTGGAGCGCGACGAACCGGGTGCGGATCGCCGCTGCGCCGGCCCGTCGTGGTCAGCAGGACGAGCCGGTCGAAATGGACCGGGCCGAGCTCACCGACTCCGCCGCTGTTCCGGAAGGCATCGATGATCTACCGGTTCATCTCGCGCATCTCGTCTGGATCCATGGTGCGATCCTGCTCCCTGTCCACTGCCGCACTCACGCCCGCGCTGGTGTACTGACCGGCGAATCGTGCCCGTCGACACGCGCGGAGGTGAACGTCCCGGATGAACGCTGCAGCGACGACCGCTGTCGGACGGGCCGCGGTGGCCGGCACCCGGCCGGCCTATCGCCGCGACATCGAGGGATTGCGCGCCGTCGCGGTGCTGCTCGTCGTGCTCTACCACGCTGGCGTTCCGGTCATCCGGGGCGGATTCGTCGGGGTCGACGTCTTCTTCGTCATCTCCGGCTTCGTGATCACGTCGCTGTTGATCCGCGAACATCAGGCAACGGGTCGCATCTCGCCGCTCCAGTTCTACGCGCGGCGAGCGCGACGAATACTGCCCGCGGCGACGCTGGTGGTCGGCGTGACGATCGTCAGCGCTCACCACTGGCTCGGGCCCGTCAGCGGAAACACGGTGGCCTCGGACGCGAGATGGACGGCGGCCTTCGCCGCGAACATCCACTTCGCTCTCGAAGGCGTCTCCTACGCCGGTTCGCAAGCGGCCCCATCGCCCTTGCAACACACGTGGTCGTTGGGAGTCGAGGAGCAGTTCTACCTCGTCTGGCCGGCGCTGCTGTTCGCCGCGATCCTCGTGGCCCGCGGACGGGTCATCGGTCGTTACGTCGCCGTGGGCCTCGGGCTCGTCGCCGTGCTCTCGTTCGGCTGGTGCGTGTGGCAGACGGGATCGAATGCAACGTGGGCCTACTTCTCGCCCTTCACCCGAGCCTGGGAGTTGGCACTCGGCGGTCTGGTTGCGGCGCTCAGGCCGACCCTCGCGCGCATCGGCGACGGGGTGCGCGACGCGGGGTCGGTGCTCGGCCTCACCGGCATCGCGGTGAGCGCCGTCGTCCTGACGAGTGCGACGGTTTATCCCGGCGCGGCGGCGGCGCTGCCGGCGGGGTCCGCGGCCGTGCTCATCGCCTGCGGGGTGCATCGGCCCAACACGGCCGGCCGTGCGTTGTCGGTCACCGTCCTGCGCTGGATCGGAGCCCGCTCGTACTCGCTCTACCTCTGGCACTGGCCGCTACTGACGATCGCGGCCACCTACGCCGGGCACGATCTGCCGCTGCTCGACAACCTGGGCTGGGCCGCGTTGGCGCTGGTCGCGGCCGCGCTTACGTACGGCGTGCTCGAGAATCCGATCCGCCGCAGCGGCTGGCTCGGCGCTCGTCCGGTGCTGTCCTTGGCGCTCGCAGTGGTACTCGTCCGGGCGACGTTCGCCGTGGCCGAATGGGGCGAGTCCGCACCGCCGCCCGGAGTGGATCGTGCGGTGACCCGTGCATCGGCCGCGCCGCGTGACGTGCTGGCCGCCGTCGCCAGGGCGCAGACCTTGGCAGTGCTGCCGTCCATCGTGAGCACAGCGCTGGCCACGCCCGATCCGGCCGAACCCCGCCACCCCTTCGACTGCCGGGCGGTCGCCAACCCCACGCACGCGCAGGCGTTCGGCAACTGCGACTACGGCGATCCGGCCGCGTCGAGGTTGCTCGTCGTGTACGGCGACTCGCGCGCCAACATGTGGGCGGGCGCGCTCGAGCCGGTCGCCCGGCGGTACGGGTGGCGCCTCGAGGTGTTCTCGCTGGCTGGTTGCCCGGCGGCGCAGCTGCACTTCCTGTCGTACACGACGAGGGCGCCGAACATCGACTGCGACAGCTTCCACGCCACCGCCACTGCGGCGATACGCCGGCGGCACCCGGCCGTGGTGCTGGTGACGAGCATCAGCAACCAGCAGCTGGCCGACCGCCGCTGGCCAACCCCGCAGCAATGGCGCGACGGCCTGGTCACGACGATCGGGGCGGTGACCAATGGCCAGACAAAGGTCGGCGTGTTGGGCGACATTCCGGTCTGGCGAAACGACGACAACGCCTGCCTGACCGCACATCCCGACGACGTACAGCGATGCAGCTCGGCTCGGGCCGATGCAGCGCCGAAGAACATCGGGGCCGAGCGCGCCGCCGCCACAGCGACCCGGTCGCGCTACGTCGACCCGGCGCCGTGGGTGTGTGCGGCGCGCTGCGAGCCAGTGATCGCCGGGCGTCGGGTGTACAGCAATCAGTACCACTTCACGCAGAGCTACACGGTCTATCTGCAGGGGGCCCTCGGCGCCGCCTTGCGGCCGCTCATCGACGGCCCGCGTTGATCGTGACTCAGCTGGTGGGCAGGGTGAGGATCTCGGCGCCATCGTCGGTGACGACGATGGTGTGCTCCCACTGGGCCGCCCACGAGCCGTCCTTGGTCAGCACCGTCCAACCGTCGTCCCACATGAACCAGTCGTAGCCGCCGAGCGTCAGCATCGGCTCGATGGTGAAGGTCATGCCCGGCTCGAGAATGGTCGTGGCCCGCGGCTCGTCGTAATGCAGGATCGTCGGCTTGGTGTGAAAGCTCGGCCCAACGCCGTGGCCGGTGTAGTCGCGCACCACGCCGTAACCGAATCGCTTGGCGTAGGACTCGATGACCCGGCCGATCACGCTGATCGGCCGCCCCGGCGCGACCGCCTTGATGCCGCGCATCATCGCCTCGTGCGTGCGGTCGCCGAGGGCACGCACGTCGGTTGCCGCATCGCCGGCGAAGAAGGTCGCGCAGGTGTCGCCGTGCACGCCGCCGATGAACGCGGTGATGTCGACCTTGACGACGTCGCCGTCGCGCAGTTCGCGCGAATCGGGGATGCCGTGGCAGATGACCTCGTTCACGCTGGTGCACAACGACTTCGGGAAGTCCTTGTAGCCCAGCGTCGAGGGGTAGGCCCCGCGCGCGACGACATAGTCGTGGCCGATGCGGTCGAGCTCGTCGGTGGTGATGCCGGGCGCGACGTGCCGCCCGACCTCGACGAGGGCGTCGGCCGCGATACGGCCCGCGATGCGCATGCGGCCGATCGTGTCGGCGTCCTTCACCATCGCGTCGTCCCGGTCGGCCATCATCGCCGGCCACGTCCCGACGTAGTGCGGCCGCTCGATCGCCGGCGGCACTGGTCGGCGCGGCGAAATGCGCCCGGGCTGCAGAGCGGTGCTGGTGGTCACCTGGCCATTGTGCCGACTTCGTCCGGTACGCGTGACGTGTATCATTGGTGTATGGCCCGGGTCCGTACCAACATCGAGATCGAGGACGACTACGTCCAGGTGATCATGACGCGGCACAGTCTGCGGACGAAGACCGAGGCCGTCGACCTCGCGCTGCGCCACCTCGCCGGTCGGCCGATGACCCGCAAAGAGGCGTTGGCCATGCGTGGGGCGGTTGCCGTCGGCGAGGTGCCGCCCGACACAGCGCCCCGTGGCGGGCCATGATCCTTGCCGACACGTCAGCCTGGATCGAGTACGACCGCGCGACGGGGAGCCTGGTCGACGAGCGGATCGCGGCGCTGATCGAGGACGACGGTTGGCTGTGCGCCACTGAACCCGTCCTGATGGAGATGCTGGCCGGGACGACGTCGGACCGGCACGCCGATGACATTCGCCGCCTGCTCTTGCGCAAGCCGTTGCTCACGCTCGACGCCGGCACGGATTTCGAATCCGCGGCGTCGATCTACCGTCGCTGCCGACGTTCCGGGGTCACGCCGCGAGGCATGATCGACTGCCTGATCGCCGCCGTCGCCTGGCGCCACGGCGCGACGCTCTTGTCGCACGACGCCGACCTCGCGCGAGTGGCCGACGTGCTCGGCATCGCTGCCGACCCGGCCTCGTTGCGTGTCGACGGGTGACGGCCCGGCTCAGACCTCGATGACGGTGGGGACGAGCATCGGGCGGCGGCGGTACTCGCGGTCGACCCACCGCCCGACCGTGCGCCGGACCAGGTGCTGCAAGGCGTCGGCATCACGGGTGCCCTCGGCCAAGGCTTTCTCCACCACCGTGATCAGTTCCGCGGTGATCGGGTCGAGGGCCGCCTTGTCGTCGCTGAACCCGCGTGAGGTGATCTCCGGGCCGAAGACGACCTTGCCGGCGTTGAGGTCGACGGCGACCAGGATGGACAGGAAGCCGTCCTCACCGAGAATCCGGCGATCCTTGAGCGTCGTGTCACCGATGTCGCCGACCTCGAGGCCGTCGACGTAGACGTAGCCCACCGGGATTTTGCCGACGATGCGCGCCAGGCCATCGACGAGATCAACCACCGTGCCGTCCTCGGCCAGCATGATCCGCTCGTCGGTCAGGCCCATCGAGCGGCCGATCGCCGCGTGCGCACGCAGGTGGCGCCACTCGCCGTGCACCGGCATCAGGTTCGTCGGCCGCACGGCGTTGAGCAGGTAGCGCAGCTCGCCGGCCGGCGCGTGACCCGACACGTGCACCAGCGCCATCGACCGGTGGATCACCGTGGCGCCCAGACGGGACAACCCGTTGATCACCTGGCCGACCGACGTCTCGTTGCCGGGGATCAGCGACGAGGCCAGCAGGATCGTGTCGTCGGAGCCGATGCGGACGGTCTGGTGATCACGGTTGGCCATCCGCGACAGCGCCGAGAGCGGCTCGCCCTGCGACCCGGTCGAGATGAGCAGGATGCGCCGCGACGGCAACTCGTCGATCAACTTGAGGTCGATGATCAGGTTGTCGGGCACCCGCAGCAGGCCGAGCTCGCGGGCGATCTGCATGTTGCGCACCATCGAACGGCCGACCAGCGCGACTTGTCGGCCGGCCAGCACGGCGGCGTCGAGCACCTGTTGGACGCGGTGCACATGCGAGGCGAAACAGGCCACGATGATGCGGCCCTGCGCCTTCTCGATGACATCGGCGACGACCCGGCCGACGTCGCGCTCGGACGGGATGAAGCCGCCTACCTCGGCGTTGGTCGAGTCGGCCAACAGCAGGTCGACGCCGTCGTCACCCAGCCGGGAGAAGCCCGGCAGGTCGGTGAGCCGGCCGTCGAGCGGCGTCTGGTCCATCTTGAAGTCGCCGGTATGCAAGACGGTGTGCTTGCCCACCCGGATTGCCACGGCCAGGGCGTCGGGGATCGAATGGTTGACGGCGTAGAACTGCAGCCCCCACGTGCCGACGTTGAGCTGCTCGCCCTCTGCGACCCGGCGCAGGTCGGCTTTGATGCGGTGCTGGTCGAGTTTGGCCGAGACCAGCGCCAGCGTCAGCCGTGACCCGTAGACCGGGATGTCGCTGCGATCGCGCAGCAGGTACGGCAGGGCGCCGATGTGGTCCTCGTGCCCGTGGGTCAGCACAACCGCGTCGATCTGGTCGAGGCGGTGCTGGAAGGCGGACCAGTCGGGCAGCGTGATGTCGATGCCAGGGGAGTTGGTCTTGCCTAGCAGCATCCCGCAGTCAACGACGAGCAGGCGGCCACCCGACTCGAACATCGTCATGTTGCGGCCGATTTCCTTGATGCCGCCGAGCGCGACAACACGTAGCGCACCGGGGGGTAGATCCGCCGGGGTGCGCAGGGCACGCCCGCCGCCGTGCTCGGACTCTGACGCTCGGCTCGCCGGACTCATGCCCTTTCCTGCGGGCTTCTCCGACTGATCGCAACCCTTGTCACGTGCTCGAGGCTATCCCCCCGGCCGCCGGCGTCCCGGCTCGCGTGAAGGCTCGGGGTAGCGATGAACTCCACAATCTCGCGACCGTGGCCCGAGCCACACGACTTCGCCTTTAACATGGCGCGTATGAAGATGTCAGTGATCGGCACCGGTTATCTCGGCGCCACCCATGCCGCGGCAATGGCCGAACTCGGCCATGAGGTGATCGGCGTCGACATCGACGAGACCAAGGTGGCGCGCCTCGAGCAGGGCATCGTGCCGTTCTTCGAGCCCGGACTGCCCGAGCTGCTCTCGCGACACGTGGCGAACGGTTCCCTCCGGTTCACCACTTCCCTCGCCGCGGCGGCGGCGTTCGCCGACATACACTTCGTCTGCGTCGGCACCCCGCAGAAGCAGGGCGAATTCGCGGCCGACCTGCGTTACGTCGACGGCGCCTTCTCGGCCCTGGTCGAACATCTGCGACCGGGTGCGACAGTCGTCGGCAAGTCGACTGTGCCTGTCGGTACCGCCGGGCGCCTGGCTGAGGCGGTGCATGCCGCGCAGGCCAACCTGGTGTGGAATCCGGAGTTCCTGCGTGAGGGCTTTGCCGTGGCCGACACCCTGCGTCCCGATCGAGTGGTCATGGGGCTCGCCGGATCTGGTGCGATCGACGACGGCGGCCTCGGGGCGATGAACGAGGCTTACGCGGCGATCCTCGCTACCGGTACGCCGGTCGTCATCACCGACTACGCGACCGCCGAGCTCGTGAAGGTGGCGGCGAATTCGTTTCTCGCTACGAAGATCTCGTTCATCAACGCCATGGCGGAGGTATGTGAGGTCTCCGGCGCTGACGTCACCCAACTTGCCACGGCCATCGGCCACGACGCTCGCATCGGACACCGTTTTCTCCATGCCGGGCTCGGGTTCGGCGGTGGCTGCCTGCCGAAAGACATCCGCGCGTTCATGGCCCGCGCCGGTGAGCTGGGCGTGGACCAAGCCGTGTCGTTCCTCAAGAACGTCGACGACATCAACATGCGGCGGCGGGCACGCATGGTCGACCTAGCGCGGGAACTCTGCGACGGGTCGTTGGCCGGTACGCGAGTTGCGATCCTCGGGGTCGCCTTCAAGCCCAACAGTGACGATATCCGCGACTCGCCGGCGTTGGACGTGGCCCTGAACGTGCAGCGATACGGCGCCGCCGTCCGCGTATACGACCCCGAGGCGATGGGGAACGCGAAAGATCGTCATCCGATGCTGGCCTACTCACCGACCGCACTCGAGGCCTGTGTCGACGCCGACATCGTGCTGCATCTGACCGAGTGGCAAGAATTCCGGGCGCTCACGCCGGCGGACCTGGCCGACGTCGTCAAGGAAAAACGACTCGTCGACGGGCGGAACGCGCTCGATCCAGAGATCTGGCGCGAAGCCGGTTGGACATTCCGGGCGTTGGGCCGTCCCTAGCGCGTAGCTCTGGTCTCTGCGCAAAGTTTCCGGCCGGGAATTGTCATCTTCGCGCAATTCCGGCCGATACTGGGATTGTGCGAACGCGCTGCCAGTCTCGTCTGTGGACGCCGGAGCACGGCGCTGACTCCTGGTTGGTGTGCACCCGTGGATATCGCCAGCACGAGGTCCATCGCGCCGGCAGAGTGACCTGGCACGAGGCGGAAGCAATGCAGTCGAGTCCCGTCACACGCCCGGCCGCTACCTACGACTGGCACGCGCTGCTCCCGCACCGGCGCAACGCCTCCTAGCGTCCAGGCCTCCTAGCGTCCAGGCCTACTAGCCTCCAGGCCTACTAGCGTCCAGCGAGGGACGACGCGGCCAGGGCCGCGGCGAGCGCGGGCGCGGACGGATAGCCGACGCGCAACACCGCAGCCGTACGGACGAGCGCGGCGATTGCCGCCAGGCTCGCGGCCGGGCGGCGGTAATGGTTGAACGAGTGCCTGATCATCGCCGCCGCCGCCTCGCTTGGCGCCGCCGGGCTGATCGACAGCGGCACGCCGCGCTCCACGAGCAGGATGGTCGTGACCGGGGCGTGCGCCGGCCCGAGTGTGCCCAGGCTCGCGGGAAGCAGCGTCACCTCGTCGGCCGCGACCGGCCGCGGCAGGCCCAACAGTTCGCAGGCCGTGGCGTCAAGGCTGATCGGTCTGGGAAAGGCGTGCACCGAACCATCCGCGTCGACCGCGGCCATCTCGTCGGACAGGTAGCCGAAGCCGACCTGCACGAGTGCCGCCACCAGCGTCGACTTGCCGAGCCCGCTACCGCCCGGAATCACGATCGCACCGCCGTTGCCCGAGACGACGCCCGCGTGCACGGCGAGGTAGGGCGTTCGATCGGCCACCTCCCGGGTGAACGCCGCTGAGAAGGCGAGCGGAGCCGTCTCGTCGAACTTGACCGCCGGATCGACCGACACCCTCGGGAACGCGGCATAATCCACGGCCAACGATCTTGGAACCCGCACCGCGACCGCCAGCGCCTCGATACAGAAATAGTCGCCCTCGCCCGCTGCGCCGTCTCGGCTCGACGCGAGCACAGGAGGTCCCTTCGATCAGCGGCTCCGATCAGCGGCTTCGCAACGGAAGCGCCTTGATAGCTTATGGGCCATGGCGGCAATCGAGGCGCTCAATGCTGGCGACATCACCAAGGTCGGCGTCATCGCCATCATTGCGCTGCTGATCATCGGGATCTTGCTGTCCATCGTGATCACGGCGCTCGTCGGCCGGCTGATCGTGGTCGTGATCGTGATCGTGTTGGGGATCTTCGTCTGGCAGCAGCGGACATCGGTCGTGAACGGCTTCGACAAACACAAGTGCGATCTGAACGCCACGTTCTTCGGCATCCATCTGGACGCGTCCGACTCGGTGAAGCAAGCCTGCCGCCAGCACACCTGAGCCTATCGCCGCCGCCCTCGCCACCACAGGTAAGCCGCCCACACCAGACCGGCGACGCCGAGCAGGTCGGCCACGGTCACTCCGTGACCGGGGATGAGCGGCAACAGCACGCCTCCCTCCCAAGCCTGATCCGCAATCGGCCAGACGAGCGAAAGCAGAACGAGCAGAGGAATCGCCCAGCGGTCGCGCCTGGCGAGCAACGCGGCCAGCACGATGGCGAGGGCCAGCGCTCCCTCGATGACGGCGTCCCGCGTAGCGCTCATTGAGTGACCGTAGAGGCTGCATGTGTCCGTCGGTCGTGAGCCCGGCCGGCGGGTGCAGGGGAACTCATTTGGTGCGCCGGCGCCCCTGCAGGTAGTGGATGCCCACCGGCAGCAGCGAGAGGACGACGACCACGATCACCAGGTAGTCGACGTAGCCCTTGTGGTCACGGACGAACTTGATCTTGCCGAGTTGGTGTCCGAGCAGCAGCACTCCGTCGGCCCAGAGGATGCCGCCGATTGTGCTGTAGAGCGCATAGAGCGCGAAGCGCATCCGGCCGACGCCGGCCATGACAGTGGCGACGGTGCGCACGATGGGCACGAAGCGGCCGAGGACGATCGTCCACGATCCGAACCGTTCGTAGAAGGCATGCGAACGCGCGACGTACTCGGGCCGGAACAGTCGCGAGTTCGGCCGGTCGAAGACGATTGGGCCGGCCCGGTAACCGATCGCGTAGCCGACCAGGTTGCCCAGGATCGCCGCGATCGGCGCCACGATCAGGAATGTCGCGAGCGAGGTGTGGATAGTGCCGACCGAAATGCTGATGCCGGCGGCGAACAACAGCGTGTCGCCGGGCAGGAAGAAGCCGATCAGCAGGCCGCACTCGGCGAACAGCACGACGGCCAGGATCGCCAGGGCACCGGACCCCGAGAGCAGGGTGTCGGGACTGATCGGGTTCGCCAGCAGCATGGCCGCGACTCTACGGAGGGTGTAGTAGGTGCAGGCCATGATCTCGGCCCGAGCACGCGGATCCGCGTGCTCGGACCGAGATCATCAGGAGCTGGGGGCGGGCTGTGCGGCTCAGGGGAGCGGCGTCAGCGGGCGGCCCAGGCGGCCAACAACTCGCGCTCGCGGTCCGGGGCCAACCCCGGGGTGCGCTCGCCGGGCTGCCAGCCGCCGGGCACCGCCTGCTGCCAGGCCCAGGTGTCGGCGACCGTCTCGGCCAGGGGCCGCCAGCGCAGCCCGGCCGCCTCGGCGTCCTCGTTGTGATGCGCCCAGACGCTCGGCCCTTCCGATGCGGGGATCCACAGGGGCACCTCGGTCCAGTAGTCGACCCCCTGGGCGTGCAGCCACTCGCTGTCGATGTAGGTGAATGCGGCCTGCGCGCCGGTCGCGGCCAGGCAGGCGGCCATCAGGTCGGCGCGGGTGTCGCGGCCGGCCGGGCCGCCGACCTCGAACGTCCCGGCTGCTCCCGACAGCGCGAACCGGGCCAGGTCGCGCGAGTCGATCAACGCGATCGGATCGGACGGTTCGCCCGGCACGAGAACCTCGCCGCCGCGGGCCACCCGGGCGATCCACCACGGCAGGCGGCCGACGGCCGAATCGTGCGGACCGACGATGCCGCCGGCCCGCAGCCCCGCGCACCGCTCGGCCCCGAACGCGCGGGCGGCGGCCCGCTCGCAGCCGACCTTGAGCCAGCCGTAGCTCTGCGATCCGTCGAAAGCGGCCGGGACGTCGTCACGGGTCGCGTCCGGGTCGCCGTCGTGGGCGCCGTCGACGCCGTAGTCGGTGGCCGTCGGCCAGCCGGGATAGGCGTTGATGCTCGAGACGAACGCGTAGTGCTCGCTCGTCGGCGCCAGCAGGTTCGCACTGAGCGCCACCTCGGCCGGGACGTAGCCGCAGGTGTCGACCACGATGTCGAAGTGCCGGCCGCCCAGCTGGGCGAGGTCGTCGGGCTTCGTCCGATCGCCCACCACGTGGGTCACGCCGGCCGGCGGCGGCGCCGAGATGCCGCGGTTGAAGATGGTCACGTCGGCGCCCGCGGCCAGCGCTTCGCCGACCACTGCACGTCCGAGGAACACCGAGCCGCCGATCACCAGAACGTCCATCCCGACAGTCGAGCATTTCCGGTGTATCGAGCGATAGCGGCGTTCGCGCAGCGCGAAGTCGCGGGTAGGCAATACTGAGAACGCCGTTCGAGACCAGGGAGACCCGATGCCGATCGCCACACCCGAGATCTACGCCGACATGCTCGACCGCGCGAAGGCCGACGGCTTCGCCTACCCCGCGATCAACTGCACGTCGTCCGAGACGATCAACGCGGCCTTGAAGGGCTTCGCCGACGCGGGCAGCGACGGGATCATCCAGGTCTCCACCGGCGGGGCCGAGTTCGCGTCGGGCCTGAACGTGAAGGAGATGGTCACCGGCGCCGTCGCGCTGGCCGAGTTCGCCCACGTCGTCGCGGCGAAGTACGACATCAACGTCGCGCTGCACACCGACCACTGTCAGAAGGAGAAGTTGGACACCTACGTCCGGCCGCTCATCGCGATCTCGCAGCAGCGGGTCGACGCGGGCAAGAACCCGCTCTTCCAGTCGCACATGTGGGACGGCTCGGCGATCGAGCTCGAGGAGAATCTCGAGATCGCGGTCGGGCTGCTGGCCAAGGCGGCCAAGGCCCGCATCATCCTCGAGCTCGAGATCGGTGTCGTCGGCGGCGAAGAGGACGGCGTGCACGGCGGTGACGACAACGAGAAGCTCTACACGACCCCGGGCGACGCGCTGCGCACCGCCGAACTGCTCGGCACCGGCGACAAGGGCCGCTACATCCTGGCCGCGACCTTCGGCAACGTGCACGGCTCGTACAAGCCCGGCTCGGTGAAGCTGCGCCCGGAGATCCTCAAGGAGATCCAGGACGAGGTGGGCAAGAAGGTCGGCAAGGACGAGCCGTTCGACCTGGTGTTCCACGGCGGGTCCGGCTCCGACCTCGAGGACATCCGCGAGGCCGTCTCGTACGGCGTGGTCAAGATGAACGTCGACACCGACACGCAGTACGCCTTCACCCGCGAGATCGCCGGGCACATGTTCACCAACTACGACGGTGTGCTGAAGGTCGACGACGAGGTGGGCAACAAGAAGGCTTACGACCCGCGCTCCTACCTCAAGCTGGCCGAGCAGGGCATGGCCGCGCGCGTCGTCCAGGCGTGCGAGGCGCTACAGTCCGCTGGCACCTCGGCCACCGGGTCCTGACCGAAGCAGCGGCGCAGCGCACAATCGCTTCCATGACTCACCACGGCGATCTGCTCAACCCGCCCACCTGGCTGCCCCTCGACCCGGCCGTCGCCGGGCTCGACGCCGGGGACGACCCGGCCTCGGTGGCGGCGGCGTTCCCGACCTCGTCCGCCGCGTGGGCCGCACTCGCCGCCGACGCCCTCAGCCGCGGCAGCACGATCGAGGGTTACGCGTACGCCCGCACGGGCTACCACCGCGGCCTGGACGCGCTGCGCCGCGCCGGGTGGAAGGGTCAGGGCCCGATCCCGTGGTCGCACGAGCCGAACCGCGGGTTCCTCGGTGCGCTGTACTACCTGATGAAGGCGGCGGCGACGATCGGCGAGGCCGCCGAGGCGGCCCGGTGCGCGCAGCTGCTGGCCGACAGCGACCCCGACGCAACGGCCGCGCTCACCCGCTGACCCGCGTCCCGGCTAACCCCGCGGGCGCGACGACACCAGCAGGCGGGCGGTCACCACGGCGGGGCGGCCACACGCAGGGCTGCGTCGACCCGGGCCTGCGCGGCATCGAGGTCGTCGGGCCCGCGCCGCGCGTCGCGCCACGCCTCGTACAGGCAGCCGAGGACGAGGAACCCGAGCGCGGCCGAGCAGGCGAACGCGCCGAGACCCAGCCAGCCGGCCGGGCCGACCAGCAACCGGGCCCGGACGGCGTCGGCGATGCCACCCAGGCACGCCAGGGCAGCCCCGCTCGAGAGTGCCGCGCTGCCGACCGCGAGCAGCGTGGCCCAGCGCAGCCGGGCGCCGCGCCGCAGCAGGATGTGCAGGGCAAGCAGCGTCAGGGCGGCCAGCAGGCCGAGCACCAGGGCCGGCCAGCGGGCCTGCGCCGGATCGAGCGCCGCCCCCGGCCCACCCTGCCGGTGGGCCCCGGACCAGGCCAGGAACAAGGCCGGCAGCCCGATCGCCGCCGGCGCCAGCGCCATCGCGGACAACCGCACCGCCGCTCCCCGCCCACCGGCGCGGTCGAAGCTCGGGGGCCCCGACCGCCGCGGTCGACGCAGCGCGTCCGCATCGGCGTCGTGCAGCCGCTCGCGCATCGTTTCCGGGCTCATCCGCTCGAACCCGGCCAGCAGGTCGACCCCGGCGACGGCCGTCCGGATCCGCCCACCGGCCTGAATCGCCAGCACGCTGCCGGCCAGGAACGCCACCGCGAACAGGAGCGGCCCGGCCCAGCCGTCGTGGTAGTCGGCGAGGAGGGTCATCAGCTCGGCATGGCTCACCAGTGCGACGATGACACCGCCGACGCTCAGCACGTTGATCAGCAGCACCGCGCTCTGCGACCGGGAGTCGGGCTGGGCCGCGACCGCCCCGAGCACCACCTGGCGCAGCGCGATACCGAGCACCGCGGCGGCGGTGAGGAACAGCGACAGTTCGACGCCGCTCACGGCGGTCTGCGCGTCCGCGATCCAGGGCAACAGCAGGGCGAGCAGCGCCACGACGTCGGCCACCCGCGCCGCCGCCACCCAGCGCGCCGCCATGTCGCGGCCGCGTCGGCCGGCGACCTCCCGCTCCGCCGTGACCAGGTGCGCGGCGAGGTCAGTCGGCTGCGGTGCGACCGCGCCGGCGAGAGGGTTCATTCCCTCATGTTAGATCAGTGTTAGATAAAGCGTCGGGGCGTGAGGATCCACGACGCTGCTGCGCACGCCCACGGCTGGGTCGGTTACCCTCCACCGGGCGTGCGACGCCCAGCTAGCGAGGTGAGGCATGCCCGCACTAGTGCTCGTGGGCGCCCAGTGGGGCGACGAGGGCAAGGGCAAGGCGACGGATCTGCTCGGCCAGCGGGTGGGCGCGGTCGTCAAGTTCAACGGTGGCAACAACGCCGGCCACACCATCGTCATCGGCGAGGGGGAGCAGCGCGAGAAGTACGCCCTGCACCTGTTGCCGTCCGGCATCCTCACGCCCGGTTGCGTCCCGGTCATCGGCAACGGCGTCGTCGTCGACCTCGGCGTGCTGTTCGAGGAGATCGACGGCCTCGAGGCCCGCGGGGTCGACACCTCCGCGCTCGTCGTCAGCGGCTCGGCCCACGTGATCGCGCCCTACAACACCACGCTGGACAAGGTGACCGAGCGCTTCCTCGGCAACTCCCGCATCGGCACGACCGGCCGCGGTATCGGCCCCACCTACGCCGACAAGATGTCGCGCATCGGCATCCGCGTGCAGGACCTCTTCGACGCGGACGTGCTTCAGGCCAAGGTCGAGGCCGCGCTGCACCTGAAGAACCAGGTGCTGATCAAGCTCTACAACCGCAAGGGCTTCGAGGTCGACGCCGTCGTCGACGAGCTGTCGTCCTACGCCGAGCGGCTGCGCCCGATGGTCACCGACACCGCGCTGCTGCTCGAGCAGCTGCTCGACGCCGGCGACACCGTCGTGCTCGAGGCCGGGCAGGCCACCCTGCTCGACGTCGACCACGGCACCTACCCGTTCGTCACCTCGTCCAGTGCGACGGCCGGCGGCGCCTGCACCGGCAGCGGCATCCCACCGACCCGGATCAGCCGGGTCGTCGCGGTGATCAAGGCCTACACGACCCGCGTCGGCGAAGGACCGTTCCCGACCGAGTTGCTCGACGCGAAGGGTGAACTGCTGCGCACCAACGGCGCCGAGTTCGGGACGACGACGGGCCGTCCCCGCCGCTGTGGCTGGTTCGACGCGGTGATCGGCCGCTACGCCAACCGGATCAACGGGGTCACCGACTTCGTCCTCACCAAGCTCGACGTGCTCACCGGGTTGCCCGAGGTGCCGGTCTGCGTCGCCTACGACGTCGACGGGCAGCGTCACGACGAGCTGCCGACCAATCAGGCCGAGTTCGCCCGCGCCGTCCCGATCTACGAGACCTTCCCGGGCTGGGAAGAAGACATCTCGAAGGCCCGCCGCCTCGACGATCTGCCCGGCAACGCCCGCGACTACGTCACCGCCCTCGAAGAGATGATCAAGGCGCCGATCTCGGCCATCGGCGTCGGCCCGGGGCGGGACGAGACGATCGCCGTGCGCGACCTGCTCGACTGATCGACGGCGGGCCGGCTGGGCACACTGGACGGATGAGCGCCACTGGCCGAGCCCGTACCGCGGCCCTGCTGGCCGCATGCACCTGCCTGCTCGCGGCCTGCACGAGCAGCAGCAGCGGCGGCCGCGACACCTCGGGCGCACGCTCGCCGGCGACCGCGGGCAGTTCGCCGGCGCCGGCGAGCGGCGGCGCCGACTGGCCGACCTATCACGGCAACCCGGCCCGAGACGGTCTGGCGCGCAGCATGCCGACGGCCACCGGCGCGCTCACCGTGCTTGGCCGGCCACTGCTGCTCGACGGCGAGATGTACGCGTCACCGATCGTGGTCGGCGGCCTCACGATCGTCGCCACCGAGAACGACTCGGTCTACGGCTTCAACCAGGCGTACAAGCAGCTGTGGCGGGTCGATTTGGGTGATCCATCCCCGGCCGAGGAGCGGCAGTGCGGCAACATCTCGCCGCTCGGCATCACTGGCACGCCGGTCTATGACGCCGGCAGCGGGCTGGTCTACCTTGTGGCCGAGATGGCCGGCAACGTCCGGCACGAACTGTTCGCGCTCGACCCACGAACCGGCGCGACCAAATGGCACCGCTCCGTCGACCTGCCCGGGGTGAGCGCCCGCGACATGCAGCAGCGGGGCGCGCTCGCCGTCGCCCACGGCCGCGTGTGGGTGTCCTTCGGCGCCCAGGCCGGCGACTGCGGCGATTACAAGGGCCGGGTCGTCGGCCTGAAGTTGGACGGCCAGGGCGCGCCGGTGCAGTACACCCCGCCGACCAAGCGCGGCGGCGGCATGTGGAACCCGGCCGGGCCGACCGTCGGCCGTGACGGCAACCTCCTCGTCGTCTCGGCCAACGGCGCGGCCTTCCCGGGCGCGAAGTACGACCACACCAACTCGGTGCTCAACATCGACGGCGACGCCAAGCTGCTCGATTCGTTCGCGCCCACCGACTGGGCCGAGAACAACCAGGGCGACGTCGGGCTGGGCTCGCAGGGTGTCGCGCTGGTCGGGACGAAGTGGGCCGTCCTGGGCGGCAAGTCCGGACCCGTCTACGTGCTGCGGCAGGGCCAGCTCGGCGGCATCGGCGGCCAGGTCGACGTGCAGGACATCTGCAAGTCCTTCGGCGGCGCCGCCGTCGACGGCAACGTCGTCTACCTGCCGTGCACCGACGGCGTCCGGGCGGTGCAGGTCGACGACGCCGGCAAGCTGCACGTGCGCTGGCATGCGTCGGCCTCCATCGCCGGTTCGCCGGTCGTCGGCGGCGGCCGCGTCTGGGCCCTCGACCAGACCGCCGGCGTGCTGCACGCTCTCGATCCGAACACCGGCAAGAGCGTGGCCCAGGTCGATGTCGGCGAGACGAGCCGCTTTGCCACCCCGGCCATTTCCGGCCGGGACCTGTTGGTGCCGACGCTGGCCGGTCTGACGATCGTGCGCACAGCCTGACCGCAGCCTGATCCCCCCGCAAGCCTGACCCCCCGCAAGTTGTCCGCGCGTCCCGTGGCCAGACCCGGCCGTGGCGCGGACAACTCGGGGGTGGGGGTGGGGGGAGGTGGCCGTTACGCTCCCGGCGTGCGTGTCCTCGTCCTCGGCTCCGGCGCCCGCGAGCACGCCCTGTGCCTGGCGCTGGCCGCCGACCCGGGGGTCACGTCGCTGGTGTGCGCGCCTGGCAATGCCGGCACGGCCGCGGTCGCCGAGCAGCGCGGGGTCGACGCCGCCGACCCGGCCGCGGTCGCGGCGCTCGCCCGCGAACTCGGCGCCGGACTCGTCGTCGTCGGCCCCGAAGCCCCGCTCGTCGCCGGCGTGGCCGACGCGGTACGCGCGGTCGGCATCGCCTGCTTCGGCCCCTCGCGCGCGGCGGCCCAGCTCGAGGGCAGCAAGGCGTTCGCCAAGGACGTGATGGCCGCCGCCGGCGTCCCGACCGCCCGCGCGCGACTGTGCACCACCGCCGACCAGGCCGCGGCCGCGCTCGACGAGTTCGGGCCGCCCTACGTCGTCAAGGACGACGGGCTCGCCGCCGGCAAGGGCGTGGTCGTCTCGGCCGACCGCGATGCGGCACTGGCCCATGCCGCCGCCTGCGGGCGGGTGGTCATCGAGGAGTACCTCGACGGGCCGGAGGTCTCGCTGTTCTGCGTCACCGACGGCACCGCCGTCGTCCCCCTCGTCCCGGCCCAGGACTTCAAACGCATCGGCGACGGCGACACCGGTCCGAACACCGGCGGGATGGGCGCCTACGCCCCGCTGCCCTGGTTGCCGGCGGGGTTCGTCGACGACATCGTGCGCACGGTGGCGGCCCCGACCGTGGCCGAGCTGGCCCGGCGCGGGACGCCGTTCGCCGGCCTGCTGTACGTCGGGTTGGCGGTGACGTCGGCCGGGCCGCGGGTCGTCGAGTTCAACGCGCGCTTCGGCGACCCCGAGACGCAGGTAGTGCTCGCCCTGCTCGAGACCCCGCTCGGCGCGCTGCTGCACGCCGCCGCCACCGCAACGCTGGCCGCCCACCCACCGCTGCGCTGGCGCGACGCGTCGGCGGTGACGGTCGTGCTCGCGGCGTCCGGTTACCCCGGGCCGCCGCGCGCCGGCGACGTCATCACCGGCAGCGAGCGGCCCGGCGTCGTGCACGCCGGGACGCGGCGCCGCGACGACGGCGCGATCGTCTCGGCCGGCGGCCGGGTGCTCTCCCCGACCGGGATCGGGGCCACGCTCGACGAGGCGCGCACCAACGCCTACGCGCTGCTGGCCGGCATCGACCTGCCCGGTGGCCAGCACCGCGACGACATCGCCCTGCGCGCGGTCCGGGGCGAGATAGCCGTCTGAGCCGGTCGCCGACATACCCTGGCCGGGTGGCTCACGACGGCGCGGCTCCGGTCGTCGACTTCGTCGTCGATTTCGTCGTGGGCGAGGACGCGCGGCCACCCGCGCGGCCCGCCGCCGCCGGCCCGCGGCCGCGCCGGCGCCGGGGCGCGATCGCGCTGCTGGCCGCGGTGCTCGCACTGGGGGCCGGGCTGCTGATCGGCCGCGCGGTCACCACCGACCAGACCACGGCGGCGCGGCCGACGCCGGCCCGATCGGCCGCCGACTCGATCGCGGCCGTCGGCCCGCGGGCCAGGACGAGCATCCGAACGGCGTTCGGCTTCTGCCCGCAGTTCACCGCCTGCTCGGTCACCGCGCAGCTGCCGCCGGCCGTCCTGCTGGCCCTGCGCGCGCAGTTCCCCGGCGCGTTGGTGCGCTCGTCGACGACCATGCTCATCCGCCGCGACAACGCGCCGAGCGATCTCAGCGCGCGCCAGGTTGTCGCCCGGGCCGGTTCGGTGACGATCACCGTGCAGGTGCGGGCGCGCACGGTGCCCGGCGGTACCGGCCCGCACGGCGCGCGGCAGGTCACCCGGGCCACCGACGACGGCCACTACGTCACCGTCACGGCCGACGTCACCGGCACGGCCCCGCTGCCCTCGTACGACCGGCTCGACCGGCTGGTCGCCGACGACCGGTTGCTGGCCCAATGAGCCGCCACGACGACGTCGATTTCGTGGTCGGCAGCGACCACACCGCTGACGGGCCGGACGGAGAGGAGCTGGCTCAGCCGGCGCCGCGCGATCCGCGTACCCGCCGGACGCTCGCCGGCGGCGCCGTCGTGCTCGTCGCCGCGGCGCTGATCGCGCGCGCGGTGAGCGGGCACCAGTCGACCAGCGCGGCGCCGTCGGCATCGCCGTCGCCGGCGGTTCCGGCGACCTCGCAACGTTTCCACCCACCGCCGGACGTCGTCGGCTCACCGGCGATCGTCATCCCTGAGGGCAACCGCCCCACCTTCCACCGCTCGGTCAGTTACGAGGCGATCGACTGTCCGAGATTCGCAACCTGCTCGATCGAATTGCAGGCGCCGGCCGGCGTGCTGAAGGCCCTGCACAACCAGTTCCCGGGTGCGATCGTGGCGTCGTCGTCCTCGGTGCTCGCCAACCGCAGCGGACGGTTCGAACCCGACCTGCTGACGCGCTCGATCGCGGCCCAGGCCGGCGCGCGCGCGATCACGGTGACCGTCCGCAAGCCCCAACCTGGCGACGCCGCCAAGTCCGGTCGGCGTTACGTCGGGGCGACGACGACCAGCTACTACACCGCCGTCACCCCCGGCTTCACGGTCAGCGTCTCGGTGCGCGAGCCGCGCAGCAAGCGCCTGGTCGACCTGAACCACCTCGCGTTGCTGGCCGGCAACGACAGCCTGGTTGCGCCCCAGTGAGGCGCGCGTCGGGCGAGCCGACGACCGGCGGCATCGAATGGCCGGACGAGCCGGACGAGCGGGCTGATCCGGCCGAGCTCGAGCCGCCTCTGGAGGGGGCGGCGCTGCGCCGACGGCGCGCGCTCGGTGCGCTGCTGGCGCTCGCGGCCGCGGTGGCGGTGATCGGGTACGCCCGCCGGGCCCACGACGCGACGCCGGTCGCCGCGCCGGCCAGCCGCCCGGCCTCGACGGCGCCGCGGTCGAGCAGCCCGGTGCCGGCGCCGAGTGGCTTCGTCGTCCACCTCAGCGACCGCAACGGGACGCTGCGCAACGACGTCGAGGTGGTGCTGCCGCAGCTGAGCGACCCGCCGCCCTGCACCGCCGTCCGTGACGCGCTCTCGTCCTGCACGGTGGCGACGTCGTTGCCGGCCGCGGCGCGGACCGCCCTGCGCAGCCGCTTCCCGCACCTGCGGATCAGCCGCGTACGCACCGAGGTGCTCGAATCAACGGCGCGGCGCGGGTCCCGCGGAATCTGGTCGCGGCGCGTGGTCGCGACGGTCGGCACCCGGACGGTGCGGATCGTCATCTCGACCCTCACCAGCACGTCCCCGCTGGCCGCGAATTCCTTCGACGACGGCAACCGGGTCATCGACTTCGCCCAGCACCGGATCGGGCGATTCACCGTGCAGGTCCAGGCGACGGCCCCGTCGGGCGCGGCCGACGCGCTGGACGCCGTCGCCGCATTGTCCGCCGATCGGCGGCTGCTGGCCGGATCCTGAGGGCGGACGCTGCAACAATGGTGGGGTGAAGCCCGCCATCCCCAACGTCCTGGCCGATCGGTACGCCTCGGGCGCCATGGCGACGATTTGGTCGCCGGCCCACAAGGTCGTGCTCGAGCGCCGGCTGTGGGTGGCGGTGCTGCAGGCCCAGACCGAGTTGGGGGTCGACGTGCCGGCCGGTGCGATCGCGGCGTACCAGGCCGTCGTCGACCGCGGTACCGCCGCCGTCGACCTGGCTTCGATCGCCGCGCGTGAACGGGTGACCAGGCACGACGTGAAGGCGCGGATCGACGAATTCGCGGCGCTGGCCGGACACGAGCAGATCCACAAGGGCATGACGAGCCGCGATCTGACCGAGAACGTCGAGCAGCTGCAGGTCCGCTCGTCGCTGCAACTCGTGCGGACGAAGGTGGTCGCAGTGCTGGTCCGGCTGGCCCGCCGGGCGGCCGAGTACGACTCGCTGGTGATGGCCGGTCGCTCGCACAACGTCGCGGCGCAGGCGACGACGCTGGGCAAGCGGTTCGCCTCGGCCGCCGACGAGTTGCAGGTGGCGCTGGCCCGCCTCGACGACCTGATCGCCCGCTACCCGCTGCGGGGCATCAAGGGACCGGTGGGGACGGCGCAGGACATGCTCGACCTGCTCGGCTCGTCCGACGCGCTGGCAACGCTCGAGGCGCGGGTCGCCCACCATCTCGGCTTCGAGCGGGGGTTGACCAGCGTCGGCCAGGTCTACCCGCGCTCGCTCGACTGGGACGTGCTGTCGGCCCTCGTCCACGTCGCCGCGGCGCCGTCGTCGCTGGCGAAGACCATCCGGCTGATGGCCGGCCACGAACTCGTCACCGAGGGTTTCCGGCCCGGTCAGGTCGGCTCGTCGGCCATGCCGCACAAGATGAACGCCCGCTCGGCCGAGCGCATCAACGGCTTCACCGTGCTGCTGCGCGGGTACGCGACGATGGCCGGCGAGCTGGCCGGTGATCAGTGGAACGAGGGCGACGTATCGTGCTCGGTCGTGCGGCGGGTCGCGCTGCCGGACGCGTTCTTCACCCTGGACGGGCTGCTCGAGACCACGCTGACCGTGCTCGACGACTTCGGCGCGTTCCCCGCGGTGATCGAACGTGAGCTCGACCGCTACCTGCCGTTCCTGGCCACGACCAAGGTGCTGATGGCCGCGGTGCGGGCCGGCGGCGGGCGCGAGAGCGCGCACGAGGCGATCAAGGAGAACGCCGTCGCGGTGGCGCTGGAGATACGGGAGAAGGGCGCCGAGGGCAACGACCTGTTCGCGCGGCTCGCCGGCGACTCGCGGCTCGGGTTGTCGGCCGAGACGCTGCAGGGCCTGCTGGCCGAACCGCTGTCGTTCACCGGCGCGGCCCGCGAGCAGGTCGCCGCCGTCGTCGCGCGGGTGGACGAGGTGCTGGCCAGCGAACCCGGTGCCGCCGACTACCGACCCGAGCCCATCCTCTGACCATCCTCTGACCCGGGAATTCGCGATGATCTCGGCCGGAGCACGCGTAAACGCGTGCTCCGACCGAGATCATCACGGGTTCACGGGGCGGGTTCACGGGGCGGCGGGGGACGACGGCGCGGGTGGCCGGTTGGCCAGCCGGTCGGGGCGCCCGACGTTCCAGTAGCCCTTCACGAACAGCGCGTCGTGCGCCAGCCCGCGGGCTTCGAGTACCGCGCGCAGCGCGACCATGGCCCGGGTCTCGCCCATCAGGTAACCCCGCCCGGCGCCGGGCGGCAGGTCGAGGGTGTCCAGAGCGCCGCTGAGCAGGTCGGCTCCGCCCGGCGCAGTGGCGCCCCGGTAGATGTAGCGGGCGTCGGCCGCGACGTCCAGCTCGTCGGCGCCGCTCTCGACCTCGACGACGGCGAACGCGGGCTCGGCGGCCGGCAGGGCCTCGGCAATCGCCGCGATCGCGGGCAGCGCCGACTCGTCGCCGCACAGCAGGTGCCAGGGCGCGGGGCGAAGCTCTAGCTTGCCGCGCGGGCCCTGGAATTCGATCGCGTCGCCCGGCGCCGACTGCGCGCCCCACGCCGAACCCGGCCCGGCGCCGTGTCTCGACCCGCACCGGTGCCCAAGGTCGTCGGC
>CAXTHY010000027.1:0-5025 GCA_964244175.1 uncultured Jatrophihabitans sp. | reverse complement strand
CTGGAACTCGACCTCGTCACCGGGGCCGGTCGTCGCGGCCCACGTCGCGCCGGGGCCCTCGCCGTGCAGCAGGACGTCGAGGTCGAGCTCGCCGACGGCCGGGCGGGCGTGCCGGATCGTGTAGCGCCGCTTCACCCGTCGCCCGGACGGCTCGCGCAGCAGCAGTTCGACGTCCTGCGCCGGCCTGATCGCGACGCCGATCATTGCGTCGGCGCGCACGGTGACCCGGCGCATCCGCGGGGTGAGCGGCGCGTTCGCGAGCACGACGGCGCGGTGCACGGGGGAGCGGCGAACGATCGGGGCGGTCACGGCCGCCGACCCTGGCGAGTCGAGCCGCTCCGGCTGTTCACCCGCCTGAGCCTAGGGTGGACGCGTCCCAATGAGCAGGAGTGCCATGACCATCGCATTGACCAAGATTGCTTACACGACGGCCGCGAGCGCCAAGGGCGGGCGGACCGGTCACGTCACGAGCGCTGACGGTGTCCTCGACCTGGACACCGACCGGCCCGGCGCTGCGGGCGAGCCCAAGGCCAACCCCGAGACGCTGTTCGCCGCCGGGTACGCCGCATGCTTCCAAAGCGCACTGGGCAACCGGGCGAAGACCAAGGGTGTCGACGCATCCGATTCGACGGTCACGGCCGAGGTGTCGCTCGGTCCTTCAGAGGACGGCGGGTTCGGCCTGGCCGTCGAGCTGAAGGTGACCATTCCCGGCGTCGAGCCGGAGCAGGCGCGCGAGCTCGTCGAGCTGGCGCATCAGTACTGCCCGTACTCGAAGGCGACCCGCGGCAACATCAACGTGACGCTGACCATCGTCTAGGTCACGTCTAGGTCCGGAGAGGCGGCATCGTGGCGATCAGCGTGTTCGACCTGTTCTCGATCGGGATCGGTCCGTCGTCGTCGCACACGGTCGGCCCGATGCGGGCCGCGCACACCTTCGCGGCCGGACTGGCTGACGACGGGCTGCTCGAGACGGTAGCCCGGGTGCGGGTCGAGCTGTTCGGCTCGCTCGGTGCCACCGGCCACGGGCACGGCAGCGACCGCGCCGTCATCCTCGGTCTCGAGGGTGAGCGGCCCGAGACCGTCGATACGAGCACCGTCCTGCAGCGGGCGGCCGCGGTCCGGGAGTCCGGCCGGGTCACGCTGCTGGGCCGGCATCGCGCCGCGCTCGTCGACGACGACCTCGTGCTGCACCGCCGCGCCCGGCTGGAATACCACCCCAACGGGATGAAGTACTTCGCCTTCGACGCCGCCGATGACCTGGTGCGCGAGCGCACCTACTACTCCGTCGGCGGCGGTTTCGTCGTGGACGAGGCGGCGGCCGGCGCCGACCGCATCAAGCCCGACGACACCGTGCAGGCCTATCCGTTCCTGAGCGGCGACGAACTGCTCGCGCAATGCGCCGCGACCGGCCTGCCGGTCAGCGCCGTGATGCTGGCCAACGAGCAGGCCTGGCGCAGCGAGGACGAGATCCGCGCGCGGTTGCTCGAGATCTGGGCGGTCATGCAGGAGTGCGTACGCAACGGGTGGACGAACGAGGGGACGCTGCCCGGCGGGTTGAAGGTGCCGCGCCGCGCCCCCGAGCTCTACCGCCGGTTGTGCGACGAGCAGTTCGTCACCGACCCGTTACGGATCATGGACTGGGTCGACCTGTTCGCTCTGGCCGTCAACGAGGAGAACGCCGCCGGCGGCCGGGTGGTCACCGCGCCGACCAACGGCGCGGCCGGCGTGCTGCCGGCGGTGCTGCACTACTACGTGCGGTTCTGCCCGGGCGCCTCGGACGACGGCGTCGTTCGGTTCCTGCTCTGCGCCGCCGCGATCGGCGTGCTGTACAAGGAGAACGCGTCGATCTCCGGCGCCGAGGTCGGCTGCCAGGGCGAGGTCGGCTCGGCCTGCTCGATGGCAGCCGGCGCGCTGTGCGAGGTCATGGGCGGGACGCCGGCACAGGTCGAGAACGCGGCCGAGATCGGCATGGAACACAATCTCGGGCTCACCTGCGATCCGGTGGGCGGACTGGTTCAGGTGCCGTGCATCGAGCGCAACGCGATGGCGGCCGTGAAGGCGATCAACGCCGCCCGCATCGCGTTGCGGGGCGACGGCCGGCACATCGTCAGCCTCGACAAGGTGATCAAGACGATGCGTGAGACGGGTGCGGACATGAAGGTCAAGTACAAGGAGACCGCCCGCGGCGGCCTCGCCGTCAACGTCATCGAGTGTTGAAGGTTGTCGCTGGTTTGCTCACGCCGCGGCAGCGGCCATCGCGTCGGCGGGCAGGTCGGTCTTCTTCACGTTGATCAACACGGCGGCGGCGATGATGGCGACGACACCGAAGACTGCTCCGGTCAGGAAGCCCTGACCTGAGGCGTGCGCCAGCAGGCCGTGGGTGAAGTCCTTGTACGGGCCGTTGAAGAACGCGGCCGCCTTCGCGCGCTGATCCGCTGGCAGGCTGCCGATGAAGTGCTTGATGTCCTCTGGCTGCAACCCATTGTTGCCGGCCTGCTGTACCCGCTGGGCAATGGACTTCGCGAGCCCCTGGTCGCCACCAGCCGACTGCGCCAGGTGCTTGCGCAGGTCGCCCGCGTGGCCGCTCGCGTAACTGCGACCCGCGGTGCCGAACACGGTGGTCATGACCGACAGCCCGAGCGCGCCGCCGACCTGCTGGCCGACGTTGAGCAGCGCGGACGCGAGCCCGGCGTCGGTGTTGGCCACGCCGGCCACCGCCGTCGAGGTGAGCGGCACGAATAGGCAGCCCATCGCGACCGCGAGGGCGACCATGCCGGGCAGCAGCGTGCCGGCGTAACTCGAATCGGCGCTCACCCGCGAGAACCAGAGCAGGGCGCAGGTGATCAGGACCGTGCCGAGCAGCAGCAGCGGTTTCGGGCCGGTCTTGCCCAGCAACCGAGCCACGACCTGCGAAATGACCCCGATGACCAGCGCGACCGGCAGGAACGAGAAGCCGGTCTTGAGCGCGCTGAAGTCCAGCACGCCCTGGGCGAAGAACGTGATGAAGTAGAACATCCCGAACATCGCCGCGCCGACGACGAACATCACGAGGTACGTACCGGATCGGTTGCGGTTCTCGAAGATGCGCATCGGCATCATCGGTTCGGCGACGACCTTGGCCTCGTACAGCACGAAGCCGACCAGCAGGACGGCCGCGGCGATGAACACCGTGTAGGTCTCGGCGTTGTTCCACCCGCTGTGCGCGACGTGGATGAAGCCGTACACCGTCGCGACCATGCCGGCCACCGACAGCAACGCGCCGCCGACGTCGAAGCGCCCGGAGAGCCGCTCGGACTCGTGCAGGTACATGAACGCGCCGACGATCAGCACGACACCGATCGGGACGTTGACGAACAGCACCCAGCGCCAGCTGAGGTAGTTGGTCAGAACGCCGCCGAGCAGCAGCCCGAGCGCGGCGCCGGCACCGGACACGGCCGCGTAGACGCCGATGGCCTTCGTGCGGTCGGGACCTTCCTTGAACTCGGTGGTGATCAGCGACAGCGCGGTGGGCGACGCGATCGCGCCACCGACGCCCTGGATGGCGCGGCCGGCGAGCAGCAGGGCGAAGTTGGGGGCGATGCCGGCCAGGAAGCTGCCGAGGGTGAACAGCGACAGGCCGACGATGAACATCCGCCGCCGACCGAGGATGTCGCCCATGCGTCCGCCGAGGAGCAGGAGGCCGCCGAACGCGAGGGTGTAGGCGTTGAGGGCCCACGTCATGTCGGTCTGGCTCTTGTCGAAGTACCGGCCCATGGACGGCAGCGCGATGTTCACGATCGTGCCGTCGAGGACCACCATCATCTGCGCGCCGGCGATCACCAGCAGGATGAGGCCGGGTCGAGAGGCGCGCCGCGCGCCGCGCTCACCGGTCTTGGCCGCGCCGGCGGCCTTCGGTGCCTTGGTATCGGACACTGGTACTCCGTTTCGATCAACATTCTCGGCGCGGTCCGCGCCGCATTAGGAGACGCAAACGTTCACTAACCAGGTACGCTAGAACTCCAACGGTAGAGAACGCAAGCGTGCACTATCCACTGATTTCCAACACCGTCGATGATGGACGGGGGGTCTGACAGAACGTGACCGTGCTCAAGTCCGCGGGCTGCGCGGCGAAGCTCAACCCGCAGCGCCGACGCGGGGCGGCGCTGGAGGACGCGATCCTCGACGCCGCCTTCGCCGAACTCACCGAGGTCGGCTACACCGCGCTCACCGTCGAGGGCGTCGCCGCCCGCGCCCGCACCGGCAAGGCCAGCATCTACCGCCGTTGGCCGACCAAGCCGGAACTGGTCATGGACGCGATGTGCGCCGCGCTGCCGATGCCCGAGGACTGCGGGATGATGCCCGACTTCCCCGATTCGGTGAGCACGGTCGACGCGCTGCACCACCTCGCCCGGGCGATCACGGCGATCATGACCAGTCCGGCCGGCGACGCCATGCGCGCCATCAAGTGCGAGTCGGCGTCCGACCCGGGGCTCGCCCAACTCGTCGACGAACGCTTCCAGGCCCCGCGTCGGGCCGCGCTGCTCGCCCTGCTGCGCCGCGGCATCGAGCGGGGTGAGGTCCGTCCCGATGCCGCCACCCCGCTGGTGGCGGATGTGTTGCCCGCGGTGCTCATGCACCGCGTCGTCATGCAGGGCGAGTGCATCACCGAGCGCACCATCACCGAGATCATGGACCAGGTGCTCATCCCGCTCGTCGAAGTGCGCTGAGTGTTGAGGCGGCGGCCTACACGAATCGGCGCCGAGGCGCGGTGGTGAAGCCGGGTGCAGTGACCTTGTAGGCTTTCTCGCCGGTGGCTGTGCTCGTCTCAGGCCGCTTGGAGGCTTCGCCTAGTCTGGTCTATGGCGCCGCACTGCTAATGCGGTTTGGGTCACAAGCCCATCCCGGGTTCGAATCCCGGAGCCTCCGCCATTTCAGCCCAGGGGTCGGCCCACCCCGGGTTCGATCTCCGGCGCGCCTCCCCCGTCACATCCGTCCCACCCGTCACGCTCGGCGTCGGACACCGGCGCGTCCGCGCCCGGACCGGAG
>CAXTHY010000026.1:0-42997 GCA_964244175.1 uncultured Jatrophihabitans sp. | reverse complement strand
GCAGCGACTGGTACATGTTGAACTTCGGCATCGCGATGTAGTCCTTGAACCGGCCCGGGACGGGCTGCCAGTTCGCGTGGACGACGCCGAGAGTCGCGTAGCAGTCACGTTCGGACTCGACGAGGACGCGGATGCCGACGAGGTCGTAGATGTCGGTGAACTCGCGGCCGCGGACGATCATCTTCTGATAGATCGAGTAGTAGTGCTTGGGCCGGCCGGTGACCTGCGCCTTGATACCGCCCTCGCGTAGTTCCTTGTTGATCCGGTCGACGACCTCGCCGAGGTAGGTGTCGCGCGACGGTGCCCGCTCGGCCACGAGCCGCACGATCTCGTCGTAACGCTTGGGGTACAGCGTCGCGAACGCGAGGTCCTCGAGCTCCCACTTAACCGTGTTCATACCGAGGCGGTGCGCGAGCGGGGCCAGCACCTCGAGGGTCTCGCGGGCCTTGCGCTCCTGCTTGGCCGGAGGCAGGAAGCGCAGCGTGCGCATGTTGTGCAGCCGGTCGGCCAGCTTGATGACCAGGACGCGGGGGTCGCTGGCCATCGCCACGACCATCTTGCGGATGGTCTCGGCCTCGGCCGCCGTGCCGTACTTGACCTTGTCGAGCTTGGTCACGCCGTCGACCAGTACCGCCACGTGGTCGCCGAAGTCCTTGGTGATATCGGCCAGGGTCATCCGGGTGTCTTCGACCGTATCGTGCAGCAGCGCCGCGATCAGCGTCGTGGTGTCCATGCCCAGCTCGGCCAGGATGGTGGCGACGGCCAGCGGGTGGGTGATGTAGGGGTCGCCGCTCTTGCGCAGCTGGCCGCGGTGGCACTTCTCGGCAATGTCGTAGCCGTACTGCAGGGCCTTCGCGTCGGCCTTGGGGTGAGCGCGGCGGTGCACGGCCAGCAGTGGCTCGAGCACCGGCTCGACCAGCGCCTGCCGGTTGGTGGTGACGATGCGGCGGGCGATGCGGTCGCGCACCCGGCGCCGGTGGGTAGGGCTCGCATCCGGCGGCGTCTCCGGGGTGTTCGCGGGGCTGGCCTCAGCCGCCGCGTCCGCGGTGTCGGTCGCGGCGGCGGGCTCGACCTCGGCCGGGTCGCGCACCGCTGCGCCGGGGCGTACCCCATCGACCTCCGCAGCAGCGTCGGGCGCAGCCGCGGTCGCTGGTGCGGGCGGCGACTGCCGCGTACCGGCCTCCGTGCTCAGGTCTACTCCCCTCTCACGCTCGTCATTGAAGTCTACGGTCGCGCAGTAAGGAGCAGGGACGCCCGGGTGTCACGTTTCGAACCACCCGGCGGTCGGGTACCGGGCTCAGATCGAAAGCAGGGCGTCGAGCGGTGGCAGCCCAGCCAGCACGGCTCGGCCGCCGAGCGCCGTCAGCTCCACGATGACGGCCAGCGCCTCGACCTGCGCCCCCGCCTCGGTGAGCAGCTCGCTGGCGGCCCGCAGTGTGCCGCCGGTAGCGAGGAGGTCGTCAACGAGCAGCACCCGCTTGCCGTCCAGCACCTTCACCGGGACCTCGATCACGGCCGTGCCGTATTCCAGGTCGTACTTCCTGGTGACGGTTGGCGGCGGCAGCTTGCCGGCCTTGCGTACCGGCACTACCCCGCAGCCCAGCTCGGTGGCCAGCGCGCCGGCGATCAGGAAGCCGCGGGCCTCGACGCCGGCGACGAGATCGACAGCGTCATCGGCGGTGGCGGCCAGGCCCTCGATCACCGCGGCGAACGCGTCGCCGTCGGCGAGTAGGCCGGCGATGTCCTTGAACACGATCCCGGGCTTGGGGAAGTCGGGGACGTCGCGCAGCAACCCGGCGATGCGCTGGGCCAGCGCCGCTCTGTCGATCATGACCGCTTGCGGCGCTGCGGCCGGGCGCCGACCTTCGGCGCCGGTGCCGGCGCGCCACTTCGCCGCGGCGCCGACGCCGCCCCCGCCAGCTCGGCCTCGGCGGCCCGCTTGGCCTCGCTTGATCGCTTGGCCGCCACGCGTTTGGCCAGGGCTCGGTAACGCGAGTCGCGCTCGGTCAGGTCGACGACGATCGGCGTCGCCAGGAACAGCGACGAGTACGCCCCGGTCGCCAGCCCGACGAACAAGATCAGGGCGAGGTCCTTGATCGTGCCGACGCCCAGGATGCCGGCGCCGACGAACAGCAACCCGGCCACCGGCAGCAACGCGATCAGCGACGTGTTGATCGACCGCATCAGCGTCTGGTTGACCGCCGTGTTCGCGGCTTCGGCGAACGTGGTGCGCGAACCGGCCAGGATGTCCTTCGAGTTCTCGGCCACCTTGTCGTAGACGACCACCGTGTCGTAGAGCGAGAAGCCGAGAATGGTCAGCAGCCCCACGACCGTGGACGGGGTGACCTCGAAGCCGACGATCGAGTACACGCCGGCCGTGAGCAGCAGGTCGTGGATGAGGGCGACGATGCCCCCGACGGCCATCCGCCACTGGAACCGTAGGGCGATGTAGATCGACACGACGATCAGGAAGATGACCAGTCCCTGCAGGGCCTTGACCGAGATGTCGTGACCCCAACTCGAGCTCACCGCTTCGGCGTTGATCTTGTTCGCCGGGACCTTCAGGGCCTTGCCCACCGCGGTCGTGAGTGTCGTCTGTCGCGTCGACGACAACTCCTTGAGGACGACCGTGAGCGTCTGGGTCGCGCCCGAACCGACGATTTGGGGCGTCTCGCTCGGCGTCTCACCCGCGGCGCTGAAGGCCTTCTCGGCCTCGTTGGCCGTGATCGACGCGCCGCTGGTCTGGATACGGAACTGCGTGCCGCCGGAGAACTCGACGCCGTAGTTGAACCCCCGGAAAATGAAGCTGACCACGCAGATCAGGATCAGCACCCCGGACGCCGCGTACCAGCGCCGGCGGCTGCCGATGAAATCGATGCGGGTTTCGCCGCGGTAGAGCTTCGACACGAACGACATCAGCGTTCCCCCCTCCTGTCCGGTCGGCCCTTCGGGCGCTCACCCTCGGCCTGTTCGCGCATCCGGGCCCGGCGAGCGGCGGCGCGCTCGGCCGCCGAACCGGCCTCCGGCGTTGTGCGTCGCCGCTCCCGCGCCTCGAGCGTCTCGTCGGCGGGGTCGGTTTCCTCGACCGCGCCGACATCGGCTTCTTCGGCCTCGGGCACATCCGTCTCGGGCACATCCGCCTCGTGCGCGTCGGGCTCGAGGATCGCGTCCTCGTCGGCCTTGGCCGTGGTCCGCTCGAGCACGGCGGTCGCGGCCCGCTTGCCCTTGGTCGACGACCGACCGCGCGCCGGCTTGGCCGCGGCCGAGACGGGTTCGTTCGGGGTGATGCCGCCGGCGCGGACCGCATTGAGGCCGGTGAAGCGCGGCGACCCGAAGGCCCGGCTGCGCGAGAGCAGCGACACCAGCGGATGGGTGAACAGGAACACGACGATGAGGTCGAGGATCGTCGACAAGCCGAGCGTGAACGCGAAACCCTTCACGTCACCGGCGGCGAAGTAGTACAGGATCGCCGCGGCCAGGAACGACACCGTGTCGGCCGAGAGGATCGTGCGGCGGGCGCGGACCCAGGCCCGCGGCACGGCCACCCGCAGAGATCTCCCCTCGTGCACCTCGTCCTTTATTCGTTCGAAGAACACCACGAACGAGTCGGCGGTGATACCGACGGCCACGATGAAGCCGGCGATGCCGGCCAGGCTCAGCGTGAAGCCGAGCTGCTTGCCGAGCACCACCAACGAGGCGTAGGTCAGACCGCCGGAGACGAGCAGCGACGCGATCGTCACGAGGCCCAGCGCGCGGTAGTAGATCAGCGAGTAGATGACGACCAGGATCAGCCCGATGCCGCCGGCGAGCAGGCCGGCCTTGAGCTGCGAGGTGCCGAGGGTTGCCGACACCGTCTGCGCCTGCTGGGACTTGAAGCTCAGCGGCAACGCGCCGTAACGCAGCTGGTCGGCGAGCTCGTTGGCCGACGTCTCGTCGAAGCTGCCGGTGATCGAGGTCGGCCGGCCGTTGATGGCCGACTCGTTGACCGGCGCGGTGATGACGCGGCCATCCAGGGTGAAGGCGACGAAGTCAGCGCAGGGATAGGTCGTCTTGCTGCAGTTCGTCGAGCTCGCGTTGGTCGAATCGCTGGTGCTGCCGATGTTGTGGGCCGCGGTGTACTTCGACCACGCGTCGTCACCGGACGACTTGAGGGTGAGCTGCACCGACCAGACGGTGTTGCCGTTCGCGCTGGGCGCTTGGGCGCTGGCGGTGTCGATCTGGTTGCCGGGCACGATCACCGGGCCGAGCAGGTAGGCGTACTCCTGCTTGCTGCCCGAGAAGGTGCCGCAGGCCAGGAAGAACTTGTCCTTGACGTCCGGCTCGTCCTGCCCGGTGGCACAGTCGAAGTTGGCCAGGCCGGCGGCGATCTCCTGCTGCTGCTGGGTGGTGAGCGCGTCGAACTGGGTGTCGCTGAGCGGGATCTTGAGGGTCTTGTCGACCTTCTGTAGCGCCGCCATCGGATCGGCCAGGCACTTGCTCGGGCCGCTCGGGGTCGAGGCGGGCGCACTGGTCGGCGCGGCCGAGCTCGTGGCCGGCGACGACTTCGCGCTGGTGCTGGCCGGCGCGGCCACCGGCCGGTGGCCGGCGTCGTTGGGTGACGGCGCGCTCGACGCCTTCGCGGTCGGGTTCGCCTTCGGGCTCGACTTCGCCCCCGACGAGGCGGTACCGGACGGCGAGGCGGTACCGGACGGCGAGGCGGTACCGGACGGCGAGGCGGTGCCGGACGGCGAGGCGCTGGCGGTCGCGCTGGGCGTCGGCGCCGCCTTCGGTGCGTACTTCCCGCAGCCGACCGCCTGGGCCGGCGCGACGAGCCCGCGGAAGTTCAGCACCGCCGCCTGCCCCAGCTTGGTGACGTCGGTGCGCGTCCCGCCGGGGATGGAGACGACGAGCTGGTCATCGCCCTGAATGACCACGGTGGCCTCGGTGACACCGGTGCCGTTGACGCGATCCTCGATGATCTGTTTGGCTTGCTCCATCGACGACGTCGAGGGCGTCTTACCGTGCGGCGCCTTGGCCTGGAAGATCACCTGCTGGCCGCCGACGAGGTCGAGTCCCAGCTTCGGGGTGTGCCGCTCGCCGGGCAGGAAGACCAGTAGGTACAGCAGCAGCATCAGCGCAAAAAGCGCGAGAAAGTATCGCCCGACGCGCAGCGTTCCGGGGGGTGGTGCCACGGGGTAGATCTCCTCGACGTTTCTGTCCGGTCACGGGTCAGGACGCGCACGCCCTCCATCGAGGGGCATCCGGGCCGCACGACAGTATGACCGACCCGCCCGGGAATCAGCGTGCAGGCGGGTCGGCGCGGGTCAGGTATTCGGGTCGGCGCCCCTGGAGCCGGGGCCTGGCTCCTGGGAGTAACGGTCGGGGGGCTCCTTGGAGAAACGGTCGGGGGGCTCCTTGGAGAAACGGTCGGGCGGGATTGACGGTGGCGAGTCGGCACGGCGACCGCCGCCGGGACCGCCCTTGCGGTACTGATCAGGCAGGCCGGCGACGTCGCGCAACGCGGCGAAGGCCCACTTGACCTCGACTCCGGGCGCAATCGACAGTGTCACGGTGTCGTCGTCGTTCCTGGCCACGACGGTGCCGTACAGGCCCGAGGTGGTCATCACCTCGCTGCCGACCTCGATGCTTGCGCGGCGCTGCTCGTCGGCTTCGGCCTGGCGGCGGCGGGCTCGGGCCGAGAAGGCTAGTAAACCGACGACGAGTACGACGAACAGGATGATCGGCAGGTATTTCACGACGGAGGACCCCAGCGTCGGTGGCGGGCGATGGCATTGACCCGCCCGAGACTACGCGTCGAACAGCGTGGGGCCGCCTGCCACCGGTCCCGGCGGCCTCAGCCCGAGGTGGGCCCAGGCGGCCGGCGTGGCCACCCGGCCCCGCGGCGTGCGGGCCAGCATCCCGGCTCGGACCAGGAACGGCTCGGCGACCTCTTCGACCGTTCCGGTCTCCTCACCGACGGCCACGGCGAGGGTCCCGACACCCACCGGACCGCCTCCGAAGCGGCGCACCAGCGCGTCGAGAACCGCGCGGTCGAGCCGGTCGAGGCCGAGCTCGTCGACGTCGTAGACGGCCAGCGCCGCCCGGGCGATGGCCTCGTCGACGACGCCGTCGGCGCGCACCTCGGCGTAGTCGCGCACCCGACGCAGCAGCCGGTTGGCGATGCGCGGCGTGCCCCGCGAGCGGCCGGCGATCTCGCTCGCGCCGTCAGGACGCAGCGTGACGCCGAGCAAGGCGGCCGAGCGTTCGAGCACCGATTCCAGCTCGTCCGGATCGTAGAAGTCCATGTGAGCGGTGAATCCGAACCGGTCGCGCAGCGGGCCGGTGAGCAGGCCGGCCCGGGTCGTGGCACCGACCAGCGTGAACGGTGAGAGGTCGAGCGGGATCGCCGTGGCGCCAGGGCCCTTGCCGACGATGACGTCGACGCGGAAGTCCTCCATCGCCATGTAGAGCAGTTCCTCGGCCGGACGTGCGATGCGGTGGATCTCGTCGATGAACAGCACCTCGCCGTCGGTGAGGCTGGTCAGCAGGGCCGCGAGGTCACCCGCTCGCTCGATCGCCGGGCCGCTGGTGATCCGGATCGGGGCCCCGAGCTCGGCGGCCACGATCATGGCCAGGCTGGTCTTGCCGAGCCCGGGCGGCCCGGACAGCAGGATGTGGTCGGGCGGACGGCCACGGCGCAGCGCGCTCTCGAGAACGAGTTGCAGCTGCTCACGGACCTTGGGCTGGCCGACGAACTCGTCGAAGCGCTGCGGTCGCAGCGAGGCCTCGACCTCCCGCTCTTCGGGCAGGATCTCCGGGTCGACCAGGTCCTCGACCGGCTCGCTCATCGGGTACGTCCGAGCAGTTGGATGCTCTTGCGCAGCAGGGCAGAGACGTCGGGCGCGGTGTCGCCGGTGACCTCCGCGGCCACGACGTCGATGGCGTCGGCGGCTTCCTTGCCGGGGAACCCGAGCCCGGCCAGCGCGTGGGTGAGCTGGTCGCGCCAGGGCGCGACGGCGGCGACGCCGGCTCCGGACTCGAACGAGTGGTCCGAGCCGTCGATGGACCCGATGCGGTCGCGCAGCTCGAGGACGATGCGTTCGGCGCCCTTGCGGCCGATGCCGGGAACCCTCGTCAACGTCACGAGGTCGCTGGTAGCGATCGCCCGGCGCAACTCACGGGGCGGGTGCACCGCCAGCATCGTCTGCGCCAGCTTGGGGCCGACGCCGTTGGCGGTCTGGACGAGCTCGAACAGGGCCCGTTCGTCGTCGTCGGCGAAGCCATAGAGGGTCAGCGAGTCTTCGCGCACGACCAAGCTGGTGGCCAGCCGCGCCGACTCGCCGACCCGCAGCCGGGCCAGCGTGCCGGGTGAGCAGGACACAGCCAGCCCCACCCCGCCGACCTCGACCACCGCGCCGTCGGGCCCCAACGCGGCCACCGTGCCGCGGACGCTGGCGATCATGACGCGCCCGCACGTGCGCGGGCCGCATCCAGGGCGCCGGCGAGGCGGGCCTGGGCGCCACCGCGCCAGACCTGACAGATCGCCAGGGCCAGCGCGTCGGCAGCGTCAGCCGGGCGCGGGGTGTCGGCCAGCCGCAACAGCCGAGTGACCATGGCCCCCACCTGCGCCTTGTCGGCCGAGCCTGACCCGGTGACGGCCGCCTTGACCTCGCTGGGCGTGTGCAGGGCTACGCGCACCCCGGCCCGGGTGGCGGCGACGATGGCCAGGCCGGCCACCTGCGCCGTACCCATGACGGTACGCACGTTCTGCTGGCTGAAGACCCGCTCGACCGCCACAACGTCGGGACGGTACGCGGCGATGGCGGCAGCAATGGCGTCGAACTGGGCGAGCAACCGCGGCCCGACCTCGGCGTCGGGCGGAGTCCGGACAACCTCGACGTGGACCAGCCGAAGGCGACCGGCGGCGCCGTCGACGACGCCGATTCCGCAGCGGGTCATGCCCGGGTCGACACCGAGTACGCGCACCTGCCCACCGCCAGTTCCAGTCGCCGTCGAACGGTCGTTCGATGCAGCCTAGGACGCGCGGTGGCCCGGGGTAGCGAGCAACACGCGGGCGCCCGCAGTTCCCAGGGTCGGCCCGTACCTTGGCGGGCATGTCGCTCTACGACCTCGGCAAGCGCCGCCGCGCCGTCCGGCCCAGCCCGCTCTTCCTCGTGGTCGTCGCGGTGGCCGCAGTCGGGGGCGTGCTGGCCTGGTTCAGCGACGCGCCCGGTTCGCGTCTCGGCGACTTCGGGGTGTTCCTGCTCGTCCTCGGCGGCTGGATCGTCTCGGTCTGCTTCCACGAGTTCGCGCACGCCTACGCGGCGTACCGCTCCGGCGACCGCAGTGTCGAGGCCCGGGGCTACCTGACCCTGAACCCGTTCAAGTACACGCACCCGCTGCTGTCGATCCTGCTGCCGCTGGTGGCGATCGTGGCCGGCGGCTTCGGGTTGCCCGGGGGCGCCGTCTACCTGCACCGCCACCAGTTCCGCAGCAAGGCCCGGCTGGCCGCCGCGGCGGCGGCCGGCCCGGCCACGAACCTGGTCTTCGGCGCTCTGCTCGTCATCCTGGCCAAGGCCAACGGCGCCGACGTCTTCTCCCCCGCCCTGCTCACCGACCACGGGCGGTTCTGGTACGGCATCGCCTTCCTCGGCTTCCTGCAGCTCACCGCGGCCGTGCTGAACCTGCTGCCGGTGCCGGGCCTCGACGGCTACGCGATCATCGAGCCCTATCTCGACCCGCGGACCCAGGAGATCGGCAACAAGGTCAAGCCGTGGGGCCTGCTGGGCGTCATCGTGCTGCTCTTCTACGTCGACCCGGTCAAGAACGGGTTCTTCGACGTCGTCAACTGGGTCTACGGCTGGTTCGGCGGCCACGAGTTCATGTGGTTCCTCGGTCACGAGTTCTTCCGCTTCTGGGCCAAGCAGCCGCTGTAGCCACGCGCGTGGGCTACTCGGCCCCGACGGCTTCGAGCACCTCATCGCTGACGTCGAAGTTGGCGAAGACGTTCTGCACGTCGTCGAGATCCTCGAGTGCGTCGATCAGTCGCAGCACCTTGCGGGCGCCGTCTTCTTCGAGCGGGATCTGCATGCTCGGCAGGAACGACATGTCGGCCGACTCGTAGTCGATGCCCGCGGCCTGTAGCGCGGTCCGTACTGGGACGAGGTCGGTGGCCTCGCTGACGACTTCGAACGCGTCGCCGAGATTGGTGACCTCTTCGGCGCCGGCGTCGAGCACCGCCAGCAGCACGTCGTCCTCGCTCTGGCCGTTGCCGGGCACGATGACGACACCCTTGCGGTTGAACAGGTAGGACACCGAGCCCGGGTCGGCCATCGAGCCGCCGTTGCGGGTCATGGCCGTGCGCACCTCCATCGCGGCCCGGTTGCGGTTGTCGGTGAGGCACTCGATGAGTATCGCCACGCCGTTGGGGCCGTAGCCCTCGTACATGATCGTCTGCCAGTCGGCGCCGCCGGCCTCGGCCCCGGAACCGCGCTTGACCGCGCGCTCGATGTTGTCGATCGGGACGGAGGTCTTGCGGGCCTTTTGGATGGCGTCGTAGAGCGTCGGGTTGCCGTCGGGGTCACCGCCACCCGTGCGGGCCGCGACCTCGATGTTCTTGATCAACTTGGCGAACAGCTTGCCGCGCTTCGCGTCCTTGGCCGCCTTCTGATGCTTGGTCGTCGCCCACTTGGAATGGCCGCTCATGCAAGCTCCTCTTCCTTCGCTGCCGATCGTCAGCGACCGGCCGCCCTCACGATCTCGCAGAAGTACTTGTGGATCCGCCCGTCGCCGGTCAGCTCCGGATGGAACGAGGTCGCCAGCAGGTCACCCTGGCGGACCGCCACGACTCTACCTGCGTGCTCGCCGCCGCTGACGTGCCCGACTGCGGTCGCGGCCGGTCCGACCTCCTGCACCCACGGGGCCCGGATGAACACCGCCCGCATCGGCTCGCCCTCGATGCCGTCGATCGCCAGGTCTTCCTCGAAGGAGTCCACCTGGCGACCGAACGCGTTGCGCCGCACCGTGATGTCGATGCCCCCGAAGGTCGCATCGAGGGGTGAGCCGCCGCTGTCGACCCGGTCGGCGAGCAGGATCATCCCGGCACAGGACCCGTACACCGGCAAACCGACACTGATCCGCTCGCGCAGCGGCTCGAGCAGGTCGAACGTCCGCGCCAGCTTGATCATCGTCGTCGACTCGCCACCGGGCAGCACGAGCCCGTCGACCGCGGCCAATTCGGCCGGGCGGCGCACGGTGACGGCCTCGGCGCCCGCAGCGGCCAGGGCGGCGACGTGCTCGCGGACGTCACCCTGCAGCGCGAAGACCCCGATCCGGGGCTGGGCGGTCACGGCACCAGTGCTCGGAGGTCGGCCACCGCGACCTCGACTCGACGCAGGGCCGCCGAGCGAGCTTCGGCACCGCGGTCGGACGGGTTGCCGTACAGGCCGATCCGGATCAGGTTGCGGGCGTAGACCGTCGGCAGCACGCCCAGTGCGTCGGCACGGCGTTCGAGTGAGTCGACCTCGGCGGGATCGAGGCGGATCGAGTACACAACTGAGGTGCCGTTGCGCCGCTGCCGGCCGACCTGCTGCTCCCGGCCGACCTGCTGCTCCCAGCCGACCTGCTGCTCCCAGCCGACCTGCTGCTCCGGGCCGACCTGCTGCTCCGATGCGGCGCTCCGGGCGGCCGCGATCTCGGCCAACTCGCGCTCGACCTCCGCGATCCACGGCCGTGCCTCGTCCACCTTGCGCTCCTCTCGTGTCGCGCCGGGTCACGCCGCGCTCGACCCCTGCCGGCCGGTGGCCGGCTCCGACGCTAGCCCCTGCCGCCGCCCGATCCCGGCTGTCCACAGAGCAGATGGGAGTGCTTTCCGGATCTGTATTACGGCGTAATACAGATCCGGAAAAGACCCATGCCTCACGGTGGAACAGCGTCAAGGTGGCGGCTGCCGCGCGGGCACTCCCGACCCTCCTTCGTACGGTGAAGGGGGCCGGTCGCCTACCAGCCGCGCTGGGCGAGGCGGTGCGGCTGCGGGACGTCCTCGACGTTGATGCCGACCATCGCCTCGCCCAAGCCGCGCGACACCTTGGCGATGACGTCGGGGTCGTCGAAGAAGGTGGTGGCCTTGACGATGGCCTCGGCCCGCTCGGCCGGGTTGCCCGACTTGAAGATGCCCGAGCCGACGAAGACCCCTTCGGCGCCGAGTTGCATCATCATGGCCGCGTCGGCCGGGGTCGCGATGCCACCGGCGGTGAACAACACGACGGGCAACTTGCCGGCTCGCGCGACCTCGGCGACCAACTCGTAGGGCGCCTGCAGCTCCTTGGCCGCGACGAACAACTCGTCCTCGGGCAGATTCTGGAGCCGGCGGATCTCGGCCCGGATCGTGCGCATGTGGGTGGTGGCGTTGGAGACGTCGCCAGTGCCGGCCTCGCCCTTGGAACGGATCATCGCCGCGCCCTCGGTGATACGCCGCAGCGCCTCACCGAGGCTGGTAGCCCCGCACACGAAGGGGACGGTGAACGCCCACTTGTCGATGTGATTGGCGTAATCGGCCGGCGTCAGGACCTCGGACTCGTCGACGTAGTCGACCCCGAGCGACTGCAGCACCTGGGCCTCGACGAAGTGCCCGATGCGGGCCTTGGCCATCACCGGGATGGAGACCGCCGAGATGATGCCGTCGATCATGTCGGGGTCGCTCATCCGCGAAACGCCGCCCTGAGCTCTGATGTCGGCGGGCACGCGCTCGAGCGCCATGACTGCTACCGCGCCGGCGTCTTCGGCGATCTTGGCCTGCTCGGCGGTGACGACGTCCATGATGACGCCGCCCTTGAGCATCTCGGCCATGCCGCGCTTGACGCGCGCCGTTCCTACGCTGTGCTGATCGAGGACGCTGTGCTGATCGGAGACCATGCCCCGAGTCTACGAGCCCCGCACCGCGCCCGAGACCCCGCGAGCATGCCGGTGGGGATCCGATGGCCTGCCGTTGCTCAGCTGTGGACAGCGATGCCCTTGCGGATCAGGACGACCCAGGTGTTGCCGGGATTCAGCGGCAACACCTTGCCTGCGGTGGTGCGCAGCGTGGTGCCGGCACTGGTCGTGGATCGCGACCAGGTGCCGTCGATGCGCTTGCCGTTGCGGAACACCGACACCTTGCCCGAGCCGACCGTGTAGGTGAACTGGGCCGAGTTGCCGTTGACATCCTTGTCGGCGTTGAAGGGCACGACCCGGCAGGACTGGACGATGACGTTGGTGCCGCCGATCGCCTTGCCGTCAGCCGCGTGCTGGCGCACCCCGTCGATGTAGCGGATGTACTTCTTCAGCTTCGGGTCCCAGTTGAATGCGACGGGCGTGCCTGAGCTGTACGAGCCGGTGACGACCGTGCGCACCTGCGTCCCCGTCGTGGCCGGCAGGCCGGCGAGGTTCGGATTGAAGGTCCAGCCGTTGCTCTTGGGTCGGTTGGTCTTGGTCTTCTGCGCGACCTTGGCCAGGTTCAGCGTCAGGTTGATGTAGGTCGATTCCGAGCGCGACACCCGCTCGAAGTAGGCGGCGCCGCCGTCGTTGCTCCAGCCGGTCAGCCCGGCCCGCTTGCGGATGTTGAGGGAGACGCGCTGGCCGCCGGAGTAGGCCTCGGTGATCTTGCCGTACTGCAGCAACAGGTCGGGATCGCTCGGGCGGGTGCTGCGCACGTACCCCACCGTGGGTTTGTTCGTGCCGAAGATGACCGCCAGTCGGGTCAGCCCGCCCTCGACCGCCTCGATGTAGGCGACGTCGGACTTGTCGATGCCCACCTGGGGGCGCCCGGGCGCGGTGTCGTCCATCTTGACCGCGATGACCGGCCCCTTGGGCACCGGTCCGACCCCGGTGAGCGGGTTCTTGGGCGCCGGTGCGGCCTTGGGCGTGCTGCTCGACGCCGACGTCGTCGGGGCCGGGCTCGAGGTCGACGTCGTCTTCTTCTTCTTGGGGCTGTCACCGCTACACGCGGTCAGGCCCAGCAGGATGACCACCGCGATCGTCGCGACGGTGGCACGGCGCGGGCGGGACAAGCTGGTCATGAATGGTCCTCTTCTCGGGCGCGCCTGAGGGGCGGGCCGGCGGGCAGGGTGTCGTCGATGTCGAAGAACTCGGGCATGGCGCGCCGGCCGGCCATGCGGAACAGGCGCGGGAGGCGCCGAGTACGCAGAGACCTGGTATCACGGACAGCGTCATTGTAGAAACGCCGCGCGATGAGCACCCGGGCGGCCGCCTCCTGCAGCTCGTCGGTGGCGTCCTGGCGCAGCGGTCCCGGCAACCCGCCGATCTCGCCGATGGCGCGACCGACCGCGTTCTCGGCGTACTGCCGGGCGTTGTCGGTCCCCGCAGGACGCGGGGTCAAGGCCGTGTGCGCGATGTCGTCGTAGCGCTCCCGCAGGCCGTCGGGCAGCCCGCTGTCGGGGGCCTCAGCGACGTGCTGCAGGGCTGCCGCCCGGCGCACCAGCTGAGCATCCAGCGAGGCCTGGGCGGCGTCGCAGCGGGCATGCAGCCGATCGAGGCGGGTAAGCGTGAAGGTGATCCAGGTCGTCAGCAGCACGGCCAGTGCCACGGCGAGCACCAGCCAGACCACGGAGAGCACCCGCCGACTCTAAGCGGCCACGCATGCCGGATCCGCGCCGCCGCGCGGACCGGGCCGCGGATCTGGCAGTCAGGTCACGCGTTGACGCCGGCGCCGGCGATGGCCAGCTCGTAGACGCGCAGCACGTCGGCAACGATGACCGCCCAGTCGTAGGGCGCCACGGCGACGCTGCCGGCCTCGATCAGGCGGGCCCGCAGCTCGGCGTCGTCGAGCACCTGAGCCAGCGCCACGGCCAGGGCCGCGGCGTCACCCACCGGGAAGAGCTGACCGGCCGCGCCGCCGGCCAGCACCCGGCGAAAGGCGTCGATGTCGCTGGCGACGATCGCCGTCCGCGCGGCCATGGCCTCGAGCAGGATCACCCCGAAGCTTTCGCCGCCGGTGTTCGGCGCGCAGTACACGTCGACGCTGCGCAGCAGCCGCGCCTTGTCGTGCTCACTCACCTGCCCGAGAAGCTCGACGCGATCGGCCACGGCATCCGGCAGGTCTGCCATGAAGTCATCGGCGTTGCCCCGCCCGGCCACCAGCAGGCGCAGGCCGGGACGCTGCGGCACGAGGATGTCCAGCGCGTCGACGAGAACGTCCATGCCCTTGCGGGCCTCCTCGTAGCGGCCGATGAAGCCGATCGTGCCGCCGGCGGCGTCGGGGGGTCGGGGGAAGCCGTCGAACGGCTCGGCGTCGACGTAGTGCGCAACCGCCACGCCGTTGGGGATGACGACGGCGTCGCCGCCCAGATGCTCGACGAGCACTTTGCGAGCAGCGGGCGACACGGCGATCCGACCGGCGATCTTCTCCAGGAACGGCTGCAGGACGGTGTCGAACGCCGACAACCAGCGTGAGCGGACGACAGCGATGTGGAAGGTCGCGACGAGCGGGCCGTCGTGGATCATGCACGCCAACAGCGACAGGCTCGGCGGGGCTGGTTCGTGCACGTGGACGACGTCGAAAGCGCCGTCCCGCAACCACCGGCGTACCCGGGCGGCGGCGACCAGGCCGAATTGCAGGTGCGCGACCGAGCCGTTGTACGGGATGCGGACCGCGGCCTTGCCGGCGGCGACGACGTAGGGCGGCAGGCCAGGGGCGTCGTCCTCACCCGGGGCGAGCACCGACACGTAGTGCCCCAGCTCGATCAGCTTCTCGGCGAGGTCGCGGACGTGCGCCTGCACGCCGCCCGGTATGTCCCAGGAGTAGGGGCACACGATGCCGATGCGCATCAGCCCTCCGCCGCCGGCGCGCCCGTCGCCGTCTTGCGCGGATCCCGTGGGGGCAGGTCGGCCAACCACAGCCGCTGCAACATGTGCCAGTCACTTGGATAGCGGGCGATCCCTTCGGCGAAGACGTCGGCCAGCGCCTGGGTGCCGGTGGCGACCCGGTCGCGCAGCCGGCCTTCGCCCAGGTCGATGGGCGGCGAGACCGCGATCCCCCAGCCCGAGCCCTCGAAGCGGTGGTGGACGCCGAGCAGGGGGGCGCCGGTCATCGCCGACAGCATCGCCGGACCGGCCGGCATGCGTGTCGGCGCACCGAAGAAGTCGACCTCGATGCCGTTGCGCGACAGGTCGCGGTCGGCGAGCAGGCACACGATGCCGTTGGCCCGCAGCCGCTCAGCCAGCACCTCGGTGGGCGGCCGCTGCCCACCCGTCAACGCGATGACCTCCATGCCCAGCGACTCACGGTAGGCCACGAAGCGTTCGAACACGGACTCCGGCTTGAGCCGCTCGGCCACCGTCGTGAACGGCCCGTTGCGGTCGATGAGCCAGACACCGGCAGCGTCCCAGTTGCCCGAGTGCGGCAGCGCCATGATCACGCCCTTGCCTCGGGCCAGCCCCTCGTCGACGTGGTGAGCGCCCACGCCGTTGGTCTCGGTGATCTCCGCGACCGCCTTGTGATCCATACCCTCGAGCCGGAACGTCTCGAGCCAGTAGCGCGAGTACGACCGCAGCGCCTCGCCGACGAGCGCGTCCATCCGCAGCTCGGACATCGACGGCCCGACCACCCGACGCAGGTTCTTGCGCAGCTGCCGGGCCCCCCCGCCGTTGCGCACCGTCGCGGCATCGGCGGCGGCCCGGAACGCCCGTTCGGTCATGCCGAGGGGCATCGACTTGATCACGCCCCACCCGGCGGCGTAGCCCGCCCCGATGGCGCGGTCACGGACCCCGCCCAGCATCAAGCCTCCACCCGCTGGGGCGCCCGCGACTGCGCGTAGACGGTGGCGAAGCGCTGGCCCACGGTGATTGCCGACGCCGCGACGAGCAACCACAGTGCCACCGCCAGGACGTACGGGACATGCACGCCGGGCAGGCCGGTGAGGGCAGTGCCCACGAGCACCGCGATGAGCCGCTCGGCCCGCTCGGCGATACCCACGGTGGCGGTGAGCCCGGCCGCCTCGGCCCGCGCCCGGATGTAGGACGTGAGCGAGCCCAGTACGAGGCACAGCAGGGCGGCCAGCAGCATCCAGCGCTGGGCGTGCGCGGCGTAGTACCAGGCGAGGGTCGCGAAGATGGCGGCGTCGGCGATCCGGTCGCACGACGAGTCGAGGACGGCGCCGAACACCGACCCGTGCCCGCCGCCGGCGCGGGCGACCGCTCCGTCGACGAGGTCGAGGAGCACGAACAGCGTGATCAGCATGGTGCCGGCGAAGAACCAGCCGCGCGGGAAGAAGATCAGCGCGCTGGCCACCGTCCCGACCGTGCCGACAACGGTGATCGCGTCCGGAGTGACCCCGGCCCGGGCCAAGCTGGCGCCGAGCGGGGTCAGCGCCCGCGAAACCGCGGCGCGAGCGTGGATATTGAGCACGCGGGTGGGATATCCGTTCGGGTCGGCAGGGCGCGATGGCCCCTCACGATAGCCGTCGCACGTGCTTCACCCGCGCACCGTGCATGCGCTTATCCGTGCCCTGCGCTTGTCCGGCGGGTGTGCGCGGGTGTCGAATGCGCAGATCGCGGGATGCACGGTCGACCCTCGATGGCCGGCGGGACTGGAGATGGTGCGGATGTCGAAGCAGAAGGTCGCCACCAGGACGGCAATCGCTGCATTCGAGACCGCCGACCGGCCCGAGAAGATCCGCAACGTCGCCCTGGTCGGACATTCGGCCGGCGGTAAGACGACGCTGGTCGAGGCGTTGCTCGCGGCCACCGGGACGATCGGGCGCCCGGGCAGCGTGGTCGACGGCAGCACGGTCAGCGACAGCGACGCGGTGGAGGTGGCACAGCAGCGGTCGGTGGCGTTGTCGGTGTGCCCGCTGCGCTGGGAGGCGGTGGTGATCAACCTCCTCGACACCCCGGGCTACCCCGACTTCACCGGCGAACTGCGGGCCGGCCTGCGGGCGGCCGACGCCGCCCTGTTCGTCGTGTCCGCCGTCGACGACATCGATCCGATCACCGTCTCGCTGTGGGAGGAGTGCGCGGTGCTCGGGACGCCGCGGGCCGTGGTGATCACCAAGCTCGACGTGCCACGGGCCGACTACGACGCGACTGTCGCGGCCTGCCAGCGCGTCTTCGGCGGCTCGGACGGTCAGGACGCCCTGCCGCTCTACGTCCGCTCCGGCGACACCGCGCTCATCGGAGTGCTCACGCGGGTGCGTTACGACTACGCCGGCGGCTTCCCGCCGGCCGAGTCACCCGCGCCGGACGAGGATCTGGACGCTCCCCGGGCCGCGCTCATCGAGGCGATCATCAACAACAGCGAGGACGAGACGCTGCTCGACCGGTACCTGTCCGGGGAGGAACTCGAGCTGGACGTCCTCATCGACGACCTCGAGACGGCCGTCGCCCGCGGCACGTTCTTCCCGGTGCTGCCGGTGTGCGCCGAGAGCGGCCTGGGCCTGCGCGAGCTGCTCGAGGTGCTCGTCGGCGGCTTCCCCTCACCCACCGAGCTGGAGCTGCCCGAATCGCAGGCGCTGTACGGGATCCCCACGACGGTGCGGACGTGCAGCGCGGACGGTCCGCTGCTCGCCGAGGTGGTGCGCACGACCGTCGACCAGTACCTCGGCCGGCTCTCGGTGCTGCGCCTGTTCTCCGGGACGCTGACCCCCGAGACCGCGATCCACGTGTCGGGCCACGGCGGGGCCGAGCGCGGGCATCCCGATCATGACGCGGACGAGCGGGTGACCCAGATCTTCTCGCCCCTCGGGGCCACGTTGCGGCCGATCGAACGCGCCGTGGCCGGTGACATCTGCGCGGTCGGGCGGCTCGGCGTGGCCGAGACCGGTGACACGATCTCGGCCAAGACGGCACCGTTGCTCATGGCCCCGTGGGAGATGCCGGAGCCGCTGCTGCCCATCGCCGTCCAGGCCGCGACGCGGGCCGACGAGGACGCGCTGGCCAAGGCGTTGGGTCGGCTCACCGCCGGCGACCCGAGCGTGCGCATCGACCGGCACGCCGACACCGGCCAGCTGGTGCTGTGGTGCCTGGGCGAGGCGCACGCCGACGTCGTACTGGAGCGGCTGCGGGCCACCGGTGCGCAGGTCGAAACCGTGCCGCTGCGGATCGGATTGCAGGAAACGTTCACCACCGAGGCGCGTGGGCACGGGCGACTGGTCAAGCAGTCCGGCGGCCACGGGCAGTACGCGGTGTGCGACGTCGCCATCACGCCGCTGCCGCGTGGCGCCGGCGTCGAGTTCGCCGAGAAGGTGGTGGGTGGGGCCGTCCCGTCACAGTTCATCTCGTCGGTCGAGAAGGGCGTCCGGACGCAGCTGGCGCAGGGGTTGCACCACGATCACGTTGCGGTCGTCGACGTGCTGGTCACCCTGCTCGACGGCAAGTCGCACAGCGTCGACTCCTCCGACGCCGCGTTCCAGACCGCGGGCTCGCTGGCAATAAAGGACGCCGCCGCGTCGGGGTCCACGGCCTTGCTCGAACCGCTGGCCGTCGTCGACATCACCGTGCCCGACGCGCACGTCGGCTCGGTGCTCTCGGACCTGTCGGCGCGCCGTGGGCGGGTCACCGGCACCGACACCTCGGCCATGGTCGGCATGGAGCGCACCGTGGTGCACGCCGAGGTGCCCGATGCCGAGCTCGTGCGCTACGCCACGACCCTGCGCTCGATTACCGCCGGCACCGGTCGCTTCACGCGGCGCTTCGCCCGCTACGACCTCGTGCCGCCCACGGTCGCGAACGCTCTGCGCGCGCCGGCCTAGCGTTCCCGGTCCGCTACTTCTTGGGCAGGTTGAGCTTGCTCAGATCCGGCATCTCCATGCCGGGCGGCAGGCCGGGCTGGCCACCAGCGCCGCCGAACGCGCCCGGGCCGAAGCCGCCCGGCGGACCCATCAGATCCTTCATGGCCGCCGGGGTCCGCGGCTGGGTCGGCCCGCGCCCGCGCTGCGCGTTCTTGCCCTTCTTGCCCTTGCGGCTGTTCTTGGACGACTTGGTCGCGCTGCGCTGGCGCGCGCCCGGCATCATGCCGCCCATCTGACCCATCATCTTGCGCGCCTCGAAGAACCGGTCGACGAGCTGATTGACGTCATTGACCTTCACGCCCGAGCCGGTCGCGATACGCAACCGGCGCGAACCGTTGATCATCTTCGGGTTCTCGCGCTCGGCCGGGGTCATGCTGCGAATGATCGCGGCGGTGCGGTCGAGGTCCTTGTCGTCGACCTGCGCCAGCGCTTCCTTCATCTGCCCCATCCCGGGCAGCATCCCGAGCAGGTTGCCGATCGGGCCCATCTTGCGGATGGCCTGCAGCTGATCGAGGAAGTCCTCGAGGGTGAACTTGTTGCCGGCGGCCAGCTTGGCCGCCATCGCCTCGGCTTCGTCCTCGTCGAAGTGCTGCTGGGCCTGCTCGATCAGGGTGAGCATGTCGCCCATGCCGAGGATGCGGGACGCCATCCGGTCGGGATGGAAGACGTCGAAGTCCTCGAGCTTCTCGCCGTTGGACGCGAACATGATCGGCTGGCCGGTCACCTCACGCACCGACAGCGCGGCACCGCCGCGGGCGTCGCCGTCGAGCTTGGTGAGCACGACGCCGGTGAACCCGACGCCGTCGCGAAACGCCTCGGCCGTGTTCACGGCGTCCTGACCGACCATGGCGTCGACGACGAACAGCACTTCCTGCGGGTCGACGGCGGCCCGGATGTCAGCGGCCTGCTGCATCATGTCGGCGTCGACGCCGAGGCGGCCAGCGGTGTCGACGACGACCATGTCGTGCTGCTGGCGACGGGCGAAGTCGATCGAGTCGCGGGCCACCTTAACCGGGTCGCCCCAGTGCCCATCCGCCGGTCGCGAGCCCCCGTCGCCGACGTTGCCCGGTTCCGGCGCGTAGGTCGGCACGCCGGCCCGTTGGCCGACGACCTGCAGCTGATTCACCGCGTTGGGCCGCTGCAGGTCACACGCAACGAGCAGCGGCGTGTGCCCCTGGTTGCGCAGCCAGAGCGCGAGCTTGCCGGCCAACGTCGTCTTACCGGCACCCTGCAGGCCGGCGAGCATGATCACCGTCGGCGGCTGCTTGGCGAACACGAGCCGGCGGGTCTCGCCGCCGAGAATCTCGACGAGCTCCTCGTTGACGATCTTGATGACCTGCTGGGCCGGGTTCAGCGCCTTCGAGACCTCTTCGCCCCGGGCCCGCTCCTTCATCCGCGCGATGAAGTGCCGCACCACCGGCAGAGCGACGTCGGCCTCGAGCAACGCAATGCGGATCTCGCGCGTCGTCGCGTCGATATCGGCGTCCGAGAGGCGTCCCTTGCCACGCAAATTCGTGAAGACGGCGGACAGCCGATCGGACAGCGTGTCGAACACGGGCGATCCTTCGCACAGGCGGTTGCGGGCTCGTTCAGGGTACGGCTCAGAGCAGGCCGCGGCCGCCGTCGACGTAGATGACCTGGCCGGTGACGTACCCGGACTCCTCGCCGGCGAAGAACGCCACCGTGTTGGCGATGTCGGCGGGCACGCCGCCGCGACGCACCGGCACCGCCGACGCGACGCCCTCCCGCATGGCCTCGATCGTCGTGCCGATCCGCTCGGCCGTCGCCTTGGTCATCGCGGTCTCGATGAAGCCGGGGGCGATGGCGTTGGCGGTGACGCCGTAGGGCCCCAGCTCGATGGCCAGCGTCTTGGTCAGGCCCTGCAAGCCCGCCTTGGCCGTGGAGTAGTTGGCCTGGCCGCGGTTGCCCAGAGCCGAGGTCGACGACATGCACACGATGCGGCCGTACTTGGCCTCGACCATGTGCTTCTGGGCGATCTGGCTGCACAGGAACGCACCGCGCAGGTGCACGTCCATGACCAGCGTCCAGTCGTCGTCGCTCATCTTGAACAGGAGGTTGTCGCGCAGCACGCCGGCGTTGTTGACCAGGATCTGCAAGCCGCCGTACTCACCGACCAGCGTGTCGACCGCGGCCTGCACCTGGTCGCGTTTGGCGACGTCGGCACCGAGGGCGAGCGCGGTGCCGCCGGCCTTGGTGATCTCGTCGACGGTGGCCTGGGCGGCGTCCTGCTGCAGGTCGAGCACGCCGACCTTCGCGCCGTCGGCGGCCAGCCGGGCGGCGATGGCCGCGCCGATGCCCTGGGCCGCTCCGGTGACCAGCGCGACACGCTCCTGCACTCCTGGCATGTACGTCCTCCTGTGGGTTGACTACGAGTTGTCGACGAGCCGCCGGACGCCGGCCAACCAGCGGTCGGGGTCGGATGCCTTCTGCGCCCAGAACCTACCGACCTGCGGATGGGGCAGGATCAGGAACCTCCCGTCGGCCAGTCCGGCGACGACGGTGTCGGCCACGTGCTCGGGGCTGACGATCTCTCCCGACGCCGCCACAGCCTTCGCGCCGGGATCGTCCGCAGCCAACGGGTCGAGCAGCATCGGGGTGGCGACACCGAACGGGCAGAGCACGCTCACGCCGATACCGCGGCCACCGTAGGTCACGGCCAGCCACTCGGCGAAGGCGACGGCGCCGTGCTTGGTCACCGCGTACGGCGCGTCACCCGGCGAGGTCAGCAGGCCAGCGGCCGACGCGGTGTTCAGCAGCCAGCCGTGGCCCCGCTCGAGCATCGCCGGGACGACCGCGCGGGCGGCGTAGACGTGCGCCATCAGATTGACCTCGAACGCGGCGTGCCAGCGGTCATCCGGGTCGTCCAGCCCGACGCCGGTGGTGATGCCGGCGTTGGAGCAGAACAGGTCGATCTGGCCGTCGCGGGCCAGGGTCCGGTCGACCAGCCCGTTCACCGCGGCCGGGTCGGTGACGTCGACCAACTCGGCCACACCGTCGATCGCGTCGGCGACCGCCTGGGCCGCGCCCAGTTCCCGGTCGGCGACGACGACGCTGCGGGCACCGTCGGCGGCGAAGCGTCGGGCCAGCGCCGCCCCGATCCCCCCAGCACCGCCGGTGATGACGACGACTGCGTCCTTGACGTCCATCAGGCTGTCTGCCCTTCCCGTTGCGGGGTGAGTGCGGCGAGCACCAGGTCGGCCAGTTCGGTGGCCAGCTGGGCCGGGCGCTTGCGACCGCTGGGGGTGAACCACAGCGGCAACTCGTTGACGAAACCGAAGATCGTGAACGTGATCGTGTCCGCCGATGCGACGGGGGCGAACTGCCCGTCGGCCTGGCCCTCGCGGATCAGCCGGCGCACGGTGTCGTGATAGCGCCGCCGGGCCCGGCGGTACTGCTCGGTGCGCTCGGCGTCGAGCTTGCCCATCTCGCGCCAGAACACCAGCGCCGGTCGGGCACTGGCGGCGGTGGTCTGCACCAGGTCGTGGATCAGCGCGCGCACGGTGTCGGCGGCCGGCAGGCGCCGGGCGACGATCGTGTCCATCGCCGCGAGCTGACGGCCGATCAGGTCGCCGTATACCTCGTAGAGCAGGGCCTCCTTGCTGGCGAAGTGGTGATAGAACCCGCCCTTCGCGACCCCGGCCCGGGTGATCACCTGCGACACGCTGGTGCCGTCGTAACCGCGCTCGGCGAACAGCTCGACCGCCGCGTCCAGCACCCGGGTGCGCAGGTCGATCGGGGCGTCGGTCACGGCGCCGCGTGCTTGTGCAGTTCCTGCCGCGCGATCGTGCGTAGGTGCACCTCGTCCGGGCCGTCGGCCAGGTGCAGGGTGCGCACCTGGGCCCAGGCTTCGGCCAGCGGCGTGTCGGACGAGACACCGGCGGCACCGAAGGTCTGCACCGCCCGGTCGAGGACGTAGGACGCGGCCCGCGGCGCGGCGACCTTGATTGCGGCGATCTCGGTACGGGCGTTGCGCGCGCCGACCGTGTCGATGAGCCAGGCGGCGTTGAGGACGAGCAGCCGGGCCTGGTTGATCGCCATCCGCGACTCAGCGATCCATTCCTGGACGACGCCGTGCTTGGCGATCGGCTGCCCGAAGGTCTCGCGCGCGGCCGCGCGGGCGCACATCAGCTCGAGCGCCCGTTCGGCGATGCCCAGCGAGCGCATGCAGTGGTGGATGCGTCCGGGCCCGAGGCGGGCCTGGGCCATCATGAACCCGCCGCCCTGCGGCCCGAGCAGGCTCTCGCGCGGGACCCGGACGTTGTCGTAGTGGATCACGCCGTGCCCGCCGTGCGGCCCGTCGTCGTAGCCGTAGACGGTGGTCGAGCGCTCGATGGTCACGCCCGGGGTCTCGAGCGGTACGAGGACCATCGAGTGCCGCGCGTACTTGGCGCCGTCGGGGTCGCTGACCCCCATGACGATCGCGATCGTGCACTCGGGGCGCAGCGCACCGGTGGACCACCACTTGCGCCCGTTGACGACATAACTGTCGCCGTCGGCGGTGATCGTCGTCGCGATGTTCGCGGCGTCCGACGACGCGACGGCCGGCTCGGTCATCGAGAAGCAGGAACGGATCTCGGCCCGCAGCAGTGGCTCGAGCCAGCTCGCCTTCTGCTCGTCGGTGGCGAACATCGCCAGCAGTTCCATGTTCCCGGTGTCCGGCGCCGAGCAGTTCATCGCCTCGGGCGCGATCGCCAGCGAGCGCCCGGACAGCTCGGCGATCGGCGCGTACTCGAGCACCGACAGCCCGGCGCCGCGCGTGGCGTCGGGCAGGAAGAGATTCCACAGCCCCCGCCGCTGCGCCTCGACCTTGAGGCCGCCCAGCACCTCGGGGGTACGGAAGGGATTGCCGTCCGCGCGGTTCGCGGCGGCCTGGGCCTCGAAGGTGTGCTCGGCCGGGTAGATGAACTCGTCGAGGAAGGTGCCGACCTGCTCCTGCAGCTCCTGCGAGCGCGCGCTGTGCGCGAAGTCCATAACGTCTCCTATCGGTGGGCGAGCGAGCGGAGCGCGGCCTGCAGCAGGACCGGTACGGCGGCGCCGAAGTGATCGAAACCCGCGCCGACGGTCTTGCCCGCGACGTAGCGGTGGTGGATGCCCTCGGCGACGACCGCGAGCTTGAAGTAGCCGAAGCCGGTGTACCAGTCGAGATGGGTGAGGTCGCGCGGGGAGCGCTCGGCGTAGCGCGCGACCATCTGCTCGGCCGTGAGGAAACCGGCCGCCGATGTCATCTGCGGCATGATCGCGTCGCCCTCCTGCGCCAGGTTCTGGTACACGACCAGCAACCCGACGTCGGTCAGCGGATCGCCGAGGGTGGCCATCTCCCAGTCGACGACCGCGGCGATGCGCTCGAGCCCGGGCGCGAGCATCACGTTGGTCAGCCGGTAGTCGCCGTGCACGATGCCCGGTGCGGACTGCTCCGGCAGCGTCGCGTTGAGGCGCTCGACGGTCTGCGCCAGCTCGTCCAGCGGACGGGTCTCGGAGGCCTGCCACTGCTGGTGCCAGCGCCGGACCTGGCGGGCCAGAAAGCCCTCGGGCCGGCCGAACTCGCTGAGCCCCACGGCCGCCGGGTCGACCTCGTGCAGGTCGACCAGGGTGTCCATCACCAGTTCGCAACAGCGGGTGGCGACGGCCGGGTCGAGATCGCGCAACAGGGCCGGTTTGTCGAGCACGACGCCGTCGACGTAGCCCATCAGGTAGAACTGCGCGCCCAGCACCGCAGGGTCCTCGCACAGCGCGACGGCTGCGGCGACCGGCACGTTGCTGGCGTTCAAGGCGCTGATCACCCGGTACTCGCGCACCATGTCGTGAGCGGTCGGCAACACGTGCGCGAGCGGCGGCCGGCGCAGCGCCCAGGTAGTGATGCCGTCGGTGATGCGGTAGGTCAGATTCGACTTGCCGCCGGCGATCACCTCACCCGACAGCTCCCCCGCACGCAGGCCTGGGCGCTCGGCGTCGAGCCACGTCGTCAGGGCCGCGAAGTCGACACCGGGGAGATCGGAAGCCATCTCCGGAACTCTAGAGACCGACCGGTCGGTCGGTCAAGGGTTCAGACCGGTTCGGGGACCCGGGTGCGCTTGGGTTCCGGGCGCCCGCGCGACGGCTCGACGCGCAGGATCTTGGCCACCCCGGCCGGCAGGTACCAGTTCCACGAGCCGAACAGCGAGACCAGCGACGGGACGAGCAGCGAGCGCACGATCGTCGCATCGAGCAGAATGCCGACGCCCAGCCCGGTGGCCAGGGTCTTCAGGTCGGTACCCGGCCCGGACGCGAGCGCGGCGAAGGCCAGGAACAGGATCAGGGCCGCGCAGGTGACCAGCCGGCCGGTGCGCCCGACGCCTTCGATCACGGCCTCGTCGGTCGACCGCGCGCCGTCGTACTCCTCACGCACGCGGGACAGGATGAACACCTCGTAGTCCATAGACAGACCGAACAGGAACGCGAACACCATGAGCGGGATCCAGAAGGTGACCGCGCCGGTGCCGTGGATGCCGAAGATCGCATTCGAGCCGTGCCCGTCCTGCCAGAACAGCACCATCACCCCGAGCGTGGCCGCCAGCGACAGCAGGTTCAGCAGCACCGCCTTGAACGGCAGCAGCAGCGAACGGAACGCCCGCACCAGCAGGATGTAGGTCAGCAGCGCGATGATCGCGAGCATCAGCGGGAAGTTGCCGTAGACCGCGTTGAGGAAGTCGATCTGGGCCGCACCCACACCGGTCACCCCGGCGACGGCGTCGTTGTGGGCGGTGGCCGAATTGATGCGGCGGACTACTCCCACGCTCTGGGAGTTCACCGTCTCTTCGGTGGGCAGCACGATCAGCACCGAGCGGCCGTCGCGGTTGCTGCTGCTGCCCTGCGGCGCCAGCGCTCGCTGCACGCCGTCGACCTTGGCCAGTTCGGCCGCGACCGCCTTGGCCTGGTCGGTGTCGACGAGCACCTCGATCGGAGTCAGGATGCCGGTCGAGACGCCACCCTGCTTGAGCGTGTGCAGGGCCTCGTAGGCCGGGCCGCTCTTGGCCAGCGAGCCGGACGACGCAAGCCCGATCTTGACGCCGAACAGCGCGCCGACGAGGACGCCGAGCATGGCCAGGGCGGCGATCGCCGCGATCCAGCGCCGGCGCACGACGAGACGGGCCCAGCGACTCCAGGCCCGGCTGGCCCGGTTCTCGTGCCGGATCTTCGGCCAGTCGATGCGCGGTCCGATGCCGCCGAGGATGGCCGGGGTCAGGCTGAGGGTCGAGATCACGCTGGCCAGTGGGATCAGCGCCCCGCCGATGCCCATGCTGCGCATGAACGGCACTGGCAAGACGATCAGGGCCAGCAGGCCGATGGCCACGGTGACGCCGCTGAACACCACGGCGTGCCCGGCTGTCTGCATGGCCACGACGATCGCGTCGTGATTCTCCCGGCCGTGATCGCGTTCCTCCCGCCATCGGGTCACCAGTAGCAGGGAGTAGTCGATCGCGACACCGAGCCCGACGAGCGCGACCAGGAACTGCACGATGAACGAGACGTCCATGACGTAGGTGATCGGCAACAGCATGATGAACGTCGCGAGGATCGACGCCGCCGCCACGACGAGGGGCAGGAACGCGAGAAACGAACCGAACACGAACGCGAGCACGCCGAGCGCCCCGAGGCCACCGAGCAGCGTCTCGCCGAGCACGCCGGGGCCGCCACTGTCGTCGCCGGTGGCCAGGGCGTCCTCACCGGTGACCCCGACGACCGCACCGGCCGGTTTCGCGGCCTCGGCCGCCCGACGCAGCGGCTCGGTCACCAGCTTGGCGCTCGGGGACGGGTTGAACCGGTAGAACACCAGCGCATAGGCCGTCCGGTCGTCCTTGGTCCGAAACGCCTTGTCGCCGGTGTTCGCCTCGTCGATGACCCGCAGGCCCGGGGCGGCCTTGCCCACGGCGTCGAAGGTCGTGGCGAGCGCCGACTGGCTGCCGCTGATGGTCTGCCCCGCCGGCAGCGTCACCGTGACCACGAATGGGCTCGTGTCACCACCGTTGCCCACCAGCTGCTTGATCTTGTGGGCCGCCTCGCTGCCGGGCTGGCCGGGCAGCGAGAAGTCGATGGTCATCCGGTTGCTGGCCGGCCCGGCGGAGGCGATGCCGCCGACGATGACCAGACCCCACACGAGCAGCACCCACCTGCGGTGCCTCAGCACGAATTCGGCCCAACGACGCATGCTTTCCCCCGGAGGTCGGTGAGGTGGGCAATGGTAGAGGCGGGTTACGACACCGCGGCGGGGACTTTCCGACTTTTCCGGCGAACGCTGCCCCGACGGGAAGTCGATGTTAGTGCGTTGTTGTGCCGGGTCAACCGACGGTGGCGTGGAACAGCGAACCGACGCCGTAGGTGACGGCCGCGGCCAGCGTGCCGAGGATCAGTTGCCGTAGGCCGGCGTAGAGCCAGGTGCGGCTGGTGAAGCGCGAGGCGGCGGCCCCGGCGGCGAACAACGCCACCAGTGACAGGATCGCCGAGATCCAGACCGACTGCGCGCCGAGGGCGTAGGGCAGCAGTGGGATGAAGGCGCCCACGCTGAAGGCGAGCAATGACGAGTATGCCGCGGTCCACGGGCTGGGCAGTTGCTTCGGGTCGACGCCCAACTCTTCCTGGGCGTGGATGAGCAGGGCCTGGTCCGGGTCGCGCGAGAGCTGACGCGCGACGGAGCGGGCGGTCTTCTCATCGACGCCGCGCTCGACGTACATCTGGGTGAGCTCGGCGAGTTCGGCCTCGGGGTTGTGCCGCAGCTCGTGCCGTTCGACGTCGAGCTCGGCCTGGGTCGACTCGTTCTGGCTCTGCACCGAGACGTATTCACCGGTGGCCATCGAGAACGCGCCACCGACCAGCCCGGCCACGCCGGCAAGCGAAACACCGGTCGTACTCGTGGAGGCGCCGGCGACGCCGGCGATCAACGCGAAGTTGGAGACCAGGCCGTCCATCATTCCGAACACCGTCGGGCGCAACCAGCCGCCACCCACGTCGCGGTGCTCGTGGTGCACCTCGGGATTGGGCATCGCCGGGATGTCGGCGAGCGAGTCAGTCATCGGCCGTGACCTCAGTGGCCCCGTTCCTCGCGGTCGGCGCCTTCGTCTCGCTCGGCGTCTTCGTCGCGGCCGGCCCGTAGTACGGCGTCGACTCCCGCTGGGCGTGGAATCCGCCGTGGCGCAGGAACCACGCCAGGCCGAGGAGGAAGACGATCAGGCAGGTCCAGTCGTTGAGGCGCAGGCCGAGGATGTGGTTGGCGTGGTCGGTGCGCAGCGCCTCGATCCAGGAGCGGCCGACGGTGTAGCCCATGACGTAGAGCGCCATGACGTTGCCGCGGCCCAGCCGCAGCCTGCGATCGAGCATCAGCAGCCCGACGCCGATCGCGATGTCCCAGAGCGACTCGTACAGGAACGTCGGCTGATACAGCTGGGCGAGCGTGGTGGCACCCGCCCGGCAGGCTTCGCCTCCGGACGCGACGCCGCCGGCCACCGCGTGCCCGACGTTGGTATCGATGCAGTGAATGCGTAGGCCCCACGGCATGGTCGTGGGCCCGCCGTAGAGCTCGTTGTTGAACCAGTTGCCCCAGCGCCCGATACCCTGGGCGAAGATCACGCCGGGCACGGCGGCATCGGCGAATACCGCAAGCTTGATGTGTCGCCGCCGGCAGCCGATCCAGGCCCCGAGGGTGCCCAGCGCGATGGCGCCCCAGATCCCCAGGCCGCCGTCCCAGATCTTGATCGCGTCGATCGGGCTGCGGCCCTTGGCGAAGTACAGCTCGGGGTCGGTGACGACGTGGTAGACGCGGCCGCCGATGATGCCGAGCACGATGGCCCAGGCGGCGACGTCCCAGACCTGGTCCGGGTTACCGCCCCGCTCGCGCCAGCGCCGCTTCGCCAGCCAGATCGCGACGATGATCCCGACGATGATGCACAACGCGTAGGCGCGGATGGGCAGCGGTCCGAGATGCCAGACGCTCTGCGTCGGGCTGGGGATCGCGGCAAGCACCTGCACGCTCCCACGGTATCCGGCGGCATTAGGTTGGCTGACATGGCAGCGGAGAATGAGACGGCACGGGAGATCCGGGCGCTGGTGGTCACCCGGCACGGCGGGTCCGACGTCCTCGAGGTACAGACCCAACCGATGCCCGAGCCGCCCGACGGGCAGTTGCTGGTCGAGGTCGCCGCCTCGGGCGTCAACTTCATCGACGTGTACCGGCGGGAGGGCATCTATCCCGGCGAGACCCCTTTCGTGCTCGGCGGTGAATGTGCCGGGCGGGTGCTGCGCGTCGGCGCCGGCGTCACCGACTTTGCCGTCGGCGATCTCGTCGCCACCGCAGGGGCCTCCTCCGGCACGCACGCCAGCGCCGCGCTGGTCGGCGTCGACCAGGCCGTCGCGGTGCCCGACGGTGTCGCACCCGACGTCGCGGCCGCGGCGATGCTGCAGGGCATGACCGCGCACTACCTCGTGCACTCGACCTACCCGGTCCGCGAGGGCGACAGCGTGCTCATCCACGCCGCCGCGGGCGGCGTCGGCCAGTTGCTCGTGCAGATGGTAAAGGCGCAGGGTGCGCAGGTCATCGCCACTGTCGGCAGCGCGGCGAAGGTCGCCATCGCCCGCGGCGCCGGCGCCGACGAGGTGATCCGCTACGACGAGGTGGACGATCTGGCTGCGGCCGTGCGGGGGTTGGCGCCCGAGGGCGTCCAGGTGGCCTACGACGGGGTCGGGCAGGCCACCTTCGAAGCTTCGCTCGCGTCGCTGCGCCGGCGCGGCACGCTCGTGCTGTACGGCGCGTCCAGCGGGCAGGTGCCGCCGTTCGACCTGCAGCGACTGAATGCGGCCGGCTCGCTGTTCGTCACCCGGCCCACCCTCGCGCACTACACCGCCGATCCGGACGAACTGCGCTGGCGGGCCGGTGATGTATTGGGCTCGGTCGCCAACGGCACGCTCGACATCGCCATCGGCGGCCGCTACTCGCTCGAAGATGCGGCGCGGGCCTACGACGACCTCGAGGGCCGGCGGACCACCGGCAAGCTGCTCATCGATCCGTGATGGGGTCAGCGGCGGACGCCGGCGGCCAGCTCGGCGCTGAACTCGCGCACCGCCTCGACCCCGGCCGCGTCGGGCGAGTCGAGCATCCGGCGCACCAGCGCCGACCCGACGATCACGCCGTCGGCGAAGGCGGCGACCTGCTGCGCCTGCTCCCCCGATGAGACGCCCAGCCCGACGCAGACCGGCACGCCGTCGGCGAGTTCGCGCACCCGCTTGACCAGTGTCGCCGCGGCGACGCCCACGCTCGTGCGCGCGCCGGTGACGCCCATGACCGCGGTCGCGTAGACGAAGCCGCGGGAGGCCTGCGCGGTGGAGGCGATGCGGGCATCCGACGATGACGGCGCGACCAGGAAGATCCGGTCCAGGCCGTGCTCGTCGGCCGCCGCCATCCATCCCTGCGCCTCGTCCGGGATCAGGTCGGGGGTGATCGCCCCTGAGCCACCAGCGGCCGCGAGGTCGGCGGCGAAGCGGTCGACGCCGTAGCGCTCGACCGGGTTCCAGTAGGTCATGATCACCGCGGCGCCGCCGGCCGCGGCCACGGCGGTGACGGCGCGCAGCGCGTCCCTGATTCCGACGCCGGCCCGGACCGCTGGTTCGGCCGCGGCCTGGATCGTCGGGCCGTCCATCACCGGATCGCTGTAGGGCACGCCGACCTCGACGATGTCGACGCCGGACTCGACCATCGCGACCATGGCGTCGATCGAGAGGTCGACGCTCGGGTAGCCGACGGGCAGGTAGCCGATCAGTGCGGCGCGGTTGTCGGCCTTGGCCTTGGCCAGCGCGTCCGACAGCGCGGTCATTTGCTGTCGTCCAGCAGCTCGAAGTACTCCGACGCGGTGGCGACGTCCTTGTCGCCGCGACCGGACAGGTTGACCAAGATGATCGCGTCCGGACCCATCTCGCGGCCGAGGTCGAGCGCACCGGCGAGTGCGTGCGCCGATTCGATGGCCGGGATGATCCCCTCGCTGCGCGAGAGCAGCGAGAACGCGTCCATCGCCTGCTTGTCGGTGATCGGCCGGTACTCGGCCCGGCCGATGTCGTGCAGGTAGGAGTGCTCGGGGCCGACACCCGGGTAGTCCAGCCCGGCTGAGATCGAGTGCGACTCGATGGTCTGGCCGTTGTCGTCCTGTAGCAGGTACGAACGGGCGCCGTGCAGCACGCCGGGTGCACCACCGGTGATCGAGGCGGCGTGCCGGCCGGTGTCGACGCCGTCGCCGCCGGCCTCGAACCCGACCAGCCGCACGTGCGCGTCGGGCACGAACGCGGTGAAGATGCCGATGGCGTTGGAACCGCCGCCGACGCAGGCGGCCACGGCGTCGGGCAGCCGGCCGCAGCGCTCGAGCATTTGCTCCCGCGCCTCGTCGCCGATCACCCGCTGGTACTCGCGCACCATCAGGGGGAACGGGTGTGGGCCGGCGACCGTGCCGAAGACATAGTTGGTGGTCTCGACGTTGGTGACCCAGTCGCGCATGGCCTCGTTGATCGCGTCCTTGAGGGTGCGCGAGCCGGTGGTCACCGGGACGACCTCGGCCCCGAGCAGTCGCATCCGGGCGACGTTGAGCGCCTGGCGGCGGGTGTCCTCCTCGCCCATGTAGACGACGCAGTCCAGGCCGAGCAGCGCGGCCGCGGTGGCCGTGGCGACGCCGTGTTGACCGGCGCCGGTCTCGGCGATCACCCGCTTCTTGCCGATGCGCTGGGTGAGCAGAGCCTGACCCAACACGTTGTTGATCTTGTGCGAGCCGGTGTGGTTAAGGTCCTCGCGCTTGAGCAGGATGCGCGCGCCGCCGGCATGTTCACCGAACTTGGGCACGTCGGTCAGCGGTGATGGCCGGCCGGTGTAATCACGCAGCAGCCGATTCAGCTCGGCTCGGAATTGCGGGTCGGCCTGGGTCTCGTGGAAGGCGGTGGTGAGGTCGTCGATCGCGGCGACCAGGGCCTCGGGGACGAAGCGGCCCCCGTAGACACCGAAGTGCCCAGTGGCGTCGGGAACAGACGTGGGAACGGACATGGCGACTCCTAGAGGATCGGTCGGGGAAGGACGGGCGGCATCAGCCGCGCCATCGACCGCCGAGATCCACTGCCGTGCGCACCCGCCCAGCCTACAAGCCGCGGCGGCCGCAGTTTCGCGGGTCATGCCTGACGGCCGCAGTCGCGTCCGGCGGGTCGGTCGCGGGTGCGATGCAGACGTTCGACCCCGGAGCGCTCGCGTGCGGTGCTGCTAGGCCGATTCATCGCCGCCACTCATCCGCGCGCCACATCCGCGCGCCACTCGTCGCCGCGCCACTCATCGCCGGTCTTGAAGCCACGGGGCAGCCGTGGTTCGGGGGCGTTGCGCAACTGGGCGACCCGCACCTGCCACTGGCTGCGTCGTCGCTCGTAGTCGCGGTAGACGCGGTTGCGACGAAACGTCTCTGGCGGCCGCGCCAACCCGTACCCGTCGGCCCACCACTCACCGAACACGGGATCGAGGATCGTGTCCCGGTGCGCCGGATAGCGTCGCCCCGCGCCGTCAGCGACGTCCTGCCACACCTAAAGCGGAACGACCAGCCGGCCGTCCATGTCGACAACCACGAGCTGGAAGTTCGCGGCGCGCAGGATGTTCTGCAATGCCCGCAGCGACGGTGCAGCGCTGCCCGATTCGATGCCAGCGATCGTCGAGGGACTGACGTGGGCGAATCTGGCCAGATCGCGCTGGCTGAAGTCGGCAATCCGCCGGACGCGTCGCATGATGCCCGACAGGGAATGCCCGCCGATGCGCAGATCTGACTCTTCGCTCACGAGACCAGGTTCGCAGGGGGAACTGACACGCGACGAGGTCCGCCGGCGGGTCTGTGGAAAGCCCGAACTTGTCCACAAGACCGGAGTATGGGTTGCCCTTTCTGGACGCTTTGCTCTGCTCGACCACACCGAGCACCCCAGCAACCGTGGCCAAACGCCCCCCGCTCGACCACACCGAGCAGAGCAAAGGGCCGCGCAACACCACCCCTGCCAGGGTGGCGCGCGGCTGGCGCGGCCGGCGCGGCCGGCGTGGGCTGGCGTGGGCTGGCGTGGGCTGGGCTGGGCTGGCGAAGTAGATCAGCGCTCAGCGCGAGGTGCGGGGCGTCGCCGGATGCGCACCGGCCGTCACCAACTCGGCCACGATGAGCCGCGGATCGCTGCCGGTCACCAGGGTCTCGCCGACGAGCACGGCATCGGCACCCGCCGACGCATATTCGATGAGGTCGCGCGGACCGCGCACCCCCGACTCGGCGATTTTCACGACCCCACTCGGCAGACCGGGCGCGATGCGCTCGAAGGTCGAACGATCAACCTCCAGCGTGCGCAGGTCGCGCGCGTTGACACCGATGACCTGCGCGCCGGCATCGAGCGCCCGCGAGGCCTCGTCCTCGGTGTGGACCTCGACGAGTGCGGTCATGCCCAGCGACTCGATGCGCTCGCGCAGTCCGATGAGCACGTTCTGCTCGAGCGCGGCGACGATCAGCAACACCATGTCGGCGCCGTGGGCCCGGGCCTCGTGCACCTGATACGACCCGACGACGAAGTCCTTGCGCAGTACAGGAATCTGGACCACCGCGCGCACCGCATCGAGGTCGTCCAGCGACCCACCGAAACGACGCTGCTCAGTGAGCACGCTGATGATCCGCGCGCCGCCGGCCTCGTACTGCGCGGCCAGCGCGGCCGGGTCACCGATCACGGCGAGTTCACCCTTGGACGGGCTGCGCCGCTTGACCTCGGCGATCACGCCGACGCCGGGGGCCCGCAGGGCCGCGAGTGCGTTCCGCGCCGGGCCGGCCGCGGCGGCCAGAGCCCGCACCTCGTCCAACGGCCGAGCGGCTTCACGGGTCGCCACATCGTCGCGGACACCCGCGACGATTTCGTCCAGCACGCTCACCACCGAATGGGCCTCCCCAGTCGAATCACACGCCGCTGTGCTCGCCACGAGCGTAACGAGCGATATCGCACGCGCCCCTAGCGGGTCGGGTCTTCGCCCCGGTCCAGCGCCGTCCATAGCGTCGTCGCCGCGCGGGCACCGTCCGCGTCGCTGGCCGGCGTCCGCGCCTCGTAGCGCGCGGACATCACCTGCCACCGCTGCCCCCGCCACGCGATCAGCACCCCGGCAACCAGCACGAGAACACCGCAGACGACGGTGAGCGCCGGCCACGCTGCCTGCGTCGAGATGTGCGGCACCGCCGCGCTGGCGTCGACGGTGCGGTGCTGCTCGCTCACCAGCGCCCGCGCCCGCGCCGCACTCAGCCGGCCTGATGACGCCAGCGCGCGCCATACCAACCCGGCTCCGGCCAGCGCCAGCACCACACCCACCACCTGGCGCGCCACGCCGCGCGTCGCCAGCACGGCCACGATGCCGGCCAGCGCGACCAGCGCGAGCGCGGTCGGCGCCGCATCGACCGTGCGCCCGTTGAGTTGCAGCACGTCCGCATGCAACGGCGCCGGTCGCGCGGTCTGCACGGTCTGCCAGGTGCGCAAGGAGATGAGCAGCGCACCGGCGGCCCCGAGCAGGTCCAGCAGCAGCGCGCCGCCGTACAGGACGGACGCGCGCCTCACGACAGCGTGCGCAGCGTCTCGGCGGTCGCGATCGCCTGCAGCACCGCCCGCGCCTTGTTGCGGGTCTCCAGGTCCTCGAGGGCGGGCACGCTGTCGGCCACCACGCCCGCGCCGGCCTGGACGTAGGCCGTGCCGCCGCTCATGATCGCGGTGCGGAAGCAGATCGCCATGTCGATGTCACCGGTCGGGCCGAAGTAGCCCAGCGCGCCGGAGTAGATGCCGCGGCGGACCGGCTCGAACTCGTCGATCAACTCCATCGCGCGCACCTTCGGCGCGCCGGTGACCGTGCCGTGCGGGAAGGCGGACTTGAACACGTCGAAGGCGTCGAGATCGGCGCGGACCTCGCCGGTCACCGTCGAGACGATGTGCGACACGTTGCTGTAGCGCTCGACCGCGCCGAACTCGACGACCTGCACCGAGCCGGGCGCGCAAACCCGGCCCAGGTCATTGCGGGCGAGGTCGACGAGCATGACGTGCTCAGCCCGCTCCTTGGGGTCGTTGACGAGCTCGTGCACCAGTTCGGCGTCGCGCTCGGGCGTCTCACCGCGCCGGCGGGTCCCGGCGATGGGGTGGATCGTCGCCTCCCGGCCGTGCACGGTGACCAGCGCCTCCGGGCTGCTGCCGACGATGTCGACGTCGTCGAGATGCAGGTAGTACATATACGGGGACGGGTTGAGCGTGCGCAGCACCCGGTACACGTCCAGCGGGTCGGCGGCAGTGGACACCGCGAAGCGCTGGCCCGGCACGATCTGGAACACCTCGCCGGCGCGGATCGCCTCGATCGACAGCTCGACGATCCGCTCGTACTCCCCCGGCCCGCATCGGGACTGCGCCGGCTTGGGCGCGACCGCGGACAACGTCGCGACGGTCGCCGGGGCCGCGGTGGCGAGATCGGCCTGCATCGCGTCGAGCCGGGCGACCGCGTCGGCGTGCGCGGCGGCGATCTGCTCGGCGCCCATTTCCGGGTGCAGCAACGCGTTCGCGATCAGCACGACCGTGCACTCGTGATGGTCGACGGCAGCCAGATCGGTGACCAGCAGCATCGTGACCTCGGGCAACCCCAGATCGTCGACGGCCTTCTCCGGCAGCCGCTCGATGCGTCGCACCACGTCATACCCGAGGTAGCCGACGAACCCGCCGGTCAGCGGCGGCAGGCCGGCCAGCCGGGGCCCGGTGAGCGCGCGCCACGCGGCGCCGAGCACCTCCAGCGGATCGCCGTGCGTCGGCAGCCCGGAGGGCACCGCGCCCGTCCACGATGCCTGTCCGTCGCTCGCCGACAGCGCGGCGACTGCGCGGACGCCCACGAACGACCAGCGCGAGAACGAGCGACCGGGTTCGGCGGACTCGAGCAGAAAGGTGCCCGGCCGGCCGGCGGCCAGCTTGCGGTAGACGCCGACCGGGGTCTCGGCGTCGGCGAACAGCGTGCGGGTGACGGGCACGAGCCGGTGCGTCGTGGCCAGCTCGGCGAGGTCGGCCGCTGTCAGCGAATCGCTCATGAGGAGCGGTCCTTCTCGAGCATCGCAGGGCTGCCCGCCAAGACGTCGGCGTCGAAACAGCTGTGCGCGCCGGTGTGGCATGCCGGCCCGATCTGGTCGACCTTCACCAGTACCGCGTCGCCGTCGCAGTCGAGCGCGACCGACTTCACGAACTGCGTGTGCCCAGAAGTCGCGCCCTTGACCCAGTATTCCTGCCGCGATCGCGACCAGTACGTCGCGCGGCCGGTGGTCAGCGTGCGGTGCAGGGCCTCGTCGTCCATCCAGCCGACCATCAACACCTCGCCGCGGTCGTACTGCTGCACGACGACGGCGACGAGCCCGGCGGCATCGCGCTTCAATCGCGCCGCAACATCCGGGTCGAGGTCGGACTTATCACGGGGGGCCATACTCGCCAATTCTGCCGAACGGCGGCTCGTCCTGGGCGGGCAGCCAGACCGTGACCGTGCTGCCGCGTTCGATCGAGCTGTCGAAGCGCACCGACCCGCCGTGCGCCCGCACGACCGCAGCGACGATAGCCATCCCCAGCCCGGTGCCCCCGCGCGCCCGCGTCCGGGCCTTGTCGGCGCGCCAAAACCGTTCGAAGACATGCGCGGCCTGGTCGGGGGGCAGCCCCGGACCGCCGTCGACGACCGTGAGCACCAACCCGCCGGCCTGGGCCCGCCCGGCCACCTCGATGGGGCGGCCGGCCTCGGTGTGGACGGCGGCGTTGGTGACCAGGTTGCGGATCACCCGCAACAGCTGGTCGCGGTCGCCGAGGATTGTCGGCACGGCCTCGGCCCGCAACGTGATCTCGCGGTCGGGGAATGCGGCGCGCGAGCCGCGGACGGCGTCGTCGAGCAGCGCCGGCACGTCGACTGGCTCGTGATGCGTCTGGCCGGGGGCACCGTCGACCCCGTCGGCGTCGCCGCGGGCGAGCATCAGCAGGTCCTCGACCAGGCGCGACATCCGGGTGCCCTCGGACTCGATCCGGTCGAGATTGTCGTCGGCGTCCGGGCCGCCCGCCGCCCGTTGCATGCGGGCCAGCTCGGCGTACCCACGGATGGAGGTCAGCGGCGTACGCAGCTCGTGCGAGGCGTCGGCGAGGAACTGGCGCAGGCGCTGCTCGATCTCGAGCCGGGCCGCGAACTGCGTCTCGACGGCCGCGAGCAGCGTGTTCATCGACTCGGCGAGCTGCCCGACCTCGGTGCCCTCTTCGGTCACGGGAACCCGTCGCTCCAGGCCGGATCCCGTCGGTGACAGCTCAGCGGCGACTTCACGGGCGGTACCGGTGACCCGGTAGAGGTTGCGCAGACTGCGGCGCACACCCCACGACGTCGCGCCGAGTGCCACTGCGACGGCGGCGACGCCGATGATGAGCTCGACGGCCAGCAGCCGGCCCAGCGTGCGCGAGGCCTCGGCCGTCGACAATCCGGTGACCACGATGAGGTCGTCGTCGCGGGATTGGCGGGCCGCGACCCGCAGTTCGGTGCCGTCCTGATTCACGGTGAAGGTCGTGGTCGGGTTGTTGACCAGCTGGTTGATCTGCGTGCTCGTCAGGTCGAGCGACTTGAGGTCGTCGCCGTAGTCGCTGCTGAACTCGAAGATTCGGCCACTACTCGGCAGGATCGCCGTGACCCATTCCTGTTCGGTCTGCGGGCCGCTGTTGCACTGGTAGTTGCCGTTCGACATGCGGGTGGCGTTCTGCAGACAGCGGTCGAAGAAGCCGGCGTTCTGCGTGGTGGTCGACGAGAGCTGTTGCTCGAAGCGACTGTCGAGAAACGAGCTGAGCGCGAAGTAGGTCGCCGTTCCGATGACCCCGACGAGCAGGACGACGAGCGCCACCACGCCGGCCACCAGGCGGGCGGTCAAACTGCGCCGGCCTAGCCGGCTGTCGCGACGGGGACGCCTCGCGGGCGCGCCGACGTCGAGTTCGTCGTCGACGGGCGGGGCCGCGTCGGCAGGCGCGAAGTGAGCCTCGTCGATGCTCACGGCCGGCACGTCACGTGCGCGGCGCCTTGATCACGTAGCCGGCCCCGCGGATCGTGTGGATGAGCTTCGGCTCGACGTTGTCGACCTTCTTGCGCAGGTAGCCGATGTAGAGCTCGACGATGTTCGACTGGCCCTGGAAGTCGTACTTCCACACGCGGTCGAGGATCTGCGTCTTCGACAGCACGACGCGCTCGTTGCGCATGAGGTAGCGCAGCAGTTCGAACTCGGTGGCGGTCAGGTGGACCTCGACCCCGGCCCGGGTGACCTCGTGGCTGTTCTCGTCGAGCTCGAGATCGGCGACGGTGAGCACACCGTCGCGGCCGGCATCGGGAACCGAGCGGCGCAGCACGGCGTGCACGCGGGCGAGCAGCTCTTCGACGCTGAACGGCTTGACGACGTAGTCGTCGGCGCCGGCCCGCAGCCCGACGATGCGGTCGCTCGCGGCGTCGCGGGCGGTCAGGAAGATCACCGGCACCTGGGAGCCGGCCGCGCGCAGATTCTGTAGGACGCCGAGCCCGTCCAGGCCCGGCATCATCACGTCGAGCACGATCAGGTCGGGGTCGATCTCGGCCACCTTGGCTAGCGCCGAGGTGCCGTTATCGGCGGTCACGGTCTCGAAGCCGTCGAACCGAAGAGCCGATGACACGAGGTGGGTCACGTTGTCCTCGTCGTCAACTACCAGCACGCGTCGCTTCGTACCCGTGGCTGCTACCGTCGCTGCACTCATCTGCCGTCTCCAAGGTGTGGTCTTGGTCTTCGCTGTGCTCATCCTGAGCATTGCGACTAGGCCAACCGTGGGAGTCAGCTGTGCATAGCATAGGTGCGAGCGAATCGTGGGCGGTCAGTGCTCGCGCGGCTCACCCGCGAGATGCGGGCCCATAGGCGTCGAGTCGCTGACCGGAGCCGACCCAGCCGGAGCCGACCCAGCCGGAGCCGACCCAGCCGGGGTCGGGCGAGCCCGCGGCGGCGCGGCCGAACCGGTCTTGAGTCGCTGACCCGGCAAGACCACGTCGAAGTGTTGCCACGCGCTGGGCAGGAACACGAACACCAGTGCCGCCATGGCCGCGATGGCGACCAGCACCGACCACAGCGTCCCGCCCTCGCTGCCGTCGATCAGGAAGAAGACGGCGGTGCCGAGCATGCCGGCCTGGACGATCGCGAACGGCCATCGGCGATGGCCGTTGACCACCCACACCAGCGCGAGCAGCGAGATCAGGAACAGCACCGCCGCAACGATGCCGGCGACGAGCTCACCCTGCGTGCTGCTGGTGATGTCCGGCGGGACGACGGGGTGCACCGTGCCGTGCACGATGAACAACACGGCGTATACGGCGATGAAGGGGACGGGTGCGGTACCGAAGGCGACCGCGGTGACAACGGACGGCGGGGTCGGGCGGGGGTCGTCCTCGTCGCGCACGTTGCTCCTTTGTCGAATCGCGGCCGCCGCCCCGCTGGGCGCCGGCGGCCGCGTGGTTAGCTCGCAGCATGCCGCATCATGCCGCGGACGAGCGGCACGCGCTCGCCGAGACCCTACGCCGCGTCGCCCCCGATGCTCCGACGCTGTGCGGCGAGTGGACAGCCGCCCACCTGGCCGCGCACCTGGTGCTGCGCGAACGCTCGGTCGTCGAACTGGCCGGCCGCATCCCGATCGCGGCGCTGCAACGGCGCGCGGCCCGTCTTGTCGACGACCTGGCGGCGACGCGCGACTACCAACAGCTCGTCGACCTCGTCGACGCCGGCCCATCGTGGACCGACGTCATCGGCCCCGTGCCGGTGGCCTGGATCTGGGTGCTTCCGCCGGTACGCGAGCGGGCGAACATGCTCGAGTACCTGGTGCACCACGAAGACGTCCGGCGGGCGGCGCCGGGCTGGGAGCCGCGGGTGCTGCCCGCCGACACGCTGGCCGCCGTATGGAAGCAGCTGCACCTGCTGGCCCGGGTGACCATGCGCGCGGTGCCCGTCGGGGTGACGCTGCAATGGCCCGATCACGGCCGGATCCGCAGCCGCCTCGTGCGCCGCGGCGCACCGGAGGTGACGGTCAGCGGTGAGCCGGTCGAGCTGGCGCTGTTCGGGTTCGGCCGCGGGGACGTCGCCCGCGTCGAGTTCGACGGTGCCGACGCCGACATCGCCGCCGTGCGCGCCGCCGACATCTCTCTCTAGCTCGGCCGCCCTCCCCCGCGATGATCTCGGTGGGAGCACGCGGATCCGCGTGCTCCGACCGAGATCATCGCGGGTCGGGTGGGCTTGCTAGCGGACGGCGACGCCGGCATCGCGCAGGCTGTCCTTCACCGCACCGACCGTGAGGTCGCCGAAGTGAAAGACACTGGCCGCGAGCACGGCATCGGCGCCGGCCGCAACCGCCGGCGCGAAGTGCTCGACCGCCCCCGCCCCGCCGCTGGCGATCACCGGCACGTGCACGGCGGCGCGGGCCAACCGGATGAGCTCGAGGTCGAAGCCGTCCTTCGTTCCGTCCGCGTCCATCGAGTTGAGCAGGATCTCCCCCGCACCGAGGTCCGCGGCCCGCCGCAGCCAGTCGATCGCGTCGATGCCGGTGCCCTGCCGCCCGCCGTGCGTGGTCACCTCGAAGCCACTCGGGGTCGGGGCCCCACCGGCGGGCACCCGCCGCGCATCGGCCGAGAGCACGAGCACCTGGTTACCGAACCGCTGCGCGATGTCGGCGATCAAGCTCGGCCGCGCGACGGCGGCCGTGTTGACCCCGACCTTGTCGGCGCCGGCGCGCAGCAACGCGTCGACGTCGGCCACGGAGCGGACACCACCGCCCACAGTTAGCGGGATGAAGACCTGTTCGGCCGTGCGCCGGACGACGTCGTAGGTGGTCTCGCGTCCGCCCGACGACGCGGTGATGTCGAGGAAGGTCAGCTCGTCGGCGCCCTGCTCGTCGTAACGGCGCGCGAGTTCGACCGGATCACCAGCGTCGCGCAGCCCGACGAAGTTCACGCCCTTGACCACGCGGCCGGCGTCGACGTCGAGGCACGGGATCACCCGAATGGCTAGGGACACAGTGATCAGCGGACGGCGGCCAGCGCCTCGGGCAGGGTGAACGCGCCGACGTAGAGCGCCTTGCCCACGATCGCGCCCTCGACGCCAAGGTCGACCAACCCGGCAATGGCCTGCAGGTCGTCGAGCGATGAGACTCCCCCGCTGGCCACCACCGGGGCAGGGGTACGGGCGCACACGTCGCGCAGCAGTTGCAGATTCGGGCCGGTGAGGGTGCCGTCCTTGTGCACATCGGTGACGACGTAGCGCGCGCAGCCGTCGGCATCCAGCCGGGCCAGGGTCTGCCAGATGTCGCCGCCTTCTTGGGTCCAGCCGCGGGCGGCCAGCGTCGTGTCGCGCACGTCGAGCCCCACGGCGATCTTGTCGCCGTAGCGCGTGATCGCGCCGCGCACCCAGTCCGGCGACTCGAGGGCCGCGGTGCCCAGGTTCACCCGCGCCGCGCCCGTACCCAGCGCCGCCTCGAGCGACGCGTCGTCGCGGATGCCGCCGGACAACTCGACGGCGACGTCAAGGCGACCGACGACCTCGGCGAGCAGCGCCCGGTTGTCGCCGCGGCCGAACGCCGCGTCGAGGTCAACCAGGTGGATCCACTCGGCGCCGTCGCGCTGCCAGGCCAGGGCGGCGTCGAGCGGCTGGCCGTAGGAGGTCTCGGTGCCGGACTCGCCCTGCACGAGCCGCACGGCGGCCCCGTCCGCGACGTCGACCGCAGGCAGCAGGGTCAAACTCACTTGGTTCTCCGATCGACGATGAGCAGCACGAGCACGGGCGTACAAATGACCAGCGCGAGCGCGGTGACCAGGACGTCGGTGACCGAGCGGCTGAACAGGTACACCAACAGCAGGATCAGCAGGACCAGCGTGGCCAGCGCGCCCCACCGCTCGCGGTGCCGCCGGAACGCCGGCCCATGTTGCCACAGCCGCAGGCGCCGCCACGTGAGCCGCCGCTGTACCTGGCGGGCCCGCGCCGCCGCGGCCCGCTCCCGCGTCGCCCGGTGCTGCTCGGACCGTTCGGCCGCCCGGCGGGCCCGCTCGGCCCGGGCGAGCTGACGCTGCTTGCTCACACCGTGGCCAGCCAGTTCTCGAGCAGCTGTGCCCCGGCGTCACCGGACTTCTCGGGGTGGAACTGGGTGGCGCTGACCAGGCCGTCCTCGACCGCAGCCACGAACGATTCGCCGTGCACGGCCGTCGATACCAGACCCGACGTGTGGTGGGCGGCGTACGAGTGCACGAAGTAGAAGCGGGTTTGCGCGTCAATGCTGGCGAACAGCTTCGACCCCGCGCACATGTCGACGGTGTTCCAGCCCATGTGTGGCAGCACCGGCGCCTGCAGCGGCTCGACCCGGCCGGGCAGCACGCCCAGCCCGGTCGTCTCGACACCGTGTTCGACCCCGGCCGAGAACAGCACCTGCATGCCGACGCAGATGCCCAGCATCGGGCGCAGCGCCCGCAACCGCGCCGCGATCGCGGCCGGCGCCCCGATGGCGTCCAGACCGCTCATACACGCGGCGAAGGCACCGACACCGGGCACGACGAGGCCGTCGGCCTCGAGCGCCGCTTGCGGGTCAGCGGTCAGTGTCACGTCGGCCCCGACCCGTTCGAGGGCGCGTTGGGCCGAGCGGAGATTGCCCGACCCGTAGTCGAGCACGACCACACGCTTCATCGCTGAGAGGAGCTGGCGCCCCGAGCAGAGGGCATAGCGGTTACAGCACGCCCTTGGTCGAGGGGACGCCCTGCACGCGCGGGTCGAGCTCGACGGCCGCCCGCAGCGCACGGGCCAGCGCCTTGTACTGAGCCTCGGTGACGTGGTGCCAGTCGCGGCCGGCGTGCACGGTGATGTGCAGCGCGATCGCGGCGTGATAGACGAAGGACTCGAAGACGTGCCGGGTCAGGGTCGTCGCGTAGTCGGGGCCGATGGTGGGCGGCGCGCCGGCGGGCTCGTTGTGGACCAGGTACGGACGGCCGGACAGGTCGACCGCGGCGTGCACCAGGCACTCGTCCATCGGGATCGTCGCGTCGCCGAACCGGCGGGTGCCGGCCTTGTCGCCCGCGGCCTGCGCGAAGGACTGGCCGAGCGCGATGGCGGTGTCCTCGACGGTGTGGTGGGCGTCGATGTGCAGGTCGCCGTCGACCTGCA
>CAXTHY010000025.1:26003-43034 GCA_964244175.1 uncultured Jatrophihabitans sp. | reverse complement strand
AGTACATCGTCAAGAACGTCGCCTGGCGCAACGGCAAGAGCGCGACGTTCATGCCCAAGCCGCTCTTCGGCGACAACGGTTCCGGCATGCACTGCCACCAGTCGCTGTGGAAGGACGGCGAGCCGCTCTTCTACGACGAGCTCGGTTACGCCGGCTTGTCCGACACCGCGCGCTACTACGTCGGCGGCCTGCTCAAGCACGCGCCGTCGGCCCTGGCCTTCACCAACCCGACGGTGAACTCCTACCACCGCCTGGTGCCGGGCTACGAGGCGCCGGTCAACCTGGTCTACTCGGCCGGTAACCGCTCGGCCTGCATCCGCGTACCCATCACCGGCACCAGCCCGAAGGCCAAGCGCATCGAGTACCGCGTACCCGACCCGTCGTGCAACCCGTACCTCGCCTTCGCGGCGATGCTGATGGCCGGCCTCGACGGCATCAAGAACAAGATCGAGCCGCCGGCACCGGTCGATAAGGACCTCTACGAGCTGCCGCCGGACGAGGCCGCGTCGATCCCGCAGGTACCGGGCTCGCTCGGCGCGGTCCTCGACACCCTCGAGGCCGATCACGACTACCTGCTCGAGGGCGGCGTGTTCACCGAGGACCTCATCGAGGCGTGGATCTCCTACAAGCGCACCAACGAGGTCGACCCGGTGCGGCTGCGCCCGCACCCGTACGAGTTCGACCTGTACTACAACATCTGAGTCGTGGACGTGCTGGAGGCCCCGGATTTCGGGGCTTCCAGTCGTTAACCAGCCCGACGATCAGCTTTTAGTCCGCAATAAGTCCGCAAGAACTTCCGAGCGCGCGGCGATTGCGCTCGCGACGGCGGCTCGCGAGACCTCGTCACGGTCGGGCCACATGTGCCGTACACGTCCAGAGTCGTCTTGGCGGAGGCGTGCCGCACGCGCGCTTGCACGACCTTGACGTCGAGGCCGTCCGCAATGAGCAGGCTGGCGAAGTAGTGCCCGCAGGTCCTGGAACCGAAATTCTGGCGGGAGGCCTGCGACCTTGTCCCGAACCGCGCGAAACGAGCGCTGGATCGACCACGGTCCAGCCGGTCGGCCGTACTCGTCGGTGACGATGCACTGCCCCCGGCTCGGGGCCACGGCGGCAGCGAGCAGCAACGACAACTCATTCGGGACCGAGACCGGTGTACGCGGCTCGTCTCGGTCTTGAGCGGTTGCGCCGGCCATTGCATGGCCGGTGACACCGCGCCACGCGTGAAGTCGATGTCCTCGGGCCGCAGAGCTGCTGCCTCAACGAGCGGAGACCGACGAACGCGCCCGGCAGAATCGCCGGTTGCAGACCTGAGGGCATCGTGTCGTGCAGCGCCCAGCACCTGCAGATCAACGCCAGTTCTGCGGGGTGTTTGGCGTGGCGACGTTGGCGAGGCAGCAGGATCGAAGGCGGAGGTGGCGGCAACCTCGATGTCAGGCGCGCTGGCGGCGCGGTCATTCGAGGAAATGGGCAGCTACATGCTGTGCCTACTTGAGCGCGGCAGCGGAACGTGGACGCCGGCGAAGTCGCTCGCCGGCCCCGACATCGACACGAAACCGGAGCCCGATCACTGCCGCGGAGCGGTTGTGCGTGGCGAACGAACGAGTGCTCGAGCTGTTGCAAGGTCGTTAGACGCCTCGGGCAGCTCCCCTTTCAAGCCGATCCGCGCGGTATGGTGCGACCTTGATCAAGTACCGGACATGCCGATGATCGTGCCCTCGCCTGCGTGGGTCGCCTGGGGCAAGATGGGCACGTGACGGAGGCGGAGGTGTCCCTTCCCGACGACGCTGACCTGAGTCACCGTCGCGATGTCGTGGATGTTGACGGAACTCATTGGCGTCAACGCGGCATGCCAGATCGTGAGCTGAGCATGGCCGAAATCCACAAGCTCCTGATGGACCGCAAGGTCGCCGTTCTTCTCAGCGAAGTCGGCCGAGTTCGCTCGGTGGTCGGCGACCGTCGGGAGGCGCTATGGCAAGAGATGCAGCCGTTCCTGTTAGGGACAGTCGAGCGCGACAACCCGAATGACCACACGGATTTTGATGGCGTTGAGTATCGAACTGCTGACCGCACCCGCAGGATGCTCGTGATCTATACGGGCTGCTGATCACGACGGCACGGCGGAGGAGACGAGCGGACCAGCCATCCGCGCCTGCCGCAGATCGCGCGCTCGTGTGGTCAGCGTGTTTGGGACCGTTCCGGCGATGCTTCGACGGCGTTACGACGCGCGATGTCCGCGTTGGATCGGTCGTCTTGCACTCGTGCTCGTCTCGTCTCCCGCCATCCGGGAGCCTTGCGCCCGAAGTCGATGATCGCGCTGAACGCGCGCATCGAAACTTCACCGATCCACGCAACAAACGCAATTAGCGGAGCGAAGATCAATTCGGCGAGCACCCGGAAACGTTACTCCCACGCCCGGGCAGCAGATTACGCGCTCGTGCCGATGGCAGTGCGTCGTAACGCTCGAACCCTGTGCGATCCTTTGATCGTGCGGACCAGACCCCCAGTCCTCATCGTCGGCGTCGGCATATCGTGCACAATTCTCGCGGCCTGCGCTGCCGGATCGAGCGGCGGATCCCTGACGCTGGTGTCTGGCACCTATTCCGCTGAGTCTGGTGGCGCAATCATGTCCGCGCGGTCAGGGGACTGCGGCGATTACCCGGAGTACAACGCCGACGCGCAGGGCATAGCTCGACTGGCTGGCCCTAACGGGGTCAGCGCGCAATCGAGCGCAGCTGATGCGCTCCGCGCGGTGCTGGCTCATGGGTCTGAGCCCTTCTTCGGGGGACGCGGCGGTTCCGGTGTCGTGGGGTTGGGTTACCCCGGTGCGGGCTGGAAAGAGATTTCAGCCACGAATGGGCGCGCAACGTTCCAAGCGCCGCTCCACTCCGGGACCGCGAAACTGACGCTTACCCGAGTCGGTAGCCGCTGGCTCGTCAGTCATCTCGAGAAGGACTGTTGACGACCCGCTCTCTACCGGCCTTGCCGCGTAGCGGCTCTACCGGGCTCTGCCGCGGAGCGCGCGATCTGCGAACGAGGATGCCCCTCAGCCGGCGCGCGGTGCAAGACCGCGAGGCGCGCCACGGTGCGTACTCCCGGTGTGTCTGGGAGATCGTTACGTCTCGCGACGGCGTGTGCGTTCATCCTCGGCATCGCTCTATTCGGAGTCGGTTTGGTGCTCGCATTCACCGTTTCCTGGACGTCCGGGAGCACCGTGTTCCTAGTCGGCGCCGTGCTGATGGTCGGCTCTCGATTTGTCGCCCGGAAGTTCAAGCTCCCGGCACCGTAGGGAGCCGCCCACGCATTGCGGTGCGATACGACCGCTCGTGCGCGCAGCGCCTTACCGGTTGCCGCGTTGAGCGCGCTCTTTGCCGCTGCGGGGTCGGATGGCGGAACGACTCGTGTCCGTGTGGTGGAGCATGTTTTTGGGGGGTTTGGCTCCGCTGGTCGGGCTGTCGTATCTTCGACGGCGTGGAAGGGAATTTCGCGCCGGCAGAGGGTGGCGTAAAGATCGTCTTCGACGTGCTCGAGTCGGACGTTCATGACGTTCAGACGCTGGTTGCGGCGGCCGGTTTCGCGGTGCATCGCTACTACCACCCCACGGATGAGCACCGCCCGGGCGGATCTGCGGCCGGGTATGTCCGGCTCGGTGCCGAACGCCCGATGCGTCAGTTCACCGACGCAGAGGTTGATGCGATCGTCACTGACTTTGATCAGCTTCAGGCCCGTAAGCCATTCAACTGCGTTCGCGTCGGCACGGACTCATGGACAGCAGGAGGCCGCGGTCGTTCCGGCGACCGCGAACCGCGTGTGCCGCTCCCGAAGACATACGACGGGACGGCAGCAGCCAGACCACGCTGAGGCGGGCGCTTGTAGAACCTCAGCCGGTCAGGTAACACGCGAACAACCGTTCATCAGCGAAGTGTACGGATCTTGCATGAGCGCGCTGGCCCGCGAACACGGCCGACGGAGCTGGTGTGTTGCGCGTTGCATTCCGGTGCGCTGAACGAGACCGGCGACGAGTAGCAACTACGAACGGTCTCAGGCAGGTGGGGTGATGTCCCTCGACGGTGGCGCAGCGGCCCAACGTGGTCAGCCGCCACAGAAGCCGCACCTCGGCGCCCGGCGTGATCCCCTTTTCTGGCCCATCCTCAGCGTCCTGTCCTACCTGATGATCACGGTCGCGGTCACCGCGGGTGAGTACGTCAGCGAGGCATCGACGCTAACACCGGTTCTACCGCGTGAGCGTGAACCCGTTGGTGGTCTCAGCGGGGCCGGTAGGCGTCGCGTCGATGTTCTACGCGAACGACGATCACTTCGCGTTGTTCGTCGTTCTGCCGATAAAGCACGCGGTACGTGCCGCGCCGAGCAGACCAGATACCGCTGAGTTCCCCGCGCAGCGGTTTGCCCACCCATCGCGGCTGCGCGATCAAGGTCGTCGTCAAGAAGTCGATAACTGCTACTGCAACAGCCTTGGGAGCCTGGTCGGTCAGTGCTCGTCGCGCCGGCGGGGTGAGGATCAGTTCGTGGTCGTTGGTGTCCGTCACCGGCGAAGGTCTCGTACGGCATCCACGCCGCGCACGACATCCCCGCGGGCGTAGGCGGCGTCAGCCTCCCGAATGTCGCGAAGCGCGTCCGGATCGCTGAGTACGGCGATGGTCTCCTCGAGTTGAGCGAGGTCCTCGGTGCTGATGACGACTGCGGCGTCGTGACCGTTACGGGTGATGATGACCCGCTCGTGCTGGCGCTCGACGCGATCGACCACCTCGGAGAGATGGTCACGAACGGACCGGAGCGGTTCTGCTGTTGTCATGGCCACTGTGGCGCAAGAGGGAACCGTCGTCCACCCATCCGACACCGTAGGGCGCAAGCACCTCGGCCAGCGTCACCGCGCACCTCCTAGCTCACATACGACAACGTCGCCAACCGTGCGCCTGACGACATGTGGGCACCGAACTACCGGTCATGCCGATGAGCGGATGGCGTCACGGACCCTGCTAACTCATACTCGCGACATGATCGGACGCGATGAAGGGGCAACCGGGAGCCGCGTTCTGGTGGTCGCAGTCCTCATTGGCGGGACAGTCGTTCTGCTCAGCGGACCAAGCTGGGGGTTCTGGGTCGGCGCGGCAGGTGTGGCCTGCGCCTGGCTCGTCACCGGGGTGGCATGGGCGTTATCGAGCAGACCGACCGATCGCGTCCGTATGTCGCAGAAAATTGGCTCGTCGTTCGTGGCCAAGGCGCTGGGACAGGTTTGGTATTGGTGCGTGTTCGAAGTTCTCACGGGCCGGTGGTGGGCAGCGACTGCCCTCTCACTGGTCGTTCTGAGTCTCGTCCTCCTTGGCCGTCGCGAACTCAACCGATGGACTCAAACGGAGAGAGCCGGCGCCGTCGTGGTGAATCGGCAAGTCGCTACAAGAACCGTCCCAAAACGTCGGAAAGCAAACACGAGGTCCTGATCTGCGACAGCACCGCTCGCGCCTGGTCGGACAACGTCCAACATGCCGCATTGAGCGCGACGTTGGAAGACCGCAAATGCCGAGTGTCCCGGGGCGGTCTACCGCGGACCCCGATTTACGTCATACGATATTGGCATGGTCAGCGAAGAGCAGATCCAGCGGTGGGCGGACGAGGCCGAGACCGGATACGACGTCGAGGAGTTGAGGCGTCGCGGGCGTGGTCGTCCGGGGCGCGGGGCCGAGCCCATGCAGGTTGTGGCTGTGCGCCTGACGGCGGAGGAGCTCGCCGCGCTGGATGAGGTGGCGGAGCGGGAGCACATCTCGCGCTCCGAGGCGATCCGGCGGGCTCTGGCCGACTTCGCCGCGTGAAGGTTCACCGCAGCGCGCTCAAACACGGGGTATTGAGCGAAGACGCCGTGCAGGCCGCCGACTGGCCACAGTGGATCGAGCCTCTTCCATACGACGACTGGCCGCACCGTGAGTTGCGGCTCGGCTTCGACACACAAGCCCGGCTGCTCGAGACCGTCGTGCTGATCTTCGACAGCGGCGAGGAGCTGGTGATCCACGCCATGCCAGCGCGCAAGCAGTACTGGGAGCTCCTTCCCTGAGCGCGACGGCGCCGTCGGTCGACTCACCTGTCGCGTTGAGTACCGCACTCTGCCGCGTTGAGCGCTGCCGCGCTCTATGCCGCGAGTCGTGCGCGACCAAGCTAGATGGCGAGTCGGGCGGGTCGTTCATCGGATCAGGTGAACCTGGATCGGGAGATTCAGCTCGGCCCAGGCGCGATCGGCTGTAAGCACTTCTGCTGGATTGCTGCGAACAGTCAGCGCCAAGCAACAGCGATCGCCAAGCGAGAGCGCTCGGCCGCCAGCCAACGAACGCATGGCGCCGGCTAACTCGGCGTCGGCTGCGGTGAGCGCCTCGATGGTGACTCCGGCGGCGCCGAGCAGCCCGCGCACCCGGGCGACGTCGAGCTCGGCATCAACCAACTTCCCTACGACCTCGGCAAGACTTGCAGCACCGAGTACAGCGCCACTCAGATGTTCGGCTACGACGTCGCCTCCCGCCTCGTCATGGATCAGCGCCAGGACGGCCGAGGCGTCCAGAACAGTCACTCCGCAGCCGCGGCCACGCGGCGCTCAGCCAGCAACTCTTCGACGAACGACCGTGATTTCGGCACGTTTTCGGCGAGGGCGCGCAGCTCGTCGACGGCGTTCCTCTGCCGCTCCAACACAAGTCTCGAACCGGCGACATGCAGGTGGAGCTGATCGCCCGGCGCCAGGCCGAGTGCTGTGCGGACCTGTGCAGGAATCACGAGGCGTCCTTGCTGGCCCAGCACCAATGTGGCATCCATTACTCTAGTGTGCCACGACCGGCTCATCGGTGGCACTTTGACGTTGTGTCGAAATCGCGAGCGTCATCTCCGCACGTACGGTCAGGAAGCTCAACGCACTCATCCGAGTTCGACTCCGAAAATGATCAGGTGCCAGGTGCATCGCAACATCGCCCGATGGGCAACTCAGACCGGCGACCGCTGGCTCCTAGCTCGGCTCGCCGTGATTTACAGCGGCCATCCGATGTGGGACGACGCATGGTTGGACGGCGTAACCGGCGAGTACCGCCAGATCTGAGGTCGCCAGCACGCCTACACCTACCGCGCCGCGTTGAGCGCTGTCGAGATCGCCGCGAGACGATCTTCGATCTACTCTGTCGCTGGCTCTGCCCTAGGCGGGTCGGTTCACCCCGACCACCCGTCCAGCGACACCGGAGAGGGAGGCGGCCCGTTCGAGCCGGGCCAGAGCGGGCTCAACGGTTTGACCTCTCATGCCGCGTTGAGCGCTACCGCGCTCATGCCGCATTGAGCGCTACCGCGCTGATTACTAGCTGCTCTTGACCGAGCTCGGCGCAACGAGCTTCGTAATCGGTCCACGCGACTGGCACAACGTTTACGGCGGCGGCAGCTACGACGCAAGCCGGACGTACTGGGCCCAACTATGCGCAGCGCTAAGAGCGAGGTTGAGGCGTTAGTCGAAGGACGTTTCACACCTCTGCCGCCTAACTGAGCGGCACACCATCGCGACCGCGCTCTCCTGCTGCGTCGAGCGCCGCCACGCTCTGCTGCCGCGTTGAGCGCTGCCGGGGTCAGGCTCCCTGTGCTATCCGGTCAGCAACGACTTTGGGATGGGGAGGTTCGAGCTTGTCCAAGTCCGGCCACCGTTGCTGGTGCTGTAGACGGTGAAGCCGATTCCGTGTCTGTCGCTGCTGGTCATCGAGACGAGCCAGGCGTGCCTCGTTCCGTCGGCGACGAATGACTCGATGGCCAACTCGCGGTCGGGTGCGCTTGTCAGTACCTGATGCCAGCTCCGGCCACCGTTGGTGCTGCGCACGACCCCCGCCCCCAAACGCCCCCGGTTGGTTGCTCGACCATACGGTCGAATGCCGGAGACCTGGAACGTGTCTGCTGCGGTGCACGGCACCCGGCGGAGCTGCCAGCTGCGACCTGCATCCGTCGTTGTTGTCAGCTGTTGCCGGCCGTGGTTGTCTTCGATCACCGCCCACGCCGTCGCCGCGCTTGGACGGTGCAGATCGTCGATCAGCTCGTCCCGAGTGGGCTGGCCAGGCAGCAAGGTGAGCGGTCCACCCACGTGACTGGCCTGGTACAGCCGGGAGGGGCAGTTGTACCGGCACCGATTAACGGCGACCCAAGTCGAGGTGCGCGCCACCGCCACCGAGCCGACTGACAGGGGCCGCCGCGTCTCAGCGTGCCAACTCACGCCGCCGTCCGTGGTGAAGAACAAACTCGGTCCATAAGCCCAGCCGTCGGCGCTGGAGGTGAAGACCGAGCCGACCTGCGTGCTGACGACCGGCGTCGGGTACCGACCGTCGCCGGTGTGGCGGACCGGGCCCGCCCGCCAGTGCCGGCCACCGTCGGTGGTGCGTTCCTGCCACGAACTGACCACGGTGCTCGAACGCACGAACCCGCTGACCGAGACGACACCGATATCCAAGCTGGAGAACACGATCGGATTTGCCGAAAACTTGCCGACCAGCCGGGTGTCAAGTCCGGTCCGCGCGCGGACCGTAGGACCCCCGGGCCCCGCCGATTGTGACGCCGACGATGCGCCCGGAGTGCGCCCGCTAGCACCAGGGAGGTGAGCCGACGTCGTGGCACTGCACGCCGCTACCGCGCACAACGACCCGACCACGATCAGCGCGAACGCTGCTCGCACATGGTTAGCCCGAACTTGTGCGCTCGGCCCGGCACACAGCGCGACGAGCGCGACCTGTCGATGATTCAGCCTCATAACGCCACCTCCGTCCTCACAAAGGTAGGACACCAGAACGGTCACTTTCGTTGCAACCAATAGCCGGCGCCTCCGCAACGCAGATACCGCACAGGGCTCCAGCAGCCCCGTCGGAGGAACGCTGCCAGCCCCTTCTGGTGTGGCCCCGACATCAAGAGGGGGCGCAGCCGCGCTCATGCCGCGAGTCGCGGTGTCCGGCCAGGGATCGGCTTACAGGTCTCCATGCTCGCAACAATGACGACTCGGTTCAAGATCAAACGACCGGATCTGCCGCGTAGCGGCTCTACCGGCTGCCGCGTAGCGGCTCTACCGGCTCTGCCACGGAGGGGCTCTACCGGCTCTGCCGCTGAGCGGTCGGTACCGTCATCCCGGATCATGAGCACATGGCGACCGATGAGACACAACCTTTCGTTCCCGTCGGCGAGGCGCTGAGTTCTCTCTCAACGGCCCCGCCTCCCAGTCGGATCGAACGCAGAAGCCGTGTTTATGTTGATCAAGCTCGACGATGGCGAGTGGCGCTCAGTGCGCAAGCAGCTCGCCGTTCTGCTCGCCGACGTCGATCCGCCGGCCGGCTCGACTCTCTCGTGCCGCGTTGAGCGCGCCATGTGGGACCGTTCCCGGGTGGCTTCGATAACACCAGTGCAGCCGGGACCGTGCTCGTGAACGGTGGAGTGCGCTCACCACCTCTGTTGGCTGTGAGCAAAGCCGGTATAGCGAGAATGCTGGGCGTGGCCATCCTGGGCGTCGCTGTGGCCGCGATGTTGTCGAGTTGCTCGGACAGGACCAGCTCGGTCCGGTCGGGAAAGTCACCCTCGGCCGGTCAGGCTGCACGGCCGCTCATCGGTTCGCGCTGGGTGCTCACCGAGGTGACCACCGGAACCGGGTCGCTGCCCGTTCCAGAATCCCTGCAAGCGACCTGGCAGTTCAGCGTCGATCACCACTTCCTGGCCTCGGACACGGTAAACGCCATCTCTGGCGGGTACCGCGCTACTCCCACCGGATTCGCGACGATGAACGCCGTGACGACGGCAGTGGGATATGCGGGCTCAGACCCTGTGCGCCGAGCGGTGATCGCAGCGTTCCAGACGATGAGCAGCGCACCGGTGGACGTAGCGCTGACCGCTTCGCCAACGAAGGCCATGATGCAAGCACCGGGCTACACGATGAACTTCCGCCGGGCAGGTCCTGCCGAGACATTCCCACCGGCGTCATCAACGCCGACAGCGAGCCACTAGCGAGTTCGGGGACAACCGGTGGTTGACCATCCGGCCGGACGCGCGTCCCATTGGGTAGGCACGAGAGAAGGGACCGTCTTTTGAGCGCTGCGAAAGCTCGCTGCGAAGCGGTCGTACACGAGTCGATCGTGCACCGACCCATACGTCCGGGCGGTCGGGCAATCGTTCGACGATTACTACGTCGCCTTGGTGCGGTTAGCAATCAATACAGTGGATGACGAAGAGACCGCGGAGGAAGTCGTCCAGGACGCCTTCGACGCGGTTCCAGGCGACCAGCCTGATCACGCAGCTTACCTCGCACTGATGCCGAACCAAGCTCAGGGGGTTAATGTGCATACGCTTATCCAACAGAGTCCGCGCGCCGAGGGCAGCGGCGATCCTGTTATTTCATTCTCAGGTTTCACAACTCGTCGCGCGCTCGTCTTAGTTGCGGTTGTCGCGTTAATCGCCGCAATTGGGTTCTTTACCCAGTACCTCGGCGGCGCGGCAAGACGTCTCGGGCCAGCGACGGCAGCATCCGACATCCGCGGCTACGACTGGACAGTCGACAAGGTAACTGAGATTGGCGGCACCTCCCGCGTTCCCGTTTCCCTTAATAGCCATATCAGCTTCTTTGGCGATCGTACTTTCTTCGCCTCCGACGGTTGGAGTGGCCTCGTGGGCAATTACACGACTGGCGACCAAACATTAACCGTCAAGGCGCTGAGTAGTGCCGTCGGCCCGCTAAAGTACTCCAAAGTACAATCCAGAGTAGCCAAGGCACTGCTCCAGTTAACTAACCGGCCAGCGACATTTCGACTGATACGCGGGGGATCGACGATCCGTATTCGTACGCAGACCGGCTCGATCGAGTGTAAACACCCCACCAAGCTCGACCACTAGCCTCGATCCTTCACATGACGGCCGGTTGATCGAGACCGCTTGCTAGTCGTGCTTGTGCCGGGCATGGCGGTCAGGAAACACCGCGGCGCACGGCGTTCACGCCCCACGACATCTCCTCGGGCGTAGGCGGCGTCAGCCGCCCGAATGTCTCGTCACGCGTCCGGATCGCTGAGTACAGCGATGGTCTCCTCGAGCTGAGCCGGACCTGCGCCGACGACCCAAACGCTGGCGGCCGACTGCGCGCGTGTCACGTACCCGACAGCCCGTCGCGCCACCGCTGCCCATCGTTGGCGGTACGTTGAGTACAGGTGGACCAGGCAGCCGTCCGCAAACCATTCACTGTGGCGTGGATGAAGAGCAATCGCTCGGGATCGATCTCGTGTCAGAACACGATGAGCCGCTGGAGTGTGCCGCGATGGTGACGCCGCCTCCCGTTCTGTTGCGCCGATGAGCGAGGGCACGCCGGACGGAGCCAGGCTCGCGGCCGCGCCGGATGACGGGCTCGGCCGCGTTACCCGCGCCGCCGCGGCAGCGGTTGCGGCCGCCGAGACGGCGCGCGCCCAAGCCGTTGCCGCCGTCGCCGACGCGGAGTTGAGCGCCGGTCCTGAGGTCGTCGCGAGAGAAGCTGCCGTCACCACCGAACAAGCGGCGGTCGATGCCGCGACGCGGGCCGCGCACGCCGCGCGCAGCGCCCGCACTGCCCGCGCACTCGCGGCCACGGCGGCGGCGGAAGCGGTGGCCAAGGCAGCCGCCCGGACGGTCGAAGCCGTCCAGGCCCGTGCCGACGAGCTGGCCGCAGCGGTGGCGAGCACAGCCGCGGCGGCCGCCGCCGCCGTCTCGAACTCGATCAGGCCGGGCACCGAGACCGAAGGCGACGTCCGCGAGGCCATGCGGGTCGGGGCAGCGGTGATCGCTGCTGCGACCGCCAAGGCCGAGGAGACGGCGCGGGCCGCGGTCCTCGTGGCTCGTGCGGTGGCTGCGGCGGCTGCTGCCGTGGCCACGACGACGGCAGCTGAGGCGGCAGCCATGGAACATGAGGTGCTTGACGCCGCGGTCGCACTGCGGGCCGTGACCGCCGAGACGGCCCACCAGCTGGCCGCCGAGACCGTCGACCGCGCGGCCGCGGTCGAGACCGCGACCCGCGCGGCCGCGGTCGCCGCGGAGCGCCTGCGCGAAGCCAACCGGCAACTGCAGCTCGCCGGCCGGCACGACCGCAACGTCGCCCTCGCGCTGCAGGCCGCGATGCTGACCAAGCTCCCCGAGCCGCGAGACCTGCAGCTCGCCGCGCGCTATCTCACCGCGGCCGAGCAGGATCAGGTCGGCGGGGATTGGTACGACGCCCTCGTCCTGCCCGACGCCACAACCACCCTGATCATCGGCGATGTCGTCGGCCACGACATCGCCGCTGCCGCCGTCATGGGGCAGCTGCGCAACGTACTGCGTGCGTTCGTCTGGGACCACAACGAGTTGCCCTCGGCCGTGGTCGCCCGGCTGGACCGCGCGATCCACGACCTGCACATCGGCACGCAAGCAACCATCATCGTGGCGACGGTGGAACCGGCGGCCAGCGAGGGGGACGCCGATCACCACGTGCTGCGTTGGACCAACGCCGGGCATCCGGCACCGATCCTCGTCCACGCCGACGGCACCGCAGTCGTCCTGTCGGCCGCGATCGACGTCCTGGTCGGTGTGCGACCGGAAACGGCACGCCGCGACCACACCCACCTCGTGCCAGCGGGCGCGACTCTCCTGCTCTACACCGACGGGTTGATCGAACGACACGACCGCGACATCGACACCGGCCAGCAGCTGTTGCTCGACGCCGTCGCGCGACACCACCGGCTACCGCCAGGCGATCTCTTGGACGCCGTGATCACCGACATGGTCGGCAGCCGCCCCGCTGACGATGTCGCCGTCCTCGCCGCTCGCTTCTACGCGTGAAGCGACGACACGGACTGAGACGTTCACCACCTGCGCCCGGCGCGGAATGTCTCCGAAGCCGCGTCTTTCCAGCAATTCTGCCGCCCAACCGATCAAGGCTCGACAACAAGACTCTGGGTTTCCTGTGGACCGGTGAGGATCGCCTCCCACGTGGGCATTACTAGCTGCGCTGAGGCGTTATTCGGTCAGCCGGGACCGACGGCACGCCACTTGGATTTCGCTGGAGATGACCATGACTGCAACTCTTGACCCGACCGCCCGTCGCGACCTGCTGGTCGAGCGGCTCGAATCCCTTCTGGCGCAGCGTGACCAGGTGCAGAAGGAGATCGCTCCCCAGACCGTCGGTGACGATGCCGACCGCGCGACCAACGTCGACGCGCACGTCCGGCTGGCGATGCTCGCGGAGCGCATCGCAACGGTCGAGAGCGAACTGGCCCACGGCCCGCACCGCAAGGACCGCTCAGCCGAAGACGCTCTCGACGTCGGCGATGTCGTCACCGTCGACTTCGGTGACGGCCCCGAAGACTTCCTGCTCGGTCCGGTCGAAGGGGCCGGCGAGGGCGTCGACGTCATCACGCCGGGTAGCCCGCTCGGCCGCGCGTTGCTCGGCGCCAGCGTCGGCGCGACCGTCGAGTACCGCATCGCCCACCGCACGCTGCACGCCCAGGTCGTCGCGGCCGCGTGACCTGACCGCCGTCGGTCAACCGACGGCAGGCGGGACGAGCAACTCCCGCAGCATGTGCATCGCCACCACGACGGCGCGATGCCGGACGTCGGCGCGCGAGCCGGGCACGACGACCCGTCGCGCGATGATCGACTCGGCGTCGGCCACACAAAGGTGGACGAGCCCGACGGGTTTGTCGGCACTCCCCCCGCCCGGCCCGGCAATGCCAGTGATGCCGACCCCGATGTCGGTGCCGACGTGCTCGCGGGCGCCGCGCGCCAAAGCCTCGCCAACCTCGGCGCTGACCGCGCCGACCCGCTCGATCAACTCGGCCGGCACCCCGGCCAGCGCCGTCTTCGCCGCGTTCGAGTACACGACCAACCCGCCGAGGACGTACGCCGACGAGCCCGCGCGCTCGGTGAGCCGGCCGGCCAGCAATCCCGCGGTACACGACTCGGCCGTAGCGATCGTCAGCCCGCCGTCGAGAAGCGCCTCGGCCACGATGTCGTCGACCGTGCGGCCATCCGGTGAGAACACGGTGTGGTGGAAGGCGCCGTCGACAGTTGACGCGAGGTTGCGGTAGGCCGGCTCGGCGTCGGCGGCATAGCGGGTCACGATCTCAAGTTCGCCGTCGCGCAGGCACGTCGTGATCTCCAGAGCGGCGAGCGCGTGGGAGTTGTCGCGCAGCACCGCCGCCAACTCCGACTCCGGCACTCCCCACAACCGGATCGTCCTTTGCCGCAGCTCGGCGCTGTCGCTCAGCGCGCCCTGCACGGTCGGGTCGGCCAGGGCGGCCGGCCACATGCCCTGCAGCTCCCGTGGCGGCCCGGGCAGCACGAGCACCGGCGGGCGGTCCGTGCCGTCGGGCGCGAGCACCACGAGCCCGGGCGCGGTGCCCACGGGCGCGAGCACTGCGGCGCCGGCCGGCACGAGCGCTTGCTTGCGGACAGCGGCGGCCGTGGCCGCCGGGTCGGTGCGCCAGCCCCGCCCGGCGCTCAGCCGTTCGACGATCTCGCCGATCTGTGCCTCGAGCTCAGGGTCGACGGCGGACGGGCGGTGCTGGAAGTCGCCGACCACGTCAGCGGTCAGGTCGTCGGCCGTCGGGCCGAGGCCGCCGGTGGTGATGATCAGGTCGACCCCGGTGTCGGCGAAGAAGGCCAGCGATGCGCGCAGGTCGTCGGGGCGGTCACCGACCACGATCACCTGGGCGATGTCGACGCCACGCTCACGCAGCTGCTCCACCAGCCATGGACCGTTACGGTCGGTCACCCGGCCGGTCAGGACCTCGGTCCCCGTGACGACGATCCCCGCGCGGCTGCTCACCCCGCGATCCTAGGGAGCCGCCGCATGGATCGATGTTACCGGCCGGTACAGACATGTAAGCGAAAGCCGGCACAGTGCACCAAGATCTGGGTATGACGGTTGTACCGCACTCACCGACCGAGGGTGTCCCGTGACGATTCCACCTCCCCCCAACCCGCCGCCCTACGAACCGCAGTTCAACCCGCCGCCGGCCCAGGGCCAGGCGTTCACGCCACCACCCCCGCTACCGGCCGGGCCGCCCGGGCCGCCCGGCCCACTCGGTGCACCGGCACCGGTCGCCTTCCCGCCGCCGACCGCCGATCCGACGACGGGGTCAACCGAGGCGGGCGGCACCGACCAGCACGACCGCCCGGTCGGCTTCGATCAGAAGGGCCGGGTCAAGCGCGGTCGCGTCAGCGCGGCCTGGGTCGGGCTGATCGGTGCTGCGATCTTCTTGATCCTGCTCATCATCTTCATCGCGCAGAACCTGAAGAAAACGACCATTCACTTCCTCGGCCTGTCGGGTCACTTTCCGATCGGACTGACCGTCCTGATCGCCGCCGTGGTCGGGCTGCTGCTCGTCGCCATCCCCGGCACCATCCGGATCTTCCAACTCCGTCGCGCCCTCAAGATCAACACACCTAAGGATCAACGCCTGACCTGACGGCTCGCGCCTCGCACCCACCACTCGTGACGCCGCTGCGATGTCGGGGTAGGCAACCAGAAAATCCACCATCGACCGGCACGTGCGTGCCAGAGAAGAGACGTGATGACGGCACCGACGCCACCCACCGACGCCTCGCTCGGGGAGCTCGTCACGCGGGTGTCCGAGCAGACCAGCCGGCTGATCCGTGACGAACTGCGCCTCGCGCAGGTCGAACTCACCGAGAAGGGCAAGCGGGCCGGGTTGGGCGCGGGGCTCTTCGGCGGCGCCGGCGTGTTCGCCGTGTACGGGTTGGGGTGCCTTGTCGCCGCCGCGATCCTCGGCCTGGCCGGACCGGTCAAGGACTGGCTGGCCGCGCTCATCGTCGGCGTCGTGCTGTTCGCCGTGGCCGGCCTCGCCGCCGTGGTCGGCAAGAAGAACGTCAGCCAGGCAACGCCGCCGATGCCGACCGAGGCGGTCACCGGCATCAAGCAGGACATCAACGCACTCAAGCCGGGAGCGACCTCATGACCAATGCCGAACCCGAGGGCACCGAGTCGAGCGGCGCGGCCACCCCGTCCGACCCGGATGCGATCCGCGCCGACATCGAACAGACCCGCGCCGAGCTGGCGCAGACGGTCGACGCGCTGAGCGACAAACTCAACGTCAAGGCCCAGGCGGCCGGCAAGGTCGGCGCGGCAAAGGACGCGGCGAAGCAGAAGGTGGCCGGCGCCGCGTCGCAGGCGCATGCGGCCGCGCCCGAGCCGGTGCAGCACGTGCTCGGCTCGGTCGGCGAGAAGGCCGGCCCGGTCGCCCAGCAGGTCGCGGCCAAGGTCGAGCCGCACCGCGGAAAGATCATCGCCGGTGCGGTCGCCGCGCTCGTCGTGGTTCTCGTCGTACGGCGCCGCCGAAAGGCTTCGACCAGCTGACCTAGCCGGTCGGTGCGGTGCGGACTGCGTCGACCACCCGGGCCACTCGGTCAGCGGCCAGGACGTCTTCGAGCCGTACCACCTGACCATCCGGGCCACCGAGCGGGATGCGCCAGTTCGGGTACTCGTCCGCCGTCCCCGGTTGGTTCTGGGTGCGCCGCTCGCCGACGGCGTCGGTGAGGGCCACGCACCGTAATCGCGCGGGGGTCAGGGTCAGCAACTGGTGCAGTGCCGTCACGATCTCGTCTGCCCCCGGATCGGCGCCTGCCGGCAGCAATCCCAGCCGGATCAGCTCGGCGATCCACGCCGCCTTCTCCTTCTCACTGGCGGCCAGTTCCGCGTCGACGCTGCGGGTGAGCAAGCCGAGCCGATCGCGCAGGCGGATGTGATCGCCGGCGAGATAACCGGTCGTCGGCGGCAGATCGTGCGTGGTGACCGAGGCCAGGCAGTACTCGCGCCAGCCATCGGGCGCCAGCGGTCCCCCGGTCTCGGGGTCGGACTCGAACCACAGGATCGACGTGCCGAGCAGTCCCCGCTCGCGCAGGTAGCCGTGCACCTGGGGTTCGACGTTGCCGAGGTCCTCACCGATGATCACCGCGCCGGCGCGTTCGGCCTCGAGCGCGAGGATGCCGATTATTGCGTCGTGGTCGTAGTGGACATACGTCCCGGCGTCG
>CAXTHY010000025.1:5552-25993 GCA_964244175.1 uncultured Jatrophihabitans sp. | reverse complement strand
CCGGGATCCACCACAGGCGGAACAGCCCGATGATGTGGTCGACCCGCAGTCCGCCGCCGTGCCGCAGCGCGTTGCCGAACAGGTCACGCAGCGGGGCGTAGGCGAGTTCGGCCAGCTTGTCCGGGCGCCACGGCGGTTGTTGCCAGTCCTGCCCCATCTGCGAGTACGCGTCCGGCGGGGCACCCACCGTCACGCCGGCCGCCATCACGTCCTGCCACGACCAGGCGTCGGCGCCGTCGGCGCTGACCCCGACCGCGAGGTCGTGGATCACGCCAATGCGCATCCCCGCCGCGAGGGCCCGCTCCTGCACAGCGGCGAGTTGCTCGTCAAGCAGCCATTGCAGCCAGCAGAAGAACGTCACCCGCTCGGCCGCGACGGCGGCGGACACGGCTGGGTCATGCGGGTCGCGCAACGCGTCCGGCCAGGCATGCCAATCCGGGCCGTGCAGTTCGCTCAGCGCGCACCAACGGGCGAAGCGTTCGAGCTCCTCGCCCGACCGGTCGCGGAACGCGCGGAACGCGCGGTCGCGCTGCGGGTCGCGCCGCGCGTCGAACAGGAGTTGGAGCGCCCGCTGCTTCGCCGCCCACGCCGCGTCGCGCTCGATGAGCTGATCAGCGCCTTCGGCACGCCGCAACGCCGCCCCGAGGCGGTCGAGGTCGGCGCGTGTGCGCCGGTCGAGCGCCGCGTACTCGGCGACGTCCTCGACCCGGAGGTAGAGGGGGTTGGCGAAGCGTCGCGAGGTCGGCAGATAAGGCGACGGATTCATCGGTGCGACGACCTCGGCGGCGTGCACCGGATTCACGAGCACGAAGTCGGCGCCGTGCTGGCGGCCCGACCAGTCGGCCAGCGTCGCGAGGTCGGCCAGATCCCCGACCCCCCACGAGCCGGCCGAACGCACACTGTAGAGCTGAGTGGCCAGGCCCCAGCCGGGCTCGGTCAGCGCGGCCGGCAGGCGCAGCCGGTCGGGGGTGACGACGAGCGGGATAGAGACCGAGCGTCCTTCGATCTCGGCGTCGAGGCGGTGGTAACCCGTGGGCAGGTCGATCGGCAGGGCGATGGTGTCAGTCGCCGGTAGGTCACGAACGGTCCCGTCCTCGAGCTCGATGCCCACCCGGCCGGTGCCCGACGGCAGCGTGATCGACTGCCGATGCCCCGCGCGCACGACCACGCACGGCGGCAGGGGGTTGGCCGAACTCGCCCGGCGATGCGCGTCGAGTGCGGCCCGGCACGCGGCGTCGGTCGCCGCGTCGATTTCGAGTGCGGCGAGCACGGCGCGCAGCGTTTCGTCGCTGACGACACGTTGCTCACCGTGCCAGTCGTGGAACTCGGTGTCGACGCCGTATGCGTTAGCCAGGGATCGGAGGGCGTCGGCGTCGTCGGACGCGGCAGGCTGCACGCGACCAATACAACAGCATGCCGTTCGCACCGATCAGGCCACGGTGGCTGCTCGCCGACGCCCGCCAGCCAGTCCGGCCGTCACCGGCTTGAGCAAAGTATGGATCGCGCGCCCGTTCGACCCGATCCATACTTCGATCATGGCCGAGCGGCCGCCGCGACCCCGACCTCGGTAGCGTCTACCCGTGCATCTGCTCGCCGCCCCGGACAAGTTCCGTGGCACCGCGAGCGCGCGTGAGATCGCCACGGCGATGGCCGACACCGCTCGCGCCACCGGCTGGAGCGCCGACGTCGCCCCGCTCTCCGACGGCGGCGAGGGTCTGCTCGAGTGCTTCGGCGGCGCCAACCGGCACACCCTGGTCACCGGTCCCCTCGGCCACCCCGTCCGGGCGCCCTGGCGTCTCGACGATGCCCGCGCGGTCATCGAGATGGCGGCCGCGTCAGGCCTGGCCCTGATCAGCGGCGACAACGACGCCCTGGCCGCGACCTCGATCGGCACCGGCCAACTGATCGCTGCGGCCATCGCCGCCGGCGCCCGCGAGATCGTCGTCGGGGTCGGCGGGTCGGCCAGTACCGACGGCGGCCGGGCGACGGTCGAGTTGTTGCGCGCGCACGCGCCCCTCGACGGGACGCGTGGCCCGCGGCTGATCGTGGCGTGTGATGTGCGGGCCAACTTCGTCGACGCGGCCGCGATCTTCGCGCCGCAGAAGGGTGCGACCGATGTGGAGGTGCGTGAACTGACTGCCCGGCTCATCGATCTCGCCGACGAGTACGTTCGCGCGCTGGGGGTAGAGGTACGTCGATGGCCCGGTGCGGGAGCGGCGGGCGGTCTCGCCGGTGGGCTGGCCGCGCTCGGCGCAATCCTGCAGCCCGGCTTCGAGCTCGTTGCCACCGAGGTCGGCCTCGCCGGCCGAATCAGCGCGGCCGATCTCGTGCTGACCGGCGAGGGACGGGTGGACGCAACCAGCGCCCAGGGCAAGGTCACCGGCGCCGTAGTGGCCCTGTGCGAGCAGCGCAGTGTCCCCGTGACCGTGTTGGCCGGCACCGTCTCCGCCGGGCCGGGGATCGCCGCGCTGGCCGCCCGCACGATTGATCTGGGTGCCGCGTTCGGGCGGGAGCGCGCATTCGGGGACGTTCTCGGCTGTGTGGCGACGGCAACCGCGACGATCCTGCGCCGCGGGGAGCACTGAGCGCACGCCGTGGCGCGCCGAAAGAGACCTCGGGTTAGGTGCCATGATGCACGCATGACGGCCGCCGAGACGCTTGCGAAAGCGCCTGCGCCGGTCGCCCCGGGTGGCTACTCGGGTCTTCTCCCCCAGCGTCTGCTGCGCTGGCGCCGCCCGGTGTGGTGGCAGGAGATAGCCATCATCGCATTCGGGTACTGGCTCTACACGCTCGGCCGCAACGCCATCCCCGAACAGGCGTCGATCGCCTACCGGCACGGCCGCAGCATCCAGCACCTGCAGGACATTCTGCATCTGAACTGGGAGCTGTCGCTCAACCACTTCGTGGCCGCGAACGAGTGGCTCGCGCAGATCATGAACTACTACTACGCGACGCTGCACTTCATCGTCACACCCGTGGTGATGGCGTGGTTGTTCGTCCGGCGCTCGCACCTCTACCGCGGCGCCCGTACCGTCCTGGTGACCACGACACTGCTCGGTCTGCTCGGCTTCTACCTCTACCCCACCGCCCCGCCGCGGCTGCTGCCCCAGTACGGCTACATCGACACTGTCCTGAAGTTCCACACGTGGGGCTCGCTGGCCGACCCGCACATCGCGCAGCACTCGAACCAGTTCGCCGCGATGCCGAGCCTGCACATCGCGTGGGCCCTGTGGTGCGGCATCGCCGTCTTCATGTGCGCACGCCGCATGTGGGTGCGGGTGCTCGGCCTCGTCTACCCGTTCGGCACGCTGGTCGTCATCGTCGCCACCGCCAACCACTTCATCCTCGACGCGGTCGCCGGCGCCGGCATCATCGCCCTCGGCTTCCTCATCCAGTGGGTGCTGTCGGGGCACGGCGCCTTCACCGCGCCGGTCGACGCCCCTGACTTCGGGATGCCCGACCACGACATGCCGCACCTGCTCGGCGAGCGTCAGGGACCGTAGAAGACCGTCTCCACGACCCGGCGCGCGCGGCGCCCGGCCCGGCGGTAGTCGTCGATCAGCAGCCCCGGATCGGTTCCCGGCGAGTAGCCCAGTACGCGGGCCACCGCACTCAGTTCGGTGCCCATCTGCGGCAGCTGGTCGCCGGGTTTGTCGCGCACCAGCATGATCGCGTTCCGCACGCGCGTCGCCAACCGCCATGCGGTGGTGAGCAGGTCGGCCTGTTCGGCGGTGATCAGGTCGACTGCGAAGGCGGCCGTCAACGCGTCGAGCGTGCGCGTCGTGCGCAGCCCCGGCACGTGGTGACCGTGGTCGAGCTGCAGCAACTGGATCGTCCACTCGATGTCACCGAGGCCGCCGCGGCCGAGCTTCGTGTGCGTCGTCGGATCGGCGCCGCGGGGCAGCCGCTCGCTGTCAATCCGGCCCTTCAACCGACGGATCTCGATCAGGTCGTCGGGCGCGATGCCGCCGTCTGGGTAACGCACCGGATCGATCATCGTGACGAAGCGGCGGCCGAGGTCGGTGTCGCCGGCAATGGGACGGGCCCGCAAGAGCGCCTGCGCCTCCCACGCCGACGACCAGCGCGCGTAGTACTTCTCGTACGACGCCAGCGAACGCACCAGCGCGCCGTTGTAACCCTCGGGCCGCAGACCGGCGTCGACGCTCAGTGGCGGATCGGCCGCCGACGCCGACCCCAGCAGTGCCCGTAGCCGTCCGGCGACGTCCTGAGCGATTTGGCTGGCAACCGGTTCCGCGGCGCCGGTGTTCTCATGGACGAACAGCACGTCGGCATCCGAGCCGTAACCGGTCTCGGCCCCGCCGAGTCGGCCCATGGCGATGATCGCGAACCTGATCGGCAGTTCGCTGAGCTTGCGCTCGGCGGCGATCGAGCGCATGGCGATGTCTAGCGTCGCCTCCAACGTGGCATCCATCGTCGCGGTCAGCGACGTGCACACCGCATCGACGTCGATCTCGTCGAGCAGGTCGGCGAACGCGGTGCGCAGCAGCTCCTGGCGTCGCACGCCGCGCATCGCGGCCACCGCCACAGCCGGATCGCTCTGCCGGGCGGCGGACTCACGCATGGCCGAGACCAGCTCGCCGGACTCGCGCGGGCGCAGGGTGTCGATCGCGCCGAGCATCCGCAGGGCCTCGGGCGCGCGGCTGAGCATCCGCGGCACGTATCGGCTGACCCCGAGGACGTAGGCCAGCCGGGAGACGACGGTGTCACCGTCGCGCAGCAGCCGCAGGTACCAGGGCGTCGCGCCCAGGTCGTCGGAGATACGCCGGTAGGCGAGCAACCCGGCGTCGGGGTCGGGGGCGTCGGCGAAGTCGGCGAGCAGCACCGGCAGCAGGGTGCGCTGCAACGCCGCGCGGCGCGACAGCCCGGTGGTCAGCGACTCGATGTGCCGCAGCGCGGCGCTCGGATCGGCGAAACCCAGCGCGGCGAGCCGACGGCCGGCCTCAGCCGGCGTGAGCCGCAGATCGGCCGAGGGCACGCGGGCCACGGCCTCGAGCAGTGGCCGGTAGAACAGCTTCTCGTGCAGCCGCCTGACCTCCTGCGCATGCAGATCCCACTCCGCCCGGAAGACTGTGAGCGCGTCGCCGCGATGGTCGGGCCGGTAACCCATCGCCTTCGCCAACCAGACCAGGTGTTGGTGGCCCTCGGGCAGCACGTGCGTGCGCCGTAAGCGGCGCAGCTGCAAGCGATGCTCGGTCGCCCGCAGGAACCGGTAGGCATCGATCAGGCTGACGCCGTCGTCGCGGCCGACGTACCCGCCGGCGCGCAAGGCATCCAGCGCCGGCAACGTCTCCGGCGTGCGCAGGGTCTCGTCTCCGCGCCCGTGCACGAGCTGCAGGAGTTGCACCGCGAATTCGACATCACGCAGGCCGCCGCGGCCGAGCTTGATGTCGCGTTCGGCGACGGTGATCGGGATGTGGTCGACGACGCGCCGGCGCATCGCCCGCACGTCCTTCACGAAGTCCGGACGCTCGGCGGCTGTCCACACCAGCGGTTGGATCGCGTGCTCATATGCGCGGCCGAGCTCGAGATCGCCGGCGATCGGGCGCGCCTTCAGCAACGCCTGGAACTCCCAGGTGCTCGCCCACCGGTCGTAGTAGGCCTCGTGACTGGCCAGCGTCCGGACGAGCGCCCCGTTCTTGCCCTCGGGCCGCAGGTTGGCGTCCACGGTCCAGGTCGCCGACTGGCACAAGCGCATCATCTCGCCGGCGAGCCTCGTGGCGGTGGCCAGCGCCGCGTCGGTGTCGCGCGCCGCGTCATCCCCGACGCGGTCGTCGGCAACGGGCTCGGCCACGAACACGACGTCGACGTCCGAGACGTAGTTCAGCTCGCGCGAGCCCGTCTTGCCCATCGCGATGACGGCGAGCCGGCACGGTGCGGCGTCGTCGGGCAGCGTGGCCGCGGCCACGGCGAGGGCGGCCTGCACGGTGTTCGCCGCGAGATCGGCCAGCAGTTCGGTGACCACGCGCAGATCCAGATCCCAGACGAGATCGCGGCCCGCGATCGCCATGAGCTCGCGCCGGTAGGCATCGCGCAGCGCCACCACCGCGGCCGGTCCGGTGACGCTCGCGCGGGTTCCGGCCGTCCCGGTCACCGGGTCCGCGGCATCAGCCCCGACCGCGGCCGCCAGCCGGCCGGCCGCACCGGCCGGGTCGAGGCGGCCGGCCAGCACCCGCCAGTCGCCGGGATGGGTACGCAGCTGGTTGCCGAGCTCGGCCGAGACGCCGAGCAGCGCCAGCAACCGGGTGCGCAGATCGGGGTCGTTCTGCAGTCCGGCGCGCAGCTGCGCCCCGTCCGGCGTCGCGACCGTCTCGGCCAGCACCTCCAGGGCGCCATCGGGATCCGCGCACCGCCCGAGGGCCGCGATCACCACCGCGGCCGCGTCGTCGGTCGGCCGGTTGGTCTCGAGGTCCCACCACCGCAGGGCGTCGCCAGAGAGCAGCTCGGCCGCCCGCGCGCCGTCGACGAAGGAGAACCGGCTCAGCCGGGCGGCGCTGCGGCTGCCGGGCTCCACGGCCGAGCCGTTGCCGTCGGGGTCAGCCATCCCGCGGGCGCAGCCCGGGCATCGGCAGCGAGGTGCGGGCCGCGTTGGCCTCAGCGGCGAGCGCAGCCCGGATCGCGGCCGGGTCGGTCACCGGCTTGGCGACCGATTCACGTACCCCACCGGCAGCGGCGACCGCACCGGGGGCGGCGGCGATCTCGACGAACGCGGCCGCGAACGGCGCCCAGACCTCTTCGAGATCGTCATGCACGGCCACGGCACGACTCACCGTCCGCTCGAGGTCGAGCTGGTCGAACTGCCGGGCGTACTTCGCGGCCCAGGCCCGCACGACGTCCGGTGTCGTCTCGATGTGGAACTGAATGCCCCATGCCAGCCGGCCCAGCCGGAAGGCCTGGTACTCGCACATCGGCGAGCTGGCCAGGTGGATGGCGCCCGGCGGCAAGGTGACGATGGTGTCGAAGTGCCACTGGATGACGTCGGGCGTGATCGGCAGCGGCCCCCACAGCGGATCGGTCGACGCCGCCCCCCGCTTGGCCACCAGCTGGGCCCCGATCTCGGGTCCCTCGGGGTTGACGATGACGCGACCCCCGTTGGCCGCGGCGAGCAGTTGGGCACCGAGGCAGACGCCGAGAGTCGGCAACTCGGTCGTCACGGCCGCGCGCAGCAACGCGCGCTCGTGCGGCAACCAGGTCGCGTCCGCGTCGTCGTTGGCGCCCATCGGGCCGCCGAGGACGACGAGTCCGTCGAAACCTTCGAGGTCGGCCGGCAGGCCGGGACCGTCGACGATTTCCAGCACCGCCCCGGCCTCGGTGAGCCAGGTGCCCAGCCGGCCGACCGGATCGCTGTCGGCATTGTGCACGACGAGCAGGCGCGGACCGGGCATGGATCCGACTCTAGCTACGTCGCGTCTCCCGAGTTGTCCGCCCTACCCGTCGCTCCGACCGGCGGACGCGCGGACAACTTCGTCGCGCCGGCCGAGTTGTCCGCCCTACCCGTCGCTCCAACCGGCGGACGCGCGGACAACTTGGTCGAGCCGGCGAGCGGGCGGCGTCAAAGGATCGGCAGGTAGCGGCGCAGCTCGAAGGGGCTGACCTCGGACCGGTAGTCGATCCACTCCTCGCGCTTGTTGCGCAGGAAGAAGTCGAAGACATGCTCGCCCAACGTCTCGGCTAGCAACTCGGAATCCTCCATCGCCCGCAACGAGTCGGCCAGGTTGTGCGGCAGCTCGCCGTAACCCAGCGCGCGCAGCTCCGTTTCCGACAGCGACCAGACGTCGTCCTCGGCACCGGGCGGCAGCTCGTACCCCTCTTCGATGCCCTTCATGCCGGCCGCCAGCAGCACCGCGAACGCGAGGTACGGGTTGCACGCGGAGTCCGGTGAGCGCAGCTCGACCCGGGTCGAGTTCGCCTTGCCCGGCTTGTAGCGCGGCACCCGCACCAACGCCGAGCGGTTCGCGTGGCCCCAGCAGATGACCGTCGGCGCCTCGACCAGCGCGCCGGGCGCGCCGAAGCCCCACAACCGCTTGTACGAGTTCACCCACTGGTTCGTCACGGCGGTGATCTCCCGCGCGTGGACCAGCAGCCCGGCGATGAACGCCCGCGCCGTCTTCGACAGGTTGAGCGGGTCGGACGGGTCGTGGAACGCGTTCTGGTCGCCCTCGAACAGCGACATGTGAGTGTGCATGGCGCTGCCGGGCTGGTGCATGAACGGTTTGGGCATGAAGGTGGCGTGCGCGCCGTGCGCGCTCGCGACCTCCTTGATGACGTGCCGGAACGTCATCAGATTGTCGGCAGTCGACAGCGCGTCGGCGTAGCGCAGGTCGATCTCCTGCTGGCCCGGCGCGACCTCGTGGTGACTGAACTCGACGGAGATGCCGAGCCCCTCGAGCGCGCTCACCGCGGCGCGGCGGAAATCGTGCGCGACGTCGTGGCTCGTCATGTCGAAGTACCCGCCGAAGTCGATCGGCTCCGGCGGCGAGCCGTCCAGCGGGCGGTTCTTGAGCAGGAAGAACTCGATCTCGGGGTGGGTGTAGAACGTGAACCCGCGCTCGGCCGCCTTCGACAGCGCGCGCCGCAACACGTAGCGCGGGTCGGCCCACGACGGCGAACCGTCGGGCATCGTGATGTCGCAGAACATCCGCGCCGAGTCGGTGGGCCGCCCGTCGGTCTCCGGCAGGACCTGGAACGTCGACGGGTCGGGACGGGCCAGCATGTCGCTCTCACTGGCGCGCGAGAAACCCTCGATCGACGAGCCGTCGAAGCCGATGCCCTCTTCGAACGCGCCGTCGAGTTCGGCCGGCGCGACCGCTACCGACTTCAGCATTCCGAGTACATCGGTGAACCACAACCGGACGAAGCGGATGTTGCGTTCCTCGAGCGTGCGCAGCACGAACTCCTGCTGACGATCCATGTAGTACTCCGCCTCCCGGGCTGTCCCGCCTCCCCGGCCCTCACGCTTGTCGTCTCGACCCAGCGAGTCTGACCTTGCGTTGTTGCTGGTGCGTTAACTGGGACCCTACAGAGCGCTGCCTTTGAGCCAGGTCGACCAGGGCACACTCCACTGGCCGCCCTGGTCGAAACGGATCTTCGGGCCGCCGGAGTGCACGACCTTCACCACGTCGCCCACGATCGAGTGCTGGTAGTACCAGTGGGCGTTCTTGTAGTTCAGGTTCAGGCAGCCGTGCGAGACGTTCTGGTGGCCCTGCGCCCAGACCGTGGTGTCGAGCTCGTGCAGGTAGATGCCGTCAACGCTGATCTTGGTCGACCAGTACACCTTCTCCGGGGCGTAGCCCAGCGGTGAGTTCGCCGGCAGGCCGTAGCTGTCAGAAGACATGATGGCCGGGTTCTCGTGGTTGATGACGGTGTAGTTGCCGGGCATCGTCCACAGGTAGATCGGGCCGTACTTGCCCTGGATCGTGCCGCCCTGCCCCATCGAGGTGGGCATGTTCCGCACCAGCTTGTCGTTGAAGTAGACCTTCACGTGGTGCGTCTTCGCGTTCGCGATCGCGACATGCTTGGCGCCGATCGTGAACGACTTCACGTCGTCGGCCTGGCCGTAGAGGCCCTTGCCGACCTCGACGCCGTAGACCTTCGCAGCCACCGAGACCTTGGTGCCCGGTGCGTAGTAGGACTTCGGCCGCCAGTAGACGTTCTGGTCGTCGCTCCAGTACCAACCGCCGGTCACGCTCGGGGTCGTGGTGACCTGCAGTGCCCGTTCGGCCTTCTTGCGGTTGACCGACTCGTCGAAGTGCACCCGCACGACCATGCCGACGCCGTACTTGCCGCCGTTGTCGATGTTGGTGCCGTAGATCGTCTGGATGTAGGGCATCGTCTTGTTGTCCGGCGTCAAGGTCGTGACCTTGGCCTGCTTGGTCACCGCGACACCGTCGGCGTTCGCACCCTTGGCGGTCAGCCGGTAGGTCTTGGCGTAGCCGAGATCCTCGGTCGTGTGCCACGACTTGGCGTCGGCGGTCATCGCGCCCTTGACGGTCCGCCCGGCCGGATTCAGCATCGTGACGGCGGTCAGCCGGCCGTTGGCGATCGACACCGAGATCGGCTTGGCCGGGCTGACGGCGCCGGTCGAGGCGACGTTCGTGGTGATGACCGCGGCCTCGGCGCTGGACGATGACGACTCGGCCGGCTGGCCCGAGGCGGACGTCACGGCCGAGGGGCTGGCCACGGCGCCACCGGAGTTGCTGCCGCCCTTGGCGCCGGACGTGCACGCGGCGAGTGCCAGCAATGCCGCGAGCGAGCCCGCAGCAGCGGCGACACGCACAGTGCGCGGCGCGACCCGACTTCCGGTGGTGCGAACCCGCTCCATCGATCGATCCTCCGTAAACGACTGCCTACCTCGCCCGCGCCGGGCTCGGGATGCGCGCTGAGCGAGCCGAGTGCGGCTCGCTCAGTGTCCCTCATCGAAGCCGGTAACCGCGCCAAGCGCGTGTCACGATCGGCTCTCATGCGGTCAGACGCAGGCGGGGGGTCAACGGTTGCCTGCGAGACCGAATTGTCACAAAGCTGTTGGCGCCATTCTGCCGTACCCGGCAACGCTTACGCTCGCCGTTCGCAGCGCTCTCACATGAGCGTCTGCCATGCATGTGGTTCGTCCGCTTGATCCGGGCCGCACTGCCACACTGGAGGGGTGCTCGCGCTCAGGATCGCCCTCGCTCAGGTCGACTGCACCGTCGGGGATCTGACCGGCAACTGCGAGACGGTGCTGGCGCGCACGGCCGAGGCCGCGGCCGGCGGCGCGCATCTGGTCGCCTTCCCGGAGATGATGCTCACCGGGTACCCGGTCGAGGATCTCGTGTTGCGCCCGTCGTTCCGGGCGGCCTCCCGCGCCGCGCTGGACGCCTTGGCCCGCGAGCTGGCTGCCGCCGGCCTCGGCGACACGGCAGTGATCGTCGGCTACATCGACGATGACGGACTGCCCCGCGACGCGTCCGCCTTCCTGCTGGGCGGCGAGGTCATGGCCCGCTACTACAAGCACCACCTGCCCAACTACGGCGTGTTCGACGAGCGCCGCTACTTCGCGCCGGGCCGCACGCTCACGGTCGTGCGGCACCTCGGTGTCGACATCGCCCTGACCGTGTGCGAGGACGTGTGGCAAGAAGGCGGTCCGTTCACCGTCGCCGGCCAGGCCGGCGTGGGCCTCGTCGTCAACATCAACGCCTCCCCCTACGAGCGGAACAAGGACGATGTGCGGCTGCGCCTGCTGCAGCGGCGGGCCGCGGAGGCCGGCGCGCCAATCGCCTACGTCAACACCGTCGGCGGGCAGGACGAGCTGGTGTTCGACGGTGACTCGATGGTGATCGCCGCCGACGGCACCGAGATCATGCGCGCGCCGCAGTTCGTCGAGGACGTCTTCTTCGTCGACGTCGCGGTGCCACCGGCGCCGGAGGTCCCGGTCGAGGTGCCCGGCGGCGACCTGACCGTCACCCGCACGACGACCCCAGCGGCGCCGCTCCGACCCACTGTGAGCGAACCAGGCACCGTCGCCGACCGGCTCAGCGACGAGGCCGAGGTCTGGCACGCCCTCGTCACCGGTCTACGCGATTACGTCCGCAAGAACGGTTTCCGGTCAGTGGTCCTCGGCGTATCCGGCGGGATCGACTCGGCCGTAGTGGCGGCACTGGCCGCCGACGCCATCGGCGGCGAGAACGTCTACGGCGTCTCCATGCCCAGCGCCTACTCCTCCGACCACTCCCGCTCCGACGCCGCTGATCTCGCCCAGCGACTCGGTGCGCACTTCCGCGAGGTGCCGATCAAGGCTCTGGTCGACGGTTACGTCTCGTCCCTGTCGCTGGAGGGCCTGGCCGAGGAGAACGTGCAGGCCCGCATCCGCGGCACAACCCTCATGGCGCTGTCGAACTCCGAGGGCCACCTCGTGCTCGCCCCGGGCAACAAGAGCGAGCTCGCCGTCGGCTATTCGACTATCTACGGCGACGCCGTGGGCGGCTTCGGACCGATCAAGGACGTCCCCAAGACGCTGGTGTGGGCCCTCGCCCGCTGGCGCAATGCACAGGCCGAGACCCGCGGCGAGACGTTGCCCATCCCACCGAACTCCATCGAGAAGGCACCCTCGGCCGAGCTGAGCCCGGGTCAGCTCGACAGCGACTCGCTGCCGGATTACCCGGTGCTGGACGCGGTGCTGCGGCGCTACGTCGACGGCGATCGGGGCGTAGCCGAGATCGTCGCTGACGGATTCGAGCACGATCTGGTCCATCGAATCGCCCGAATGGTCGACGCAGCCGAGTGGAAGCGCCGCCAGTATCCGCCCGGCACCAAGATCAGTTTCAAGGCATTCGGTCGTGATCGGCGCTTGCCGATCACCAATAAATGGCACGAAAGCGGGTGAGTCGACCTCAGGTGATGCTCATCTCAGCCGTTTGGTAGAGACATACGCGCCAGTACGTTGCACGATTGTTTCGTCCACATCACACGCCCGGGGACCGGCAGGGCCGGCCTCGAGGAAAGTGAGGCGAAGCTGTCATGTCCGAGTCGGCTCTGTACGGCGGAATCTCGAATCGACGGATCACGATCCGCGATCTCCAGCAGGCGAAGGAGCGCGGCGAACGTTGGCCGATGCTCACCGCCTACGACTACTCCACCGCCCGGGTCTTCGACGAGGCCGGGATCCCGGTCCTGCTCGTCGGTGATTCGGCGGCCAACGTCGTCTACGGCTACGACACCACCGTGCCCGTCACGGTCGACGAGCTGCTTCCCCTGGTCCGTGGCGTCGTGCGCGGGACCTCCCGAGCGCTCGTCGTCGCCGACCTGCCGTTCGGCTCGTATCAGTCCTCGCCTCAGCAAGCCCTCGAGACCGCCTCGCGGTTCATGAAAGAGGGCGGCGCGCAGGCCATCAAGCTCGAGGGTGGCCAGCGGGTGGCCCCGCAGGTCGACGCGCTCGTCTCGGCCGGCATCCCCGTGATGGCCCACATCGGGCTCACCCCGCAGTCGGTCAACGCACTCGGCGGCTACCGCGTCCAGGGCCGCGGCGACGAAGGTGTCCACCGGCTGCTCCAGGACGCCAAGGCCATGCAGCACGCCGGCGCGTTCGCCGTGGTGCTCGAGGTCGTCCCGAGTGAGACGGCCGCGCAGGTCACCCGAATGATGCACATCCCGACGATCGGGATCGGCGCCGGCAGCGGCTGCGATGCCCAGGTGCTCGTCTGGCAGGACATGGCGGGTCTGCGCAGCGGCAAGCCGGCGAAGTTCGTGAAGGAGTTCGCGCAGGTCGGTGACGTCCTGCGCGACGCGGCGTCCCGGTTCGCCGACGAGGTCCGCAGCGGCGCGTACCCGTCCGCGGAGTACAGCTACACCTGAGCCGATTCGCGCTACCGATGCGGGGATTCGTCCTCGACCCGTTCGAACTGCACGCTGCGGCGACCGACATCGGCGGCGACCAACTTCACGGTGATGCGCTCACCGATAGGTAACCCGGACGACGTGCACCGGGCTCGCACGGCTGGATCGTCGAGGACGATCGTCCCGGCGCGTTCGTCCGCGTCGATGACCACGGCGGAGAAGACCGCACCGACGCGATCGCGCAGCAGCCACGCTTCGGTCGCGTCGACCACTGCCCGGTCGATTTCGTGGGCCCGCCGGTCGGCCTGTTGCATCTCGCGCGGCAAGGCCGGCAACGCCGCCCGCACCCAATCGGGCACCGACGCTCGGTCGTGCCCGGCCAGACAGATCTCCGTCGCATAGCGGTCGACGAGCCGGCGCAGCGGTGCGGTGACGTGGGCGTACGGCGCACCGATCCCGTAGTGCTCCGGCTGCGCGGGCGGCTGACCGTCGAAGATCGTGTACGCGGCGCCGCGCAGCAACGTGACGGCGTGCTCGATGAACGCGACTCGGCGTGGATTCGCGCGATCGACGCAGTCGAGCACGTCACCCGGGGCGGCGCCGGACGGCCAGTCGATACCCAACGCCTGCGCCGCTCGCCGCAACGCCTGCACGGCCCGCTCGTCGGGCGGGGGCACCGTGCGCAGGATGCCGACGCCGGCGTTGCGCATCAGAGTGGCCGCACACATCCCGGTGAGCAGTGAGATCTCGGCGTTGTAGCGCTCGACCATTGTCTGGCTACGCAGGCGCAGCGCCCAACCACCGCTGCCGTCGTCGGACACGACCTGCTCGGGCAGGTCGAGATCGACCGCATGGCGAGCCCGCGCCAACCGCAGTCGGCCCGCGCCGACGGCGGGCAGGGCGGCGATCGGTTTCCGGCAGCGTCCCTCGGTCGAGCGCAACCTGGATCGCGTCGTAGTCGAACTGCGCGGTGCTACGGACCCGCGCCCGGCGGACGTCGATGGCCTCGACCGTCGTGTCCGCTGCCAGGTGGAGCTGCCAGAGAACCGCCGGCCGGACCTGGTCGGGGGCCAGGCTGGCCGCGCCTTCGCTGAGCTGCGGCGGGTACAACGGCACCCGTCGGTCGGGGAAGTAGAGGGTCTCGCCCCGGCGGTGCGCTTCGGTGTCGAGGGCCGAGCCGGCTACGACGAAGGCGGCGACGTCGGCGATCGCATAGCTGACGACGTAGCCCGCACCGTCGCGCGCGATGTGCACGGCTTGGTCGAGGTCGCGACTACCGATCGGGTCGATGGTCACCAGGGGTAGGCCGGTGGCGTCGTCGTCCGGCATCCGCACCGTCGCAAGTGCGCGATCAGCCTCGGCCAGCACCTCGGACGCGAAATCGCCGGGCACCTCCAGCTCCGCCCGCAACGCGGCGAAGTCGAGAGGTGCGCCGGCGACTCGATGCTGCATTGTTCAGTTGCGGTGCGCGGGTATTAGCTGGATACCTTCTTGGCGACCGTCTTCTTGGCCGCGCCCACCTTCTTGGCGACGGTCTTCTTGGCGGCGCTGGCCTTCTTGGCCGCCGTCTTTCTTGCCGGTGCCTTCTTGGCCAAGGTCTTGCCCGCCACCTTCTTGGTCGGGCGCGAAGTCGACTTCGAAGCCAGCTTCTTCGCTGCGACCTTCTTCGCCGTCGTCTTCTTCGCCGCGGCCTTCTTCGCGGGGGCCTTCTTCGCCGCCGTCTTGCGCGCGGTTGTCTTCTTCGCCGCTGCCTTCTTCGCGGGTGCCTTCTTCGCCAAGGTCTTGGCCGCGGCCTTCTTGGTCGCGGCCGAACTCGACTTGGCGGCGAGCTTCTTTGCTGCCGCCTTCTTGGCCGGTGACTTCTTGGCCGCGGCCTTTCTGGCCGATGCCTTCTTTGCAGGTGCGGTCATGCGGTGTGCCTCCTCGGCAGCTGTCATCGACGGATCAGTCCGTCGCTACGATCAAGTTGACGATGGACTAGCCCAACCGTCAACACGGCGCGCCGACTTCGTTTGAAGCGGCGCTAGGCGTCGCCCCGAACGCGAAGCCGATCGCGGGTGCGGCGAACGCGCTCGATCGCTTACCTGGTAGGGCAATCAGCGAGTCGATCAACGTCATCGACACTCGGTAGTGACAAGTCGAGATCGTAAAGAATTTTCCATACCTCAAGGTATGGTGCTGCTGCGGTCGTCGCGCCGGCGAGGCAGGTCAACGATCCGACCGAGCACCAGTGCGCTTCGGCAAAACCGATACCACGTGCATGTCTCGGTGCACATCGTCCGTCGATCTGATGGACTGGGTGCTGCGCCGTCCGGGCGCACCAAGGGAGGAACTCATGTCTGATCTCACCGTCGTCGCCGTCATCACGGCCAAGCCCGGCTCGGAGCAGATCGTTCGAGACGCGCTCAACGCGCTCGTGCCGCCGACCCGCGCAGAAGACGGCTGCGTGTCCTACGACCTACACGAGTCGGCGAACGAACCCGGCACCTTCGTCACCATCGAGGTCTGGCACGCGCAGTCCGACCTCGACGCACACATGGCATCGCCGCACATCGCCGAGACGTTCAAGGTGGCCGGTGAGCACTTGGCGAACCAACCCGCGATCCACCCGTTGCGGCCGCTCGTGGTGGGCTGAGCAGCCGACACAACGGCGAGGGCGGCGGACGAGTCGACCTGTAAGCCGGGTTCTGTATCCCGATGCTTGAGCGCGCCGGGTGACGGCCATCCATCTAGGCCTGCCGTCGCCGGCAGGCTCGTGCGATCTACCCGCAGGCTCGGGCGGGCCGCCCTCGAACGCCTGCGCAGGCCGGCAAGCCGGCCCTTCTTGATCTTGCTCCGGGTGGGGTTTACCGAGCCGCTCCGGTCACCCGGAACGCTGGTGGTCTCTTACACCGCCGTTTCACCCTTACCGGCGCTAGCGCACCGGCGGTCTGTTTTCTGTGGCACTGTCCCGCGGGTCGCCCCGGGTTGCTGTTGGCAACCACCCTGCCCTGTGGAGCCCGGACTTTCCTCGACAGCGATCCTGGTGAATTGCCGCCGCGGCCGTCCGGTCGGCTCGTCCGCCGCGCCTCGAATGTTACGCGCCGACTGGCGCCGAACTGCGGTAGCCCGGCCCGGTGCGGTAGCTGGGTAGTCTCCGCGAGTGCACGGTGTGATCGCGGAGATCATCGCGGTCACGCTCCTCGTAGCGAGCCTCGGTGTCGCGGTCGTGCGTCCGCGCGGCATCACCGAGGCTGTCGCCGCCGTGCCGGCCGCCGCCCTGATCGTCGCGCTAGGCATCGTCTCGGGCCACGATGCGTGGCGCACGCTGCGCGAGATCGGCCCCACGGTCGGCTTCCTCGCCGCGATCCTCGTCTTCGGTCATCTCTGCGCCGAGGCCGGCGTGTTCGGCTACCTCGGCGCGCTCGCGGCGCGCGCAAGTCACGGTGACCCGCGGCGGCTGCTCGCGCTCGTCGTGGGACTGGCCGCGACCGTCACGGCCACGCTGACGCTCGATTCGACCGTCGTGCTGCTGACGCCGGTGGTGCTGACGACGGTGCGCCAGCTGCGGGTCGCGACCCGGCCGCATGCGTACGCGTGTCTGCGGCTGGCCAACAGCGGTTCGCTGCTGCTGCCGGTTTCGAACCTCACGAACCTGTTGGCGTTCAGCGCGTCCGGGCTGTCGTTCGGTCGGTTCACCGCGCTCATGGTCGTGCCGTGGGTGCTGGTGGGCGCGGCCGAGTGGGCCAGCCTGCGCCTTTTCTTCCGCCGCGACCTCGCCGCACGCGGCACCCTCGCCGACGACGTGCCGCCGCCGCCGCGCTACGCCCTGATCGTCCTCACCGTCACCGTCGCGCTGTTCGTCGTCACGTCGTCGGTCCATGTCGCTCCGGCCTGGGCCGCGGTGGCCGGTTGCGTCGCACTGCTCGTTCCGCGTTTCGCGCAACGCGACGTCCACCCCGTCGTCATCGCCCGCGAGGCCTCCCCCGGCTTCTGCCTGTTCGTCCTCGCTTTGGCTGTGGTCGTCGACGGCGTAACCCGCCACGGGCTGGGCGACGCGCTGCGCCACCTGCTCCCGTCGGGCACGTCGTTCGCGGCGCTGCTCGCGCTGGCGGCCGTCGCCGCCGTGCTGGCGAACCTGGTGAACAACCTGCCGGCAACGCTCGCGCTCGTCCCGATCGCCGCGGCCCACCCAGCCTGGGTACTGGCCGTGCTGCTCGGCGTGAACATCGGGCCGAACGCGACCTACGGCGGATCACTGGCCACGCTGCTGTGGCGGCGGCTGCTGCCGGCCGCCGACAAACCCAGGGCCCGCGAGTTCCACGTCCTCGGCCTGCTGACGGTGCCACTGCTGCTCGTCCTGGCCACCGGTGCGCTGTGGACGGGACTAACGGTCGTCGGGGCGTAGGTGGGACGTGTCGTTGACGAGGCGCACCAAGGAGTTGCCGTCGGCGAAGTAGTCGACGACGGAGACCGACGCGGTGTCGAGATGGAGGCGGAACATCGCCGCCGGCGGCGCATCGAGCGCGAAGCGCAGCAACAACTTGATCGGGGTGACGTGGCTGACCACCAGCACCCGGCCCTCGGGGTGGGCCGCGATCACCTGCTCGCGACCGCGCCGGACCCGGCGGCCGACGGCACTGAACGATTCGCCGCCCGGGGGTGCGGCGTCGGGCGAGGCCAGCCACGCGTCGAGAGCCGCGGCGTCGTCGGCGCGGATCTCGCCCATCGTCCGACCCTCCCAGTCACCGAAGTCGGTCTCGGCGAGATCGTCGACGGTCTCGACCTCCAGCCCGTGCCGCACCGCGATGGCGCTGGCCGTCTGCACGGCCCGCAGCAGCGGTGAGCAGGCGACCGCGGTGACGGCACCGAAGGAGCGGGCGGCCAGCGTGCCGGCCTGCCACTCGCCGACCTCGTTCAGGGGCAGTTCGTTGCGGCCCGACAGCCGCTTGTCGGCCGAGTGCTCCGTCGCGCCGTGCCGGACGAGTGTCAGCCGGGTCGGCGCGCCGATCGGCGGGACCCAGGCCGGCGGCGACGGGGTTGGCGCGGCGGCCACTCGGCTGCGTAGCGGCTTGCCGGCCGCGCGGTCCATGGCCTCGTTGGCGAGCCGGTCGGCGTACCTGTTCTTCTCGCGCGGGATCCATTCGAACGTGACCTCGTCGAAGTTTCGCTGCAGCGCGCCGGCCGTCCGGGCGAGCTCGCGCATCCCGGGGTGCTTGACCTGCCAGGTGCCCTTCATCTGCTCCACGACGAGCTTGGAGTCCATCCGCACCGCCACGCGCCGCGCGCCGAGCTCGCGGGCCGCCTCGAGACCGGCGATCAGACCGCGGTATTCGGCGACGTTGTTCGTCTCGGTGCCGATGGCCGCACTGCGCTCGGCCAGCATCTCGCCGCTGGCCGGGTCGAGCACGACGGCGCCATAGCCGGCTGGGCCGGGGTTGCCGCGCGAACCGCCGTCGGCCTCGACGACGACCCGATCCACACTCACAGCCCTGACTCGGCGGTCCGGACGAGGATGGCCCGGCAGTTGTCGCAGCGGACCACCGCGTCGTCGGCGGCCTTGCGCAGTGCGCCCAGCTCGCTGCCCGACAGTTCGATGTGGCAGCCGTCGCAGCGGCGCTGGCGCAGCAGCGCGGCCCCGGTACCGCCATGCGCGCGGGCCCGTTCGTAGAAGGCGAGCAGGTCGGCCGGTATCCGGGTGGCCAGCGCGTCGCGCTGCGGTCGGCGCTCGGCCGCGGCGGCGTCGATCTCGGCGAATGCCTCATCACGCCGGGCCCCCAGCTCCTGCTGCTCACGCACCACCCGCTCGTGGGCCTCGGTGGCCTTGGCCAGCGCGCCCTCGGCCTCCTCGGCCCGCTCCATCACGTCGAGCAACTCGTCCTCGAGGTTGGCCTGCCGACGCGCCAACGTCGCGATCTCGTGTTGCAGACCCTCGAGCTCGCGCGAGGGCAGGCCACCGGCCTGCAGCCGGGCTTCGTCACGGGCGGTGCGCGCCCGCACCGTCTCGACGTCGTTCTCCAGGCGTCGCTGCTCCGCGGCGATGTCCTCGAGCGTCGTCTGCGCGTCCACGACATCGTCGTGCCGTTGCGCCGCAGACTGCTCGCGTTCGGCCAGCGCGTTCAGCTCAGGCAGGGTGCGGCGACGGTGCGCGAGCTGGGCCAGCGCGGTGTCGGCGGCCTGCAGGTCGAGCAGTACAAGTTGGGTGGCGTTGTCGGCGTTCACGTGCGTCTCGGACTCGCTTCGGTGGACGGGACGTGCAACGTCCAGGGATCGGTGACCTGTCGGGACACTCGGACGTCCACCGTAGTGCCGAGCTGTTCGCGAAGGGCGTCGGCCAGCACGTCCAGCCACGGGGCCTCGGTGGCCCAGTGCGCGGCGTCGATCAGCGCCAGGCCCGTTCCACCGCGCTCGGTGACCGCTTCGACCACCGGGTGGTGCTTGAGGTCGGCGGTCACGAAGACGTCGGCACCGGCCCGGCGCGCCTGCTCGGCCAGCGAGCCGCCCGACCCTCCGCAGACCGCGACTGTGCGCACCGTCCGCTGGGGATCGCCGGCCGCGCGCACACCCCACGCCGTCGCCGGCAGGACGTCCGCCGCGTGCGCGGTGAATTGGGCGAGGGTGGTTTCCGCCGCCAGCTCGCCGACCCGGCCGGTGCCGCGTCGGCTCGGCACCGGCACCATCTGCAGCAGATCGAAGGCTGGCTCCTCATACGGATGGGCCGAGCGCAGAGCAGCGATGACGGCGTCGCGGGAGCGTCGGGGCACCACCATCTCGACCCGCGACTCGGCGACCTGTTCGACCGCCCCGATCTGACCGATTGCCGGATGCGCGCCGGCGAGGGGGCGGAACGTGCCGGTTCCCGCGGCCGTCCAGGCGCAGCGCTCGTAGTCGCCGAGCCGGCCGGCGCCTGCCCGGGCCAGCGCGTCGATCAACCGCTGCTCGTCGTCGACCGGCGCGAACACCACGAGCTTGTCCAGAGCGTCGTCCTCTTGCGTGTCGAGCGGACGGACGTCACGCAGGCCGAGCACGCCGGCCAGCGCGTCGGAGACGCCGGGCGCGGCGACATCGGCGTTCGTGTGGGCGACGAAGTGCGCGACGCCGGCGCGGATCATCCGATGCACGAGGGCGCCCTTCGG
>CAXTHY010000025.1:1528-5542 GCA_964244175.1 uncultured Jatrophihabitans sp. | reverse complement strand
CGATGCCGGAATACACCTCCGGGCGATGGTGGCAGGTCGGCTGCGCGAACAGCCGCGGGCCGTTGAGCACCGCACCGCCCTTCGGATCGTCGGCCGGCACGCCGTGCACCGCGCCCAGCAGCAACGGGTGATGGGCGAGCAACAGCTTGGCGCCGACGTCGACCGCCTCGGCGACGGTGCCCGGCACCGCGTCGACGGCCAGCAGGATGCGCTCGACGTTCTCGTCCGGATCGCCACAGACCAGGCCCACGGCGTCCCACGACTCGGCCCAGGCCGGATCGAACCAGCTCTCGAGGATGCCGATCAGTTCGCCGAGACGGGGCACGCCCGCGAACCTACCGCCCCGCGCAGCGGGGTTCGGCGCGGCGTAATCTGACGATCACCGAGAGAACCTGGGGGAACGATGTTGCTGTTCGACGGCGCGTTCGGCGTGCTCATGTTCGCCTTGTGGCTGTTCTGCATCATCGACGTCATCACCACCCCGGACGGCTCGGTGCGGAACCTGCCGAAGCTGCTGTGGCTGTTCATCGTCATCCTCCTGCCCGATGTCGGGTCCATTGCCTGGCTGGTCGCCGGACGCAACTGGAACGCGAACGGGCGCGACCTGCCGTACAAGGGCAACGCCGGGGGTGGCCGGTCCCGCGGTCCGGCCGGTGCCCCCGTCCGGGCCCGGGCAACCAATCCGGATGACGACGACGAGTTCCTGTCCGGGCTCAAGGCCCGGGCCGACGAACAGCGCCGCCGGGCCCGCGAAACCGAGGGCGACGGGCCGGCGGCTACCGGCGGATAAGGATCGGCTGAAACGGGTAAACCTCCGCCACGGGGATCAGCCGGAGCGAGGTAGCCCGATGGCAGTGAAGGCCCGAGTGGCAGGCGAGACGCCGCGCCAGGTACGCGTTTGGGGCCGTGAGGACGTCGGCGAGGTCATCGAACCCGCCCGCGTCTTCGGCCACCGCTTCAACGTGCTCTGCGTCGGCGTGCACTTCCCGGCGACCGGCGAGGTCGCGTATTTCGACGTCGCCCGGGTCACCGACGTCGACTGATCACAAACAGACAGACAGCGCGGGGGCTGCGCAAATCGCCGCGCGTCGGGGTACACCGATCTTTAGGGCCCGCCCTGCCGGGGGTGGGCGATGATGCCAACGGAGGCGTTCATGATCGTTCTCGGAGTAATCCTGCTCATCATCGGCTTCGTCGCCGCAATCAAGATCATCTGGACGTTGGGGATCATCGCTGTCGTCATCGGCGCGATCCTCGCCATCGTCGGCATGGGCGGGCGCGAGATCGCCGGCCGCAAGCACTGGTACTGATCGATGGGTCGTCCGGCGGCGCCCTTTTGGGGCGTACTGCGCCGGCGGGCCGAATGCAGGATCGTTGAGCCGCTGGCCGGAGGCGGAAAAACCCCTGATCAGCGAGTCTCGATTCCGGCCGGAAGCGTGTGCCATTCTGACGGACGCGCCTGTCCTGTCTTTGCTTGTCGAGACGCCGATCCTCGCTGAATATCGCGACAAGAACATCCGGACGCTTCGTTTGCGGGAAGCGGTCGAGAGTCTTCGCGAGATCTATGACCTGCGGTACCCCCTCGCCCACCTCCAGCCGTATCTGGCAGCGGAGCACGGCGACCTAGCGGTCGAGAGCAAGGGACTCGACGCCGACGACGCTGAGGGATTCACTCTCCTTGCCGCGAACTCGTAGAGATCGACGGCGTCAGGGTCGAGTGGCCTCCCGGCTCCCCCGACCTCGCGGATGCAAGCGAGATCCGGCCAAGGTCGGCAATGAGCTACATTGAAGCACATGACCGAAGTCGGCATCCGCGCGCTCAAGCAAAACGCCTCTGCCGTCGTGGCCCAGGCATCAACCGGCGAGGCGATCACGATCACCGACCGGGGGCGAGCCGTTGCGCAATTGACGGCTATCCCGTCGTCCCGGATCCAGCAACTGATCGCGACCGGACACGCACGCCCCGCACGTCGCGAGATCGCGACGCTTCCCGCACCCGAACCAGGCCCGAGCCTGACCGAGGATCTGCTGGCGACAAGGAACGTCGAGCGGTATTGAGGTGGTGCACTACTTGGACACCTCAGCTCTCACCAAACTCGTCGTGGCGGAGGCGGAGAGCACGGCGCTGCGCGCGTGGCTCAGCGCAGACCGCGAACCGGTGGCGTGCGACCTCGCCCGCACCGAGTTGCTCCGCGCAGTGCGCCGTTCGGCTCCTGACCGACTCCTGCAGGCGCGGGCCGTACTCGACTCACTCACCTTGATCGAAGTCACGACAGCCATATTCGAGCAAGCCGGCCGCCTTGATCCGCCGGCGCTGCGCAGCCTTGACTCCCTGCACCTCGCGGCCGCGCTCGACCTGGGCGACGACCTCGACACCGTGGTCACGTACGACGACCGGTTGGCGCAAGCCGCGCGACTCAATGGAATTCCGATCACCGCGCCCGCCTAGTTTCCCAAGACGTGTCTGTGGGCGTTACTGGGATCGAACCAGTGACCGCTCGGGTGTAAACCGAGTGCTCTCCCGCTGAGCTAAACGCCCTCGCCGCGGCCTGACGCGGCGCGGCTCAGGGTACAAGCAGCTGTGGGCGAACGCTCCCGCACCGACCGCAGGTCGTACCGTGATCGGGTGCTCACGACGCTGCGCCAGCCGCGCTACGCCGCGCTGGGCGCACTGATGCTGCTGGTCGCGTTGGTGTGCGTCGGCGCCGGCACGTGGCAGATCGCGCGCTTCGAGCAGAAGCGGCACGAGAACGACTACCTGCGAGCCAACGCGCACGCGCCCACAGCCCGTGTCGGCGCCGTGCTGCCCCTCGTCGGGGCGGGCCCGGCGCCCTCGTCGCGCGCCGTCGAGTTCCGCCAGGTGCGCGTCACCGGGACCTACGACGCCGCCGGGCAGACACTCGTCCGCAGCCGCACCGACGGCGACGACACCGGGTTCCTCGTGGTCACCCCGCTGCGTACGTCGACGGCGACGCTGCTGGTCGTCCGCGGGTTCGTGGCCGTCCCCGCGGCCGGCGGCGTGCCCACCCCGGGGGCCGCGCCCAGCGGGCCGGTGACGATCACCGCGCGAGCGCGGGGCCCCGAGACACGCCACGACGCTGCAGCCCTGCTCGCTGACCACCAGGTGGAGTCGATCAACCCGGGCGAGCAGGCACACCGGCTCGGCGGTCCGCTCTACAACGGCTACGTACAACTGCAATCCGGACAGCCCGGCACCGCCGGCGTGCGCGCGCTCGGCCAGCCGAACCTCTCCAACCCGGCCGGCGGCGCCCTCGAGCCGCAACACTTCGCCTACGTCATCCAGTGGTATCTGTTCGCCGCGCTCGCCTTGGCCGCGCCCGTGGTAATGGCTCGTTCGGAGACCAAGCAGCGCCGCCACGGCGATATCGATCCTGACCTCGATGCCGCCGAGCCGGCGCCGAAAGAAATCGCGCCTGCCCCCGCCGTCGCGGCCACGTCCGATGAGGTGCGCGCGGAGAAGCTCGCCGACCGCTACGGCCGCACGGTCCGGCGCTGAGCGACGATGAACTACGGGCCGGCCTACTGGGACGAGCGGTACGGGACCGGCGACCGCGTGTGGGGCAGCGCCCCGAACCGGTGGGTCGAGCACGAGGTCACCGGCCGGCCGCCAGGCGTGGGCTTGGACCTGGCCTGCGGTGAGGGACGCAATTCCGTCTGGCTGGCCCGCGGCGGTTGGCGGGTGTTCGCGGCCGACTTCTCCGCCGTCGGGCTGGCGAAGGGCCGTCAGCTCGCACAGCACGAGCTGGGCACGGCAACTATCACCTGGCTCGAGGCCGACGCGACGACCTTCGTCGCTCCGGAACCGGTCGACCTCGCCCTGCTCTGCTATCTCCAACTGGCGGCGCCGCAGCGTCGCGCCGCGGTGCGGGCCGCCGCCACTGCGGTCGGCCCAGGTGGGACGCTGCTGGTGATCGGGCACGATGCGCGCAACCTGACCGACGGCACGGGCGGCCCCCAGGACCCGGGCGTGCTGTTCACCGCCGCCGACGTTGC
>CAXTHY010000025.1:0-1432 GCA_964244175.1 uncultured Jatrophihabitans sp. | reverse complement strand
GTCATCGAGAAGGCCGGTGAGGTGCTGCGCCCGGTGACCGGGGCCGACCGTCCGGCCATCGACGCCCTGCTGCGGGCCCGGCGGCCTACAGCGCCTTGATCGCCGCCAGCCAGTCCGCTGGGTCGCGGCCCTCGCCGGGGCCGTTCATCTCGGTGAACCGGATGACGCCGGAGGTGTCGATGAGGAAGGTGCCGCGGTTGGCGATGCCCGCCTCGTCGTTGAACGCGCCGTAGGCCTGCGCCACCCCGCCGTGCGGCCAGAAGTCCGACAGCAGCGGGAACTCGAAGCCCTCGCGCTCGGCGAAGATCTTGTGCGCGTAGGCCGAGTCGACGCTGATGGTCAGCACCTGCACGTCGTCGTTCTGGAAGCGGCCGAGATCGTCGCGGACCCGGGTCAGCTCGCCGGTGCAGGTGCCGGTGAACGCGAGCGGGTAGAAGAGGATCAGCACCGCCTTGTCGCCACGGAACTGCGCGAGCGTCACCTCTTCGTTGTTCTGGTCACGCAGCGTGAAGTCCGGCGCTTCGTCGCCGACGGCGAGCGCATCCGTCATCGCTTGCCTCCAGAAGAGCGGCGGCCGACGAGCCGGGCCGCGGACCAGTCGGCGCCGATCGTGACGATGGAGGTCTGCGACAGGCCGGCAATCGAGGACGCCTCGGCGATGTCGGACGGCTCGACGTAACCGCCGCGACCGCGCTTGGGGGTCAGCAGCCAGATGTAACCGTCGTCGGCCAGCGGTGAGATCGAATCGACCAGGATGTCGGTGAGATCGCCGTCGTCGTCTCGGTACCACAGGAGCACGACATCGACGACCTCGTCGGTGTCTTCGCCGACGAGCTCCTCGCCCGTGGATTCGGCGACGCTGTCACGCAGATCCTCGTCGACATCCTCGTCGTAGCCGGACTCCATGACGATCATGCCGGGCTTGAGACCCAAGCGCTCGGCAATCCCCGTCTCGGACGGGGGGGTCGGGCTCACGACGGCATCCCTCCTCAAATCTCCTGGAAGCAGATTTTGCTCTATCCAGGCAGAAACACGCTAACCGACCCTAGCGGCTCGCGAGGGTGTTCACTTGACGGGAGACACGACGCACGACGACCGCCGCCCACCACGCCACCAGCGTGCACAGTAAGGAGACCGCGCGTGACCCGCGACCGGTTCAGCATCATCACCGACGGCCTACCCAACCAGTTGCCCGACATTGACCGCGAAGAGACGCGGGAATGGCTGGAATCGCTCGACGCCGCCATCGACTCCGACGGCCGGCAACGCGCGCGCTTCCTGATGCTCAAGCTGCTCGAGCGGGCCCGAGAGCGGCAGGTCGGGGTACCGGCACTGCGTAGCACCGACTACATCAACAGCATCCCGCCCGAACGCGAACCGTGGTTCCCCGGCGACGAGGACATCGAGCGCCGCATCCGGGCCTACATCCGCT
>CAXTHY010000024.1:43141-45158 GCA_964244175.1 uncultured Jatrophihabitans sp. | reverse complement strand
GCTCTTGTTGAACTCGGCCGGGCGGTGCAGCGCCATGTTCGACCACACCGGTTCGAGGTGCGTGCCGAGACGGGTGCGCCGAAAGCGGGAGTACGCGTCCTGCAGCTCGTCGGCGGTGGACGCGTGCCACCACACCATGAGGTCGGCGTCGGCACGCAGCGCGGACAGGTCGTAGGTGCCGCGCACCGTGACGTCCTTCGCGGCCAGCTGCTCGAAGAGGTCGTCGACCTCAGCCGCGAGCGGTTGCCGGTCGTGCTCACCGAGCCGATCACGGGCGCGGAACACCGACCAGGCGGTGTAGCGGATGACGTCGTTGAGTTCGCGGGCTGCCTTGCCGTCGACCATGACCTCATTGTCCCCCGGCCGGGACGCTCGCGCGCACCCGGTCGACCGCGGCGCGGGCGCTGGCAATGCAGGCCGGGATCCCGACGCCGTCGAACGCGGCCCCGCAGACGGCCAGCCCGGGAACCGACGCCACGGCGGCCCGCACCTGCGCGATCCGTTCCACGTGGCCGACCGCGTACTGCGGCAATCCACCGCCCCACCGCGTTACCCGAGCGTCGAGCGGCGCCGCCTCGATACCGAACAACACCTGCAGATCGCGGCGCACCAACCCGATCAGCTCGGCGTCGTCGAACTGCAGCGCCTGGGGCTCGCCGTGCCGCCCTACCGACGCCCGCAGCAGCGTGAGATCGCCGGGCAGCGACCACTTCTGCGACGAGACGGTGACCGCCTTGGTCGCCAGGCGCTCCCCCGAGGCGACGAGCAGCCCGGACCCGGCGGGCAGGTCGAGCCGGGCGAACGCGAACGACGTCACCGCCACGCTGGCGCTCTCGATCGCATCGAGCTCGCGGGCTGCGGCCGGGGCGAGGTCGCGCAGCAGCCGGGCCGCTTTCGACGCCGGGGCGGCCACGATCACCGCGTCGGCCTCGACGAGTTCGGCCGACGGCACCGAGCCGCAGTCCAACGCGAATCCGTTGGGCGTGCGCCGAATCGCCCGCACCGTCATCGAGGTGCGCACGGTGAACCGGCCCGAGTTGGCCAAGGTGTCGGGCAGCCGCCCCAGGCCGCCCCGCAGGCTCTGGAACACCGGCCGGGCGCCGGGCGCGCGCGTACCGGCACTGGTCACCGCCTGGGCCGCCGCGAGCAACGAGCCGCCGTCGCGCAGCCGACTCGCCAGCGCGGGCATCGTCGCCTGCAACGACAGCTCGTCCGCCCGGCCGGCGTAGACACCACCGAGCAGCGGGTCGACGAGCCGGTCGACGACCTCGTCGCCGAGGCGGGCGCGCACCAGGACGCCGACGGCGACGTCGTCGGTTACCGGCGGCAGTGGCGGCAGGTCGGCCTCGTTCGCGACGGCGGCGACCCCGGCGGCCGAGAGCACACCCGAGGCACGCACTGACCTGACGTCCGACGGCACGCCCAGCATCGTGCGTGCGGGCAGCGGGTGGCTGGCCCGGCCGGCGCGCACCGATGCGGCCGTGGTCAGCGGGTCGACCCGGTCGGCGCCGAGGCCGGCGTCGTCGAGCAGCGCAATGCCCTCGGGCCGCGTCGCCAGCAACGCCTCGGCGCCGACGTCGACCGTCACACCCCCAACCGACTCGACCCGCAGCTTGCCGCCGATGCGCTGGGACGCTTCGAGCACCACGACGTCGTGCCCGGCCGCGGCCGCGAACCAGGCCGCAGCCAGACCGGAGATGCCGCCGCCGACGACGACGAGACGGGTCACGACTCGAAGGAGTGGACGAGCTCGACGATGCGGACCAGCACGTCCGGATCGGTGTCCGGCGGCACGCCGTGCCCGAGGTTGAAGATGTGGCCCGACGCCGCGCGGCCCTCGTCGACGATGCGCCGCACGGCGGCCTCGACCACCGGCCAGCCGGCCGACAACAGCGCGGGGTCGAGGTTGCCCTGCACCACTGCCCCGGGCCCGATCCGGCGCGCGGCCTCGTCCAGGGGCACCCGCCAGTCGACGCCCACGACGTCGGCCCCGGCCGTGCGCATGGCACCCAGCAGC
>CAXTHY010000024.1:38811-43131 GCA_964244175.1 uncultured Jatrophihabitans sp. | reverse complement strand
ACCGGTGCCGACACCGAAGTGGATGCGCGGCACGCGCCCGGCCAGCGGCTCCAACACCGCGCGACTGTGCGGCAGGACGAACTCGGTGTAGTCGGCCAGCGACAGCGCACCGGCCCACGAGTCGAACAGCTGCACGGCCGACACCCCGGCCTCGATCTGCACGACTAGGAACGCGTGGGCGATCCCGGCGAGCCGGTCGAGCAGCGCGTGCCACAGCTGGGGGCGGCCGTGCATCAACGCCTTGGTGCGGGCGTGATCGCGCGACGGGCCGCCCTCGATGAGATAGCTGGCCAGCGTGAACGGTGCACCGGCGAAGCCGATCAGCGGCGTCTCGCCGAGCTCGTGCACGAGCATGCCGACGGCCTCGGTGATGTAGTCGACGTCGCCCGGCTCAAGCGGGCGCAATCGCTCGAGCCCCGCTTCGTCGTGAATCGGCTCGTCGACGACCGGACCCACGCCGGCGACGATGTCGATGCCCAGCCCGATGGCCACCAGCGGCAGCACGATGTCGGAGAACAGGATGGCGGCGTCGACCCCGTGCCGGCGTACCGGCTGCAGGGTGATCTCGGTGACCAGGTCGGGTGTGCGGCAGGCGTCGAGCATGGCCGAGCCGGCGCGCAAGGCGCGGTACTCCGGCAGCGAGCGGCCGGCCTGACGCATGAACCACACGGGCGGGCGAGCGCCGGGGCGGCCCAGCGCGGCGCGGACCAGCAACGCCTCGTCGGCGGTCGTGGTCAGGGAGGGTTCGGGGCTCGACATCGCCGTCCATCGTCGCACGGGTGTTCGGCGCGCCTGACGCCCATTGTCGATGCCTCATGTCACGGTGGAGCCGTCGTCGGCACGAGACCCGACCGCCCGAGGGAGAGGACTCGCACGTGGCCACCGAACTCGCGCTGCTGTACTGCCCGACCTGCCGGCGTGACTGCCTCACCGAGGCGCCGCCGTGCTCTGACGGCCACGGCCTGCGGTGTCCTGATCGCGCGTGCGTCGAGTGCGGCACTGCCCTGCTGCTCGACGCGCCCCTGTTCGAGCTGGCCGCGGCCCGTCCGCGCTCCCGGCGCGCCGCCTGATCGGAACGAGGCCAGCCGGTGAGCAGCCTGACCCCCATCGACCCCACGTCCCCACGGACCGAGCAGATCGGCAGGGTGAGCAACGTGGCGCAGGACGACGACCGCCCGGCCCCGCCACCGCCGGACATCTTTCGGGCCGCGGTCGAGAGCCTGTCGGCGACCGCAGTGCGCGCCGAGGTCCGGGTCGAGCCGTTGCGCGCCCCGCAGAAGCTCGCGCCCTACAGCTATGCCGTCAGCGCCGAGGTCGTCGATTCCGAGGGTCTCGACCTGGCCAGCGGCCGCTTGGTGCTCTTGCACGACCCCGACGGCCACGAGGCCTGGGACGGCGTGCTGCGCCTGGTCGGCTACGCGTCGGCCGAACTCGACGAGCAGATGGGTGTCGACCCGATGCTGCCCAGCGTCGGCTGGAGCTGGCTCACCGGCGCGCTGGACGAGCGCGGGGCCGCTTACCGCGCGGCCGGCGGAACGGTCACGCAGACCACGTCCACCCGCTTCGGTGACCTCGTCGGCCCGCGCACCACGGTGGCCATGGAGTTGCGGGCCTCGTGGACGGCCGACACGGCTGTGCTGGCGCCGCACCTGCGCGCGTTCGTCGACCTCCTCTGCACCGCCGCGGGTTTGCCGCCCGAGGGTGTGACGATCCTGTCCTCAAGCTGACGTGGCCGACGACGCCGACCTGGGCGCGAACGCCGAGCACCCCGAACCGCCACCGGTTCCCGTGCTGCGCGAACCGCGCGACGGCGTGCCCGACCCCGTCACCACGCCCGAGCGGTTGGCCGAGACCGTGGCCAGCTTTGCCGCCGCCACCGGGCCCGTCGCCCTCGACGCCGAACGGGCCTCGGGCTACCGGTACAGCCAGCGCGCCTACCTCGTCCAACTGCGTCGTGCCGGCGGAGGAACGGCGCTGATCGATCCGATCGACCTGCCCGATCTGAGCGCGCTCGGCGCAGGCCTGGGTGGGGCCGAGTGGATCCTGCACGCCGCCAACCAGGACCTGCCGTGCCTGGCCGAGATCGGCCTGCGTCCGACCCAGCTCTTCGACACCGAACTCGCTGGCCGGCTGCTGGGCGAAGAACGCGTCGCCCTCGGCACGATGGTCGAGCACTACCTCGGCGTACGGCTTGAGAAGGGCCACTCGGCGGCCGACTGGTCGACCCGCCCCTTGCCGCACGAATGGCTGGCCTACGCCGCGCTGGACGTCGAGTTGCTCATCGAGCTGCGCATGCTGCTCGGCGACGCGCTAGAGCAAGCCGGCAAGGCCGAGTGGGCGGCGCAGGAGTTCGAGGCCGTCCGGCTGGCGCCGCCGGCGCCACCGCGCACCGACCCCTGGCGCCGCACGTCGGGCATGCACAAGCTGCGCAACCGTCGACAGCTGGCCGCCATCCGCGCGCTGTGGACGGCCCGCGACGAGTACGCCGCATCGCGCGACATCGCCCCCGGCCGGGTGCTGCCCGACACCGCCATCGTCGACGCCGCCCGCACCAACCCGGCCCGCCCGCGCGACCTGGCCGCGCTGCCAATCTTCGGTGGCCCCCGACAACGCCGCCGCCTCGACCGGTGGTTCGACGCGCTCGAGCAGGCTCGCGCCCTGCCCGACGACGAGTTGCCGCCCGTCACCGTCCACACCGGCGACGCCATGCCCGCACCCTCGCGCTGGCGCGAGCGCGACCCGGCGGCCGCGCACCGGCTCAGCGCCGCCCGCGAGGCCGTGACGGCGCTGTCCGAGACGCATCAGGTGCTGGCCCAGAACCTGCTCGCGTCCGACGTCGTGCGCCGCCTGTGTTGGCGTCCGCCCGTGCCGCTCACTGAGGACTCGGTGCGCACCCTGCTGACCGAGCTCGGCGCGCGCCCCTGGCAGGTCGAACTCACCGTCGGGGCACTCGTCGCGGCGCTGAGCAACTGAATCGGACGTGTTTCGGTTCTCCACCTGCACTTTTCCTGACAGGTCGGGCACGGTCTGGTTGCCCTTGCCGGCATTCGGGCACAGTCACCAAGACTTAACACTAAATAAACATAGGGTGACCGGTGAGCAACCACCAGCCAGCACCGACGACGACGCGCACCGCGGCCTACCGCGCCCTGCACGCCGTAACCAAGCGCGTGCATGGCAGCCTCGACCTGGGCAAGACGCTGGATGCCGTCGCGCGTGGCGTCGTCGAGGTCACCGGGTTCGCCGTCGCTGCGATCAACCTCAGGCTCCCCAGCGGCGAGTTTCAGGTGGTGTCGGTCGTAGGCGATGACCTGGCCCGCGAAGCGCTGCTGGGCGCGGTGGCGTCCGAGCAGGCCTGGCAGACGATGCTCGCCGATGCCGTCAAGTGGGACGACCTGCTTTTCCTGCCCCACCACAACGGACCGGAACGCTACGACGTGCAGTCCTTCATCCCAGCGCAGGTGCCGGGCCGGGGCGAGCGCGCCTGGCACCCGGCGGACGCGCTGTTGGCCCCGCTGACCGCACCGTCCGGCGATCTCGTCGGCGTCCTGAGTGTCGACGTCCCGCTTGACGGGCGGCTGCCTGACCGTGAGCAGTGCGAGATGCTCAGCTTGTTCGCCGACCATGCCGCGATCGCGATCGAACACGCCCGGGTCCACGCGATGATGCGGCAGAGCCGCGAAGCCCTGCGCTACAGCGCCACCCACGACCCGCTGACGGGCCTGGCTAACCGGGCATTGCTCATGGAGCGGGCCGGTGCGCTGGCCGCCGCCCCCAGCTCTCGGCTGGCCGTCGTCATGCTCGACCTGGACCGGTTCAAGAAGATCAACGACACGTACGGGCACCCCGCCGGCGACGAGACCCTGCAGGAGATGTCGGCGCGCATGCGCTCGTGCGTCGGCGACGACGGCGTGGTGGCCCGCATGGGCGGTGACGAGTTCGCGATCGCGCTCGGCGGCCCGGACGCGCACGACGCGGTGCGCGTGCTCGTGGCCCGCCTGCGGGTCTCGCTGACCGAACCGGTGCACGGCGTGTTCGGCACTCACCATGTCGGGGTGAGTATCGGCGTCGCCGTCGCTCAGACGCCAGCCCAACTCGCTCCGTTGCTCGCCTCGGCCGACGCGGAAATGTATCGCTGGAAGCAGCAGCGAGCGCTGGACCTGCCGGATCGTCGGCGCGCCCGCGGGCTTGGCTAGAACCGTCGGTCACGAAAGGTGGGGCGCATCCTGACCGATTCACCCTGAAGGGTGCCTCGATGACCCGCATCAATGCCCCGCGCCGGTCCCGCGGGCCCGTCCGCCGCAGTGGCCGCGGTGATCA